>NZ_JACJPA010000110.1:0-289548 GCF_014695845.1 Trichocoleus sp. FACHB-591
GCAAAGCTTGCAGGCTTTGACGTTGGTAGGGAGTCGGCATCCCATCGAGCAAGTGATAGATTAGTTCTTGGGCGTGGGCAAGAATGTCCATTGTTCTTGCGGTCTATTAGTTTCACGCCCTTTCTGCCACCTTTTAAGCCTTGGTGCAAGATCTGAGGAAAGAAATTCCAAAAAATATTACAAAACGTAAATGAAATTAAGATTATTATGGTTAATAAGATAGAAATCTCTTTTCATACATGTTTAGTTCCAACTTGCCTGAACCGAATTTATTAAAAACTGTTCTACAACCGCTATTGGAAGACTTTCAATACTGGTTTGAGCGATCGCAAGTGCTGCTCGAAACAGAGGAAATTCGATTTTTAGGCGCAGAGAAGCAGGCTGATTTGCTAGCACGAGTCAAGCAGGCGCAACAGGAAGTTCGCACGACTCAAATGTTGCTTCAGGTGACAGGTGGTCAGGTGGGCGTAGAAACAACAGTCTTGATGCCGTGGCATCAGCTTGTCACTGAATGCTGGCAAACCACCATCCGTTTCCGTTTGGAACGCTCTGCTGGCTACGAAGGAGTAGATTAAGCTGCAAAAAATCTGAGAAACTATTGGCAATGAAGCTCAACATTGCCTGGGACCAACTGCTGTCTGCTCCACTTTCCAGCTTGGTTCCATTTCGAGCAAAATTTGCGAACTTGCTGGTGAGCTATTAGGCTGGGAGGACCAAAATTATGTTGCACCTGCTTTACGTTATTGCTTTTACCATTCTGGCGTTTTTGGCGATCGCGAATCTAATTCGCAACATGCTGACCCTAGGAATGGAATCTCAACGGAGTTATGCTCCTGCCGGATGGTCTGCTGGCAATGGTGCAGCGACTTCACGGCCTCGACCTGTACCACACCCAGAGTTTCTAGATGATGCGGGCAACGTGATCAACGAGCCGCTACTGGTCATGCGTTCTATGTCTGTAGAGGATGCCCGTGAGCATTTAGATGCACTTTATGATTCTTCCCCTGGCAACAGCAATAGTGGCGACACTCGGGAAGAGAGTTAGAAACCAGGAACCACCCTAACCCAGCTTTTTTAGGCAGCCCTAAAGCGAGGATGGGTTTTCAAAACGCTTGGTTCAAATCGCTGTACCCACTGCACAAAGGACTCCGTCATGGTGCTGGTGGGTTCTGCTTGCTGAATTAACAAAGCCATGTAGCGAGCTGGCTGCTTCACCACAACGGCACAACAGTCAGGCCCTTGAATGACCGCATGATGGAATCCTTCTAGCTGGAGCGAAGACATCAGCAGCGATCGCAAGCCAAGGGCTTGAAAAATAGTCTGCACCCAACTCATATTGCTGCTCTCTCCAGCCGTAAAATATTCCTTGGGTAGACCGTTTAAGTCAAAAATGGCCGCCCCAACAATACTGTTGCTGTAAGCAGCATATTCATCTTGATCCGGTGGGGTCGGTTTGGCTCCAGATGCAGGATTGGAAGACATAGTGAGCTCACTTGGGCGATCGGTGACTGAAACTGAAAGACAAAATCAACAGCAACAATTTCAGGATGCCCCTTAATTGAGTTGTAACGGTGGGCTTGGAAGCGCGGCGAACTACCTCTGCACTTCGCGCCTAAGCTTAGGTTACAAAATTTGGCTCTGTTGAGACGACCGTAAAATTGCTCACTTCCAATTTTGACACTGTAGCAGTTCGGTGAGCCTGCCTAAGTTTTTAATCAATCAGTTGCCCTGCGTGGTTCAGTTACACTAAGAGCATCTAGCAATCCTTACATATCCTGCAATGGCGGCGAATTTACCTGATCCTACTGGTACTTCCCCAGCAAAGCCGAACTCCACAGTCGGTACCCGCATTCGAAATTTACTCATTGTTCTAGTCGCGATCGCTCTGAGCGTTGCTGTTTTCTTTGGGTTGCAAACTCAAACCACCTCAGTTTCACTCAATAGCTTGGCCGAGGAAGCAACTCCCCTAGAAGTAGCCCTCAAAAATGGCAAGCCAACCTTAATGGAGTTCTACGCCAATTGGTGCACGAGTTGCCAGGCGATGGCTCCAGAAATTAATGCTCTAGAGCAGCGATATCAAGGCCAAGTTAACTTTGTCATGCTCAACGTAGACAACACGAAGTGGCTGCCAGAAGTCTTGCACTATCGGGTAGATGGCATTCCCCATTTCGTGTTCCTCAACCAGGATGGTCAAGCCATTGCCAACGCCATTGGAGAGCAACCTCGTACGATCATGGCCGCTAACTTAGAAGCCCTAGTTGCAGGATCTTCACTGCCTTATGCTCAAGCTAGCGGTCAAGTTTCAGCTTTTAGCACAGCAGTCAAACCAACTAAACCTGCTGGTGATGATCCTCGCAGTCATGGCAGTCAAGTTGTAAACTAACTGATTTAGCGCATATTCCTAGAATCTCGCTTGGCAGCCTCTAGTTGCAGTCGCTGAGCTTTGGCTTTTGGCTGAGCAACTGCTCTAGCAGGCTGGCAGGCTGGGGTGGATTTTGTATAGGCTCTGTAACAACCTCTGTTGGTTCGTAGTCAGACCAATGGGATTGCAGAAAGCGGGAGGTTTCGTGTACTTCGGGTGGCAAAGGCTTTTCCCAGTTTTCTGAGTGAATCTCTGCTTCTGGTTCGGTCTTTGTAATCTTAGCTTCACCATCGTGAGTACAACGTGTCGCTAGCTGCTCTAGAACCTGCGATGGCACAGAGCCTAAGGTCTGAGACGCATGACAGATAAAGAATGTAAACGTCAAACTGCCCAGACGGACGCGATCGCCTTCTTTGAGCAAGGCGCAGTGCCAGATGCGTTCACCATTGATGAAAGAACCATTAGTACTATCGAGATCGATTAAATAGAACCCTTGGCCTGCCACATATTGAATGACAGCATGACGCCGAGATAAGCGCTCATCCCGAATTGGTATTGCGGCATGGCGATCGCGTCCAATAATCCAAAGCTGTTGTGGCTGAAGTAAGGCTTGAGTATTTCCTTGAATTAAGTTCGTTACTAAATGAACCTGATCATCACTCACCACCCCCTGAACATATTGGAGCGTGACTTGATAGGGATGGCTCTTACCAGAGTTCTCCAGTTCTAAAATCTCATTGAGCAAATCACGATGATGCTCATAAAGCTTGAGAAAAACCCGATATAAGCCTAAACGTTGTTCTAACTCTGCCTCGGTGAAAGGGGTCATCATTCCCAAGGATTGTGCAGCCCAAGAGCGTGGATCAATCATAGTTGGCTGTAGAAATTTAGACAGCGCACAACGTAACCTGTCGCCTTATAGAGTTACAAGGTGACGTTCGAAATATAACCAGCCGAAATGTAGGTAGGCTGCAAAATTCATGTCAGATCGGGTCTAACTATTTAGTGCTGATTCTCACAGCAGTAGAATTTTGCATTAAAGACGCGCTTAGTAAAATTGTCCTCGTGGCTGAATCAGCCCTTAGTAAAAATTACACCTTAGTCTCTAGATTAGAACGCCTAACAGCCCGAGATAACCGCAGTATTACTTAGTTCTCATTAGTCACGGCTTTAGAGAAAACTCTGGAAGACTTAGTTTTACGGAGACATCCTGCTTAAAAAGCTTAAGACTGTTGCAGAAAGCTCAAAAGCTCCCGGTTCACAGTTTGGGGTGCTTCTTGTTGAATCCAATGTCCACAGTGAGGAACGAACTTCAGCTTGAAGGGTCCTACCATAAACGCCTCTAGCCCTTCAGTCAGCTTTGAACCCAATAATGCATCTTCTTCGCCCCACAAGATCAAGGTAGGCACCGTGATTAGCTCAGGTGATTGCCAACTACGCAACAAACTCTGCCAGGAAAAGAGCTGACGATGATATTTTAGGGCAGCTGCCAGCACTCCAGGTTTGCTTAAAGCTGCTTCATACATTTGGGTGTCTTCTGCTGTGAAAGCTCCCTTGCGGATGGCCTGCCCTCGGAAGAAATCCTGCACAAAATTTTTCAGATTTTGCTGAATCACCCACTCTGGTAAACCAGGCACTTGAAAGGCGAAAAAATACCAGCTTCGCCGCATTTGATCCAAGTTACTCGCTAACTCTTGGATAAAGCGTTGCGGATGAGGTGCATTCAAAATTGCTAGGCGATCGAGATAGTGAGGAAAACGTTGCGCCAAATGGCAAGCAATTACTCCGCCCCAATCATGGCCCACAACATGCGCCCGGACATAACCTAAATTCTCTATCAACCCCTGGATGTCAGCGCTCAGGGTATCGAGGTCATAGCCATGCTCTGGCTTATCAGAATCGTTATAGCCTCTGAGATCAGGTACCACGACTTTGAAATGACGGGCTAACACAGGAATTTGGTACCGCCAAGAATACCAAAACTCTGGAAAACCGTGCAGTAAAACTACAAGGTCTCCTTCTCCTTGCGTCACACAATGGAGTCGAATGCGGTTTGTCTCCACAAATTGATGATGCCAACCAGAGTCTTCAACTGTCATGTCAAATCAGCACCTTTTCTGCATACCAGCATGGCTAACCTTGGGGTAGGAAGCCACTCTGAATTATGCCTCTAATTTGGCTTGGCAGTTGATCGATGACTGCAAGGTTAAGGCCAGTTATTCTTGTGCTCAAGTCTCAAGCGATCGCGCAGTCCTAGACTTCTTGAGCCACAGTCGGACGGTATTCTGCTGGCTTGATTTGATATTTCACTAGATTAGCCAACTCTTGCAACTGACTAATGGCTTCAGCACCCTCTAGCTTCATCAATTCCCGGTCGTCCCGCATTTCGGTCCAGGTAATCCCGTAGTCAGAAACCAAAAATCGGATTAAATGATTATCTCTCAAGCTCACCATGAAGGAGGCACTATTCATTTGCCCACCACAGGTGTAGCAAGAAGCTAGGTAGCCTCGATTTTCGAGTACAGTAGCCAGGGCTTGTAAGCTCATAACCAAGTCCTGGACAAATTGACGGTGTTGTTCTGCAAGTCTTAGAAACACGTTCGTCCTCCAATCACCACACCTCATTCTAGACCTTTTTATACTTTCTTAAGAATTTTGATTTTCCTAAGAAGTCAATCTTCAGGTGTTGGGATCTCTACTGTTCAGAATGCCCAGTTCTTTTAGTAAAGTTTGCGCTCCCAACATCACCTGCTCAGGTTAACGGACGGCTTCATTTGAGGAAGTATCCAGTACAACAGTTAGATGAACTCTTTCATAGTGAATCAAGCTCAAACAATAAGATTCCGCCTTTGGACTGACTTAAATTACAAGTAGTTTTAAGGCGGAATGTATACAAAGCTTGCAATTTGAACACAATCTCAATCATTGATTTGAGATTCATATAGTCCTGATTTGCAATCTGTATCAATGGACAAAGATTGTGCTTGAAAACACATTAATTACGTGGTTTGAACTAACTAAGATTGCTTAGTTAACTTGCCACCATCCCAAGCTAGGCCCAATAAAACGAACCGTTATCCAGTAGGCAACTAGCAGTCCAATCCCCACCCAAGCGCCTTGAGAACTCCATTTGACGAATTGTTCGGATTGCTTTTTTGTAAATGAGAATTTAGAGAGGATACTCGGTTCTTGACCGTATTTTTCTCCCAATGCTTCTTTGCGACGCTTTGAATCACCCATGACTCTAGAGGTAAATATTGACGAATAATTTGATCGTAGTCTTTACACTCAGGATACGACCCAGTTGGCGTTTCAAAGCTGAGGCATCTACAAATCTTCTTACCCCGAATGGGTAAAGGATTAGTCCAAAACCGAATAGTCAGATTGGTTAAACAAGCCTGGATCGAGATAGTTGATCCGAGCTAAAGGGCTGAGGGCAGCAAGGACTTGATGACCATAGCTGCGATGTAAAACTCGATTATCTAGCAGCGCAACCACCCCCTGACACTCCCTCACAGGCGCGATCGCCCGCTGCAATTCACTCAGCGCCGTGGGCAAGAGGTAGAGCCGAAACCAATCTTGCCGCAGGCGTTTGTAGTAAGCTACTCGACCTGCCACCAGCGGGTGCTCTAGAGAGGGAATCGGTAGGGTTGCGATCGCCAAAAGATGCGGTGCAGGTAAAACATGCTGGTACTGCCGCCAAAATTCCCAGCCTGTGACTAAGATGCCGTTGTCATCCAGACAAGTCTTCTCCACCTGAACTCTGGAGCCAAACTCTCCTGCTAACACCGAGCCGACTTGGGCCTTTAAAGGTACATCCCCCACTATCAGCACTGTTAAGCCTGGAGCAGTGAGGCTAATATTCAACAAAGCTCGCACTTCCTGGAGCAACGCTGTCTGAAATTGAGGTGTGTTGGGCATCGGGAGCCCATCTGGTAAATAAAGCTGAACTAACTCACTTTGGCGATCGGGAGCAAATTTCAGACAGGTTAAATCTTTCAGACCCAGCCGTTGGCGGTAAATCGTTGCCTCTGCCTCTAAATCGAGCGCACCACCAATTAAAACCACAGGCTGTTGAGGCCAAATTTTCTCTAAGACGGGGGCAACATCAACTGGGCCACAGTGCAAGGAAAATTGCCCGTGCTGCCGTGCGATCGTCGCCCAAATGAGCTGATCAGGGCTCTGCAATCGCTGCCAAAAATAGCTCCAAGCGTCAGGCAGAGTCGGTAAAGCCGCAGGGGGATTCAGTTCGGTAACGAGACTAGACGGCTCACCAGATGCCTTTGCCTCCTGAACTGGAGCTTGCCCAGCGCCGAGTTGCCTGAAGAGATCGTGCAATATTTCTCGTTCTTCTGACTCAACCAAGTAGCATTCGTAGGGATTGGCAGGATGCTGAAAGATAGCTCTCGTTAGCTGAACTCGCACATCTCGAATGGCTTCTGCTCGCTCAGGACGAGCCAGCATTAAGTCATTCCAGTGACTCAGCTCTAGGCGGGCTGTCAATTGGCTCTGCGCCCAAGCTTCCAAATCATCTACACCGTCCACGATGGTAGGAATGCCTTGAGGAAAGCGACTTTGATCGGTTAAGCGATCGCTGAGCCACTCTTCGGGTGTGGTTAAGAGTAATCCTTGAAACTCTGGCCCAGGCCAGCGATCGCCAGTCAAAATTGGTTTATGGGTTTGAATCCACTGCCGAAGTCGTGGAATCTCAACCATGAGTAGGCGTTGCTGTACTTCTTCTGGCACCGCCAATACGGCTGAACCTGGCCAAATGAGTAAGGGCACCAAATAACTTAGGCGGTAGCGTCCGTGGCTACCGGAAGGAGCACCTGCTTGGATCAAGGCACTACGACCAAGTCTTAACGCTCGCGCCACCAAACGTCCCATCGTCAAGTGATGGGGCCAGTAGGGCTCACCTTGTTCTCGGAGGAAAGCACGGAGTTGCTGGTGGACTTCTACTTCAATCACAAGCCAGGAGCGTTAGATTACCGCGTGACCTTTATTCTGACATAGGCGCTAAAAATCCCTGCTGGTTCTAAAGTTACCGCAGGGATTTTTGCAACGTGATGCTTGATCAATTATGACAACTGTTAGCCAAGACAGGGGCTTTTAGGCAGGTTTGTTTGAACCCGGATTAGCGCCGTCGGCTACCTGAGCGCGATCGCCGTACTCCAGTAGAGCGACTGCTGCCAAAACCACCAGAACCCCGGTTGACTCTAGGCTGCGATCGCCCAGATTGGCGGAGAGTACTGGAACCATATCCAGAACCAGTAGAGCGATTGCCAGAGGTAGAAGGTCGCCGTACCGTACTGGGTTGACCAGAAGTAGGAGTTCTCAAACGGCCCGTAGTCCGCAAAGTTTGACGGTTGCGCACAGCGGGAGGTGGAGTTTGATAACGCGATTGGTAGCTGTTCACAGCTTGGCCGTAAGTATCGCCATATCCACCGAATCCCCTTAAACCGCCTGGTTGGTAGACGGGTGGCACATAGTAACGCGGGGTGAACAAGAGATTACCAACGACCTGTCCTGCCAAAGCTCCCGCAAAAGGCGTCCAGAAACTCGATTGCTGACGCACAACCACTGTTTCTTGTCTGCCAGTCTGAGGATCGGTTTGATTCTCGACCACGTTGTGAACGTACTCAATTTTGAAATCTTCTGCCACATGGAGGGACGCTTTGCCCCCATCAACTTTTAGATAGTTTTGCTGTTTGGAGGAAACCTCAGCCTCGGTGAGGCGAGCCATCTGCAAATCGGGGGTCCGAAAAACGGCAGGCACTCCGGGCTGTGTATTGAGCAAGACCAAGCTATATTCGCCGTTAGCGTCGTTATAGGTTGCCTGCTGTACAGGATACTGACCACTGGGTATGCGAGTGGGTGCGGTCGAAGCACTCACGCTAGGAGCTGGAGACTGAACTGATGGAGTTTCACCACAAGCTAGCGTGGTCCAACACAACGCCACAGCCGTAACTAAAATTACAAATCGACGAAACATAGGTGGGTGAATTACTGTATTCATTTCAAGATTGATTTTATGAACCATCCAGCATTGTGGCTAAATGGCATGGGATGGATTTAGCGGATGAGGCCATCTCCTGCAACTGGCAGCTATTACCCATGGTCCCTAGAGGGGGACTAACTCTGCGAAGTTGAGTAATAGTTGATCTGAGGTCAGTTCATCACCAAGTTGAGCAGGTGAGAAATGCACCTGGATGGCTCGCAGATTGCCCTGGTAATGTAGATTAATCAGCGCTTTTAAGGCTGCTGTCATTGCTTCCATACTAGCGAGATCGGTTTCCAATTCAGGGACTTCCCCTGTAAAAGCGACCGTGATCATCACCACCAAGTTGCGCGTGACAGGTAAGGTTAATGGCTCCACTTCTGGAGATTGGCTTAGATCTGGCTCGCTGAGGTAACGCTGGGCTGAATCTGTGAACAAGTCGGTAACAAAGTCTCCCGCTTCTCCTTCATTCCAAAACACATCCCCTTCGTTAGCAGCAGTTTGCCAGTAGAGGTCGTTTTGCAACAAAGTTTGGCAGACTTCAACCAATCCCTCTCCTAAGACTTGCAAATCACCATCCGAGTCCATTGCCTGCCGAGCGGCACGATTGAGCACACCTAGGACCGGGGCAACTTCTTGCCCTGCTAAATGCAGCATGAGCCGACAAACAACAAACCGAGTGCGTCCACTCATTTGGCTAAAGCGATCGCGCCAAGAACTCATGGTTGACCTCGCTGCTAAAGACAACTAGTACAGGTTACAGCCTGCCTATCGCTTACTTTAGTAGTCATCAGTTTTCAGACTCTCTACCTTAGGGTAAACGTGGGCAGCATTCCTATTTTCTAGCAAGGTTTGGCCCCAAAGCTCTACCCCAGAAATCCGTCCCTACAGAGCCGCATTCAGAGATCCATTTCTAGCAGGCAGCTAACGATCCAGGTAATAGAATCCTCGGAGAAAATCGATCACAACACTTACGGGCAGTAGAGTTGGCTTATTGGCAGTGGCGCTCTGCAACCCAGCTTTAGCGAAGCTAGAAGGACTCATGAAGCGTTTGCCAAACATGGGGTGGTAGTAGGCGGTAAGGGTGCGATCGCTGGAATTAGTCAGAATAGTTTGAGTAGGCGCAGCAAAAAAGTTGGTTTCTCTCTCTAAGGCTGGCTTTTCGGCAGGCGTTGGTTCTTGGCTGGGTAAAGGTGGCGACATCCGAATCTTTTCGGTTTGCTGGCTGATTTGGGTCAAGGCGGCGCTGAGCTGCTCTAGCCGCTCTAGTTCCTTGACGCTCAACTCTTGAGTGCCTTGCGATCGCACCATATTCAGCAGCCCCAGGATTTGCTGTCGCACTGTTTTGGCATCTTGAAACGGCAAAATTGCGACATAGGCGATCGCAAACAACTGTTCATCACCGTTGAGGCCAAAGGTCAGCGTAGTGCGCCGCCGACCGACATCAATGCTGGGAGGAGAGCCTAACGTTTTGCAGTGCTGGGCAATTTGGTGATAGGCCGCAGCCAAGGCCAAGTGCCCTGCTGAGCTGAGCGGCGCGTCGATAACCACCTGCACCGTGGGCGGGGTCGATTTGAAAAATTTCTTGTGTTCTTCAGCGGCAAAGCGATGAATTTGGCTCTGATCACCTGTTGGGCTCAGGTCAATCCACTCACAGGTAATTCCTTCGGTTTTAATGCCAAAACGGGATACTGCATGCACTCTGGCTCCGGTTAGAGTGGCACCTGTTAAGTCCGCGCCGATCCAATCAGCCCGAATTAAGTTCACTTGGCTCAGGTCTGCGTAGACCAAGCTGGTGTTCATCAAATTGGTGTTGCTCAGATCCGCCCGACTCAGATCAGCGCCACTGAGTTTGGCCCCGCTCAAGTCGGCTCCATGCAATTTAGCGCCACTGAGATCGGCCCAGCGTAGATTTGCACCGCTGAGGTCAGCACCGCTGAGATTGGCCTGATTCAGGTTAGCTTGCCGCAGCTCCGCCCCACTTAAATTCGCACCACTGAGGTCTGCCTTACTCAGATCCGCACCTTGTAAGTTCGCTTGCTCTAAAGTAGCCCCTGTGAGAGAAGCACTTCTCAAATCAGCTGAGCTGAGGTTGGCCCGGAGCAATGTGGCCTGACGCAATTTAGCTTCGCGTAGATTCGCCTCACTCAGATTTGCTCGACTTAAGTTCACACCACTCAGGTCTGCTAACACCAACTCCGCCCGCACCAGCGCTGCTTGCGTCAAGTTGGCCCCACTTAAGTCAGCCCGAATTAAATTGGCGACATTGAGGTTAGCGCCGCTCAAGTCAGCCTTGGTCAAATTCGCGCCACTGAGCCTAGCCACATTCAATTTGGTTCGACTCAGGTTAGCTTCACTCAAATTCGCGCCACTGAGATTTGATACACTCAAGTTCGCTTGACTCAAGTTCGCTTTGCTCAGGTTGACGCCACTGAGATTCGCCTCACGTAAGTCAGCCGCTATAAATTCTCTAGTCCCCGCTCCGTATTTTTTTAGGAGTTCCTCTGCGTTCATCAAGATTTCCTTTTAGAGATCCAAAAATGATGGAGATAGGCGGCATCTAGTCATGGTTGAGCTACGTGAGCCTGAGTAGCTGGTTGAGTCAGTAAGCACTGAATATTGGCAGGATAGCAGATGAATATTGGGATTGTTGGACTGGGCTTAATCGGGGGCTCGTTGGGGCTAGATTTGCGATCGCGTGGGTACCAGGTTTTGGGGGTGAGTCGTCAAGAGCACACTTGCCAGCGAGCCATCGCCAGGGAAGCCGTCGATGATGCCAGTGTCAACTTAACGCTCTTGGCTGCTGCCGATGTGGTTTTTATTTGTACCCCTCTCTCTGCGATCGAATCAACCGTCATCCAGCTGATCCCACACCTGGCTGCGACCACGATTCTAACGGATGTTGGCTCGGTCAAAACCTCCGTGGTGGATAGCATCACTCCACGCTGGTCCAACTTTGTTGGTGGGCATCCCATGGCAGGGACCGCAGAGAATGGCATTGAGGCAGCCCAATCCGACTTGTTTGCTGGAAAACCCTACGTCCTAACGCCGACAGCCAGCACCCCACCCGTGGCGATTGAAACGCTGGAACTGCTAGTGCGATCGCTGGGTGCTCACCTCTACCACTGTCGGCCTGAAGATCATGATCGGGCTGTGGCTTGGATCTCTCATTTACCTGTGATGGTCAGCTCTAGCTTAATCGCAGCTTGCATGAGTGAGACAGACCCTACCACCCTAGAACTTGCCGAAGCTTTAGCCAGCTCTGGCTTTAAGGATACAAGCCGCGTTGGGGGAGGAAATCCAGAGCTGGGTTTGATGATGGCACGCTATAACCGCTCAGCTTTGTTGCGATCGCTAGCCGCTTACCGAGACCAACTCGATCAAATTATGGCGGCTGTGGAGCAAGAAAACTGGGATGGTTTGGTAGACCAACTAAAGCAAACTCAGCAAGGGCGATCGCGCTTCGTAAAGTGAGAAGTTTAAGACTTCCCGCGCATCACTTCTCGACCCAGCATAAATAGCCCTGCCACTCCTAACCCCACAAACCAGATGTAAGGCTGCCAATAGTAGGTCATTTGTTCAGCAGGGCCGAACTCTGGGCAAACCCACTTAATGTAGAGCCACAGCAAGGCCAACGATGTGGCACCAGAGCCGACAAAGAATAGCCCTACTCGCAGACGAGCAGGTTGTAGCTCTGTTGCACTTGGTAAGCTCCACAGACGAGCCGTTGGTTCAGCGTTAATGGGTTCTGAGGCGATCGCTGCGGGTGAGTCAGCGGCAATCTCTAAGCTGGGTGGGGCAGGAGCTAGTTCTAGGGGGGGTAGCAGATCAATAGTTTGCGGTAGCGGTGGCTCAGCAAACTCTGGCGGCTCAGCAAAGTCCCAGGATTTTGGTGAAGAAGCGGAGGCAGGGTGAGATTCCAAGCTCATGGAGCAGCTTCCTGCATGAAACAAGATTGCTTTCTATGGTAGGACACTCTGCTAACCTCCCTGCCTGATTTAGGTTGCGGATGAAACGGATGAAACCGTCGTGGCTTGCAGCTCCTTCAAACGAGCGAGCACTTCGCTGCTGTGGACAGCAGGATTCACACCTGTGAAACGCTCCCGCAAAACTCCTTCAGGATCAACGATGAAGGTATGCCGCGCTGAGAGGAAGCCTAACCAAGAACCGTAAGCTTTGCTCACACTGCCATCTGCATCCGCCAAGAGCGGAAACTTTAAGCCTTCGGAGTCACAGAACTCTGCGTGAGAATCGACAGAATCAGCACTCACCCCCAAAATTTCGGTATTTTTGGCCGAGTACTTTGGTAGATCCTGCTGGAAGCGACGAGCTTCCAAGGTGCAACCAGAGGTAAAGTCCTTGGGATAGAAGTAGACAACCACCCACTTACCTCGATAGTCAGCGAGCGAAATTGCTCCATCTCCCGTATTGGTCGGCAAGGTAAATTCTGGCGCAGGTCGGTTGAGTTCTGGCAACTTGCCACCGAGCGCATGGGCTGCTGGTACTAGATTAAAGACCGCCAATATGGCGAGAACGTAAGCGAAGAGAGCACCGAGCAACGTACGACGAGAGATCATGGTCAAGATGTAGGGCTGTACTTAACACAAGTTTACATATTTCTCAGGTATCTTAGCCTCTGTTTAGAGGTAGTCCCAGGATCTTCACAAAAAGTTCGCGATCGCCTCCTCATTGCTAGAACGCTCTTTAAAGTACCTACATCTTGATTGGTCTAAACGGATAACTCTCTGTTCGCCCTGCTCGACACTTAACAGAACTGGCTACGATGAAATTAGGCGTTTATTGTCCTTAAAGAAAGCGCTGATTTCCCTGGAGGTTCACTTTGGATAGTTCTCGGCCTCAATTTGATCCTGATGCCAATTTAGTTGCCGCTGACCAAACCAGTGGGGATTGGCAGCAGACCAACTTGGACGCAGAACTGGAAAATGCCATCTTTAGCTTTGAAGACATTCAGGCAGAACTCAATTACAAGCAAGCCCAAGATGCCCTACGCGAGATTGTGGGTCATCTGGATTTAACACCGCAAGAACGCGCTGGCCTAGAGCCAGAAATTCAAGGTCTAGAGCGCATGCTGGATAAGCTAGACCGTTCTGTGGTACATATCGCTGTGTTTGGTATGGTGGGGCGGGGTAAGTCTTCTTTACTCAATGCCTTACTCGGTCAAGACCTCTTTGAGGTTGGCCCCATTCATGGGGTGACGCAGGTGATTCAGAGCGCGGATTGGAGCCTGCGAAGAGAGGCGGTAGCAGGAAGCGATCGCGACATTATTCGGGTAGCGTTGCCAGGAGTAGGCGATTCTCGGATTGAGCTGATTGATACTCCCGGCATTGATGAAGTGGATGGTGAAAAGCGTGAAGCTTTGGCGCGTCAAGTGGCAAAACAGGCAGATTTGATTCTGTTTTTAGTCGCGGGTGACATGACTAAAGTGGAGTACGAAGCGCTCTCAGAATTGCGGGAAGCCAGCAAGCCAATTCTGTTGGTATTTAACAAAATTGACCAATATCCCGACGCCGATCGCACCGCAATCTATCAAAAAATTCGAGACGAACGAGTTAAAGAATTGCTCTCGCCAGAAGAGATTGTGATGGCAGCGGCTTCTCCCCTAATTGCCAAAGCTGTACGTCACCCAGATGGCAAAATGACCGCTCAACTGAGCCGAGGCATTCCGGAAGTTGGCGAGTTGAAGCTCAAAATTTTGGAGATTCTGCACCGAGAAGGCAAATCTCTGGTGGCCCTGAACACCATGCTCTATGCCGATGATGTTAATGAGCAACTGGTGCAGCGGAAGATGGAAATCCGCGATCGCAGTGCCAACCAAATTATTTGGAATGGAGTCATGACCAAAGCGGTGGCGATCGCCCTCAACCCCATCACGGTCATTGATGTGTTGGGGAGTGCGGCCATTGATGTAGCGTTGATTCTGACGCTATCGAAGCTTTACGGCATCTCTATGACTCAGAAAAACGCCATTAATTTGTTGCAAAAAATTGCGCTGACAATGGGTGGCATCAGTGCCAGTGAGCTTCTGGTGACGTTTGGATTGAGTTCTCTGAAAGGGCTGTTGGGTGCTTCGGTTCCAGCCACTGGAGGACTGGCGATCGCGCCCTATCTCTCTGTTGCCGTTACGCAGGCAGGCGTAGCAGGCGTTTCCACCTACGGAATTGGTCACATTACCAAAGCCTACCTCGCCAATGGAGCCACCTGGGGACCAGAAGGCCCAAAAGCAGTCGTGACCCGGATTTTGGCTTCTCTGGACGAAGAATCAATTCTGGGTCGCATCAAAGATGAATTGCGGGCCAAGCTGGATCTGTCTACCAAACGAGCGCAAGCTAAGGCCAATTCTTCAGAAGAGCAAGTTTAAATCGCTAAAACGTCACGACAGTCCGAATTGCCTCACCTTTGTGCATCAGGTCGAAGGCTTCGTTGATTTGCTCGACTGGCATCACATTAGTGATCAGATCATCAATGTTGATTTTGCCGTCCATGTACCAATCCACAATCTTGGGTACATCGGTGCGGCCTCTGGCTCCCCCAAACGCAGAGCCTTTCCAGACACGACCAGTCACCAGTTGAAATGGTCTTGTGCTGATTTCTTGGCCTGCTCCTGCCACCCCGATGATGATGCTGACACCCCAACCTTTATGGCAACACTCTAGAGCTTGGCGCATGACGTTGACGTTGCCGATGCACTCAAAGCTGTAATCCGCTCCGCCTTTGGTCAGCTCTACTAGGTGAGCTACCAGATCGCCCTCCACTTCTTTAGGGTTGACGAAGTGGGTCATGCCCAATTTTTCAGCTAAGGCGCGTTTTGTGGGGTTGATGTCCACACCCACAATCATGTTGGCTCCCACCATCCGGGCACCCTGGATCACATTGAGACCAATGCCACCCAATCCAAATACCACGACATTAGCTCCTGGTTCTACCTTGGCGGTGTAGAGCACTGCACCAATCCCGGTGGTGACACCACAGCCGATGTAGCAAACTTTGTCGAAGGGGGCATCTTCACGAATTTTGGCCACGGCAATCTCAGGCAGCACCGTGTAGTTGGCGAAGGTAGAGGTGCCCATGTAGTGGTGAATCATCTTGCCGCCGATCGAGAAGCGACTGGTGCCATTGGGCATTAAACCTCGGCCTTGCGTGCCTCGAATGGCTTGGCACAGGTTGGTTTTGAGGCTGAGGCAATACTCGCAATTGCGGCATTCAGGCGTATAGAGTGGAATCACATGATCGCCAGGTTTTACCGAAGTGACTCCTGAGCCAACTTCCACCACCACACCAGCACCTTCGTGTCCCAAAATGGCTGGAAACAAGCCTTCTGGGTCAGCACCAGAAAGCGTAAAGGCATCAGTGTGACAAATTCCTGTCGCTTTGATTTCGACTAGCACTTCCCCTGCTTGGGGGCCTTCTAGCTGTACCGTTTCAATACTCAACGGCTTCCCAGCTTCAAAGGCAACTGCGGCTTTTACGTCCATGACACGGCTCCTAACATTGCTCTCTCAGACATACTCTGGCTTAATAGACGGTTTCGTCTTCTTTGCGCCATGCGGGATCGACAATACAGATAAACACAAGCGGTTCGCTGCCAGTGTTGCGAATAAACTGCTTAGCGTCGGGTGGAATATAAACGGCATCCCCCGGTTCCACCATTTGGGTTTCGTCTCCAATGTGCATCTCTCCTCGACCGCTGAGAATGTAGTAGACCTCAGAGGTAGTGAGAGAATGAGGCGTGGAGGTTTCCCCGACTGGAACGATCGCATGGGCGAGGCTGTAGCGTAAATCGATCGCTTGCTTGTCGGGATGTAGGAGTTCTCGCAGTAGGGTACTGTCGCCAGCTACAAATTCTTCGCAGTCGTAGAGTTTTCGTACTAACATTCCTAAGTCTCACGCGATCGCTGGCAACGATTGTAAAGTACCAGAGCTATGATCGAACGCTCAGACAATGAGGAGCGATCGCTCTCATAACCTTTAGAAGCAATCCTTAGTAATGAGAAACGGGTAGGGGCTGAGTAGTCGGTTCGTAGTCAGGGCAGTAGATCGCATCTTCAGAGAGGGCTGTGGCGGGATGCACAGTGCATTTGAGGTGATAGTCTCCGGTGAAAAACTCACAGTTGGCACAAGGGATTTGGTGCATGCGCTTGGCACTCGTCACACCATCTCGCACCGCTGACCAAGTGTTCCAACTCACTAAAACAACTAGACCCCAAGCCGTAATAAAGCAAACAGGAATCAGAATTGGCTGAATAACCTGAATCAGGAAATACAGCAGTTGCAATAGGCTAATCAAGAGGGTGTCAAACATAAGAAGTACTGCTGCCACCGATTAGTTTTAAGTACCAATCGATCGCAGGAAATGCAAGTGGTTTGTAAAAGTTTTTGAGACATCTCCCCTTCTGGCCGTGTCGGTTAGTAGAGCTGTCTTAATTTCAAAATTAGCAATCGCTAAACTAGAAAGCCTGTGCCGTTGGATGCATCTGTTTTTATCTGGTTTTTATCTGGGGATTTATGCCACTGCACCATAGTTCGGGTCGCTGGCGCTTGGGCTTAGCGTTGTCCTTGCTGACCGTATTGCTTTGGGGAGTGCTACCAGTGGCGCTAATGGTGACGTTGCAGGTTTTGGATGTATACACCGTCACTTGGTTCCGTTTCCTAGTTTCCTTTGGGCTGCTAGCGCTATATTTGGCAAGCCGTAAGCAGTTGCCCAACTTGGAAAAGCTGCGATCGCCCGGATTATGGAAATTATTGGCGATCGCGACTGTATTTCTGGCGATCAACTATTTGCTGTTTCTACAAGGGCTGGCTCAAACTTCACCTGCTAATGCCCAAGTGCTAATTCAGTTGGCTCCGGTGTCGATGGGTTTAGGGGCTTTGTGGGTGTTTAAGGAGCGTTACAGTTTGCGCCAGTGGACAGGTTTAGCTCTGCTGACACTGGGATTTTCCTTGTTTTTTCATGAGCAATTGCAAGCACTCGTGACTAGCTCGGCTCAATACTTGGGTGGGAGTGGTTTGTTGGTTTTGGCTGCGATCGCTTGGGCGGTTTATGCCTTAGCTCAAAAGCAATTGCTCCAGACCTTGCCGTCAGCCACGATTATGATGGCGATTTATGGCGGGGCCACGCTTCTGTTTACGCCGACGGCTGCCCCGCAGAAACTTCTCAGTTTGGATACATTTCATTGGATTGCCTTGCTCTTTTGCGCGTTAAATACTTTGATTGCTTATGGTGCCTTTGCAGAAGCGCTGGATCATTGGGAGGCCTCTAGAGTTAGTGCGGTTCTCTCGCTCACTCCAGTTGTGACCATTGGCACTATGTTAGGATTGCCTGTCTTCTGGCCGACCCTAATTGCCCCGGAGCAATTGACTATTTTAGGGATTGTGGGGGCGATTTTTGTGGTGTCAGGGTCTTTTGCGATCGCCCTAGGTCAAAGACCAAAGACAGACCCATCCGCAGTAAAATCATAAAAAGATCTAAACTCCGAGCGGAAAACCGGAGTTTTATGTCATGATCACAAGTTAGAATATTTGCTTCTGACTCGCATACTTAGACCACAGGAAATCTCGGTTATGGTTCTCCAACTTGGTGACGTAGTTCCCAACTTTACGCAGCAATCCAGTGAAGGCGAAATCAACTTCTATGACTGGGCTGGCGATAGCTGGGTTGTTTTCTTCTCTCACCCTGCTGACTACACGCCAGTTTGCACCACCGAACTTGGCGAAGTTGCTAAGCTCAAGCCTGAATTCGACAAGCGCAACGCTAAAGTGATCGCGCTAAGTGTTGATGATGCTGAGTCCCACAAAGGCTGGATCGGTGACATCAACGAAATTCAGAACACCACGGTTAACTACCCAATCTTGGCAGACGACGACAAGAAGGTGTCTGATCTGTACGGCATGATTCACCCCAATGCCAATGCCAAGTTGACGGTTCGCACCGTATTCGTGATCGATCCTCAAAGAAAACTGCGTTTGACGATCACCTATCCCCCCAGCACTGGCCGTAACTTCCAAGAAATTTTGCGGGTCATCGACTCTCTGCAACTGACCGACAACTACAGCGTTGCCACTCCTGTGAACTGGAAAGATGGCGATGATGTTGTAGTCGTACCTTCTATCCCCACCGAAGAAGCGAAGCAGAAGTTCCCCAAAGGTGTGACCGAAATCAGACCTTACCTCCGCATGACCCCCCAACCCGACAAATAAGCGGCTCGCGGTCAAATTAATTTCTGTAGGGTGGGCATTGCCCACCTTATTTTTTGGGGAATTTTGGCTGAGGCGATCGCCGCACTAAAACCGCAATCCTGTCACGTCTATGAGTCAAAATTTTTAAAGGGAAGCAATAGGTAAATTGAGCATGGATATTAAAAACGGATTTGTCGGCAGCGTCGGCAACACCCCCTTAATTCGGTTGCACAGCTTCAGCGAAGAAACAGGGTGCGAAATTTTAGGCAAGGCCGAGTTCCTTAACCCAGGTGGCTCTGTGAAAGACCGGGCCGCGCTATACATGATTGAGGATGCCGAACGCAAAGGGTTGCTCAAGCCTGGTGGCACCGTGGTAGAAGGCACCGCAGGCAACACCGGGATCGGGTTGGCGCATATCTGCAATGCCAAGGGTTACAAGTGCCTGATCATCATCCCTGACACCCAATCTCAAGAAAAAATTGACACGCTACGAACTTTAGGCGCTGAGGTGCGTCCTGTTCCTGCCGTACCTTACAAAGACCCCAACAACTACGTCAGGCTTTCTGGCCGCATTGCAGAAGAGATGGAGAATGCCATCTGGGCGAACCAGTTCGATAACTTAGCCAATCGCCTGGCGCACTACCATACGACTGGGCCAGAGATTTGGGCGCAAACTGAGGGCAAAGTTGATGCTTGGATTACCTCGACTGGCACAGGTGGAACTTATGCTGGGGTGGCAATGTTTCTCAAGGAAAAGAACCCCAACATCAGAGCGGTATTAGCTGACCCAATGGGTAGCGGTCTCTACAGCTATGTCAAGACAGGCGAAATCAGCTCAGAAGGGAGTTCCATTACTGAAGGTATTGGCAACAGCCGCGTTACAGCCAATATGGAAGGCGCACCCGCCGATGATGCCATTCGCATCCATGACCAAGAGTGTGTAGAAGTGGTGTATCGTCTGCTGCGAGAAGAAGGCTTATTTTTGGGCGGCTCCAGCGGAATTAACGTCGCTGCGTCAGTGGCACTGGCAAAACAAATGGGGCCCGGACATACCATTGTGACTATTTTGTGTGATAGTGGCTCCCGGTATCAATCACGGTTGTTCAATCTGGATTGGCTCGCTCAAAAAGGATTATCTCCAGAAGCGATCGCCACTGCCTAAACTATCTCCCGCCAGCCTCCTTCTATCACTTCGATGCGCTACCCGCTCTCAAGCTATAGCAACAGCCATATTGGCTAGGGGTATATTCGCCAGGGATATTTATGGGTGGCATGTGCCATCAGGTTCCCACCCACGACTGAGTAAGCTTCCGCTTGGACTTGCGACCATAAACATAAGCTGACGGATTGAGTCAGTGGAGCGGGTCAGCATAGGAGGCAAAGACATGGTGGAATCTTGGATGATTATTGGTGGCATCACCTTTTTGGTGGCTTTAGGAGCAGCTTGGATCAGACCCCGTGATACCGTCTGGGCGGTAGAGTTACAGCGTCCTTTGTGGCTCTTTTTTGAGCCTCTGATTCCGGTGATTTGGACTTTTGTGTTTAGTTGTGGGGCTGCTTCTGCCTATTTAGTGTGGGAAAAGAATCCAGGTAGCTTGCAAATGTGGCTCCTAATGGCGCTGTACCTGCTGCTAGAAGTAATTACTGTTGCTTACATTCCACTTACTCTCAGGCTGCGAAATATTAAAGCTGGTGTGGTTTTAGGCGGTATTGGTGTGGTTTTAGGAGTTTTCCTCGCTAGCTCCATTTTGTCGATTTCGGGTTTGGCAGTGCTTTTGCTCTTGCCTTACTTGATTTGGAGTCCGATTGGCACCTATGCCACATTGGAAATGATGCGGCTCAACCCTGAGGCAGCACACTAATCTTTCCGCTGGTCGATTACGGTTGACCTAATGCCCTGACACAATCGCTTCATAACTTATCTTTGCTCAGAACTGTCAGATCTGATTTGAGCCAAGTGCAGCGTGTGGCCCAGAGGAAGCTAAAAGCATGATCAAGTCTTGGATGGTAATTGCAGCCGTAACCTTTTTAGTGGCAATCGGCGGTAGTGTGATTCGGCCCCGTGATGTGAAATGGTTTCGGCGCTTACGTCGTCCAAGCTGGCTCACCTTTGAACCTGCCATTCCAGTGATTTGGGCGGTGGTTTTTGTCTGTGGCGCATGGTCTGCCTACAACATTTGGGAGCGAGACCCTGGCAGCTCAAAAACCTGGTTTCTCATGGGTTTCTATCTGCTATTGGAAATCGTGACAATTGTCTACCAGCCTCTGACATTATGGCTGCGTAACCTCACCATCGGCACATTCATTGGTGGTACTGGAGCGGTTCTAGGTTGGATTCTGGCAGCGGTAGTTGCACCCGTTTCGGCTACTGCCGCTGCCCTCCTCATTCCCTATTTAATCTGGAGCCCGATTGGTACCTATGCGACTTGGGAGTTGGCAAAGCTGAATCCAGAATCTGCTTAAACTTTTGCTTAGATAACTCAGTCAAGGGGTAGTTGGGGCCACGGCTGGTGGAGCGAAATGTAGCGATCGCGACTTTTGTTCTAAGCTGGATGAGATGAATTGGCTGGCAGACGCAATCAGCCTCGGCTTATTAAGGAGAGACCATGACTCGCGCCATAATGAAAACCGCCAAAGGCACCATCAACCTAGAGCTGTTTGAGCAGGATGCGCCTAACACGGTGAAGAATTTTGTTGATCTTGCCAATAAAGGGTTTTACGACGGGCTGACCTTTCACCGCGTAATTTCTGACTTCATGATTCAGGGTGGCTGTCCTCAAGGCACAGGCACCGGAGGTCCAGGATACAAAATCAACTGCGAAACGGCTGGCAACCCCAACAAGCACCAAGCAGGCAGCCTGTCGATGGCTCACGCTGGCAAAGATACTGGGGGAAGTCAATTCTTTATTTGCCACTCGCCTCAGCCTCACCTCGATGGCAAGCACACTGTGTTTGGCAAAACGGAAAATATGGATGTCGTGAATGCGATTCGTAAAGACGACAAAATCCTGTCCGTCAGGATCGAATCCTAGGTAAATCTTAGGTAGAAGTAGTGTCGCGATCGCCTCATGGCTTATCCAAGGAGCGATCGCCCAAGTTCCAAGCAATTCGCAAACACCTAAGCCCCCATATAATAGCTACTCGAATAGCCAAACCAAACCGTGCCCTAAAACCAACTTCTGGAGGAGGTCTGGAGGACGCAGCCGTCCTTCAGTGGGGGTTTGAGGGCAAGCGCCCCTAAGGGTTTGGTTCTAGTACATATGCCTGCACACCCAACTAAAAGATCATCGAGCGATCGCCCTCAACCCCCTCCCCCGCATACAGTCCCAAGAACAGATGGGATAAGATAACGAAGCACACGTGAACAGTAGCCAGATAGGGAAAATCCGGTGCGAGTCCGGTGCTGTGCCGCAGCTGTCAATGGAGCTGAAAATTCGGATTTAGTAGAGTGTCAGCTCTCCTCAGCCAGAACGCCTATCTGTTACCACTTCACTCACTTCCTGCGTCGCACGGGAAAGAGGATTTGACTCATGTTAACTACCAATTCAACCCTGTTGAATACAATCGATGCTGCTGCTCCAGCGGCACAACTACCGCCTCTGCCCATGCAGCGACCTTTACTGCTGATTGGGCATGGCAGCCGCGATGAAGATGGACGGCGGAGCTTTCTCGAATTTGCCGCAGCGTACCAATCTCTAGATACCTCCCGCCCCGCAGTTCCTTGCTTCCTCGAACTCACCGCTCCCTCCATTCAAGAAGGCGTTGATCAGTGCGTGGAACAGGGCTACACCGAATTTTCCGTTTTGCCAATTTTGCTCTTTGCCGCACGACATAACAAATTTGATGTCACCAACGAACTCGATCGCGCTCGTCAGCGGCATCCCCAAGTCAAGTTCCACTACGGGCGGCACTTTGGCATTACTCCCGGCATTCTAGACCTGTGGCGATCGCGCCTAGCCGAACTCGACCAACCCCAATGGAACCCCCAAGGCATTGAGCGCAAAGATACCGTCCTGCTGTTTGTGGGGCGTGGAGCCAGCGACCCAGATGCCAACGGTGATGTTTACAAAATGGCTCGGATTCTCTGGGAAGGCAGCGGCTATAGCACCGTCGAAACCTGCTTTATTGGCATCACCCATCCCCGCTTAGAAGAAGGCTTCCGTCGCGCCCGCCTATACGAACCCAAGCGAATTATCGTCCTGCCTTACTTCTTGTTTACTGGGTTGCTGATGAAGAAGATCTTTGACATCACCACACAGCAACAAGAACTGCATCCCGACATCTCCATGACCTGCTTGCCAGAAATGGGCTTGCATCCGCAACTCTTCTCCATTTTGCGGGAACGAGAAATTGAAACCCAACTGGGCCAAGTGCAGATGAACTGCGAGATGTGTAAGTTTCGCTTAGCGGCTGTCGCTAATGGTGGCGGTCATGGTCACGGGCATGATCATGGGCATGGTCACGATCACGGCCATAGTCATGAGCAAGCTCACGGGCACGATCACGGCCACGGCCACGGGCATGGTCACGGGCACGACCATCCTGTTGTTGACCCCTACGCCGAACCCGCTCAATATCACGAGAGAATTTGGCAAGTTCCCTAAAGACCTAGAGCCACTAAAGCGATCGCCAGCTAGACTCTAGAAGGTTGGTTAATGCAACAGGATGGACAAGAAGTTTCAGACTGGACTAGTCTGCTTACTCTCTTTGATGTTGGTGGTTGTGCTTTTGGTCGTGCCAGCACAGCAATCTAAGCCACCAGCGGCCCCAGCATTAACCGAGTTACGCGGAGTCTGGCTGACCAACGTGGCAAGTGCGGTCCTGTTTCGGCCTGGGGGAGTTCAGCGAGCCTTCAAGCAGCTATCTCAGCTCCACTTCAATACGGTTTACCCCGTCGTCTGGAATCGGGGACATACCCTGTATCCCAGCTTTGTGCTCAAGCGGAGCATTGGGCGATCGCAAGACCCCATGCTAACGAGTCTGCGTTTAGGCAAAGATGTCTTAGCGGAGATGGTTCAGCAGGGCCATCAACAGGGACTCAGGATCATTCCTTGGTTTGAGTACGGCTTTATGGCTCCCGCTGGCTCGGCGTTAGTGCAGCAGCACCCCGATTGGCTCACCAGCCGTCAAGATGGCACCACAGCCATTCGCTCAGATTGGGAGCAATTAGCTTTACCCAATGCTACAAAGTCGCGATCGCCATCCTGGTTGGAATTCGCTCAGCAGAAACTGCGGCAGCCGTTTGGCATCAGTCGAGTTTGGCTGAACCCGCTGCATCCAGAGGTGCAAGCCCTAATGGTAGATCTGATTGTAGAAGTCGTGACTCGCTACGATGTCGCTGGGATTCAATTGGATGACCACTTTGGGTTGCCAGTAGATTTTGGTTACGACGCTTTTACGGTTGAGCTTTACCAGCAAGAACATGGGGGTAAACCGCCTCCTGATAACCCGCTAGACCCAGAATGGATGCGCT
Organism: Trichocoleus sp. FACHB-591; assembly: GCF_014695845.1. Classification (NCBI taxonomy): domain Bacteria; kingdom Bacillati; phylum Cyanobacteriota; class Cyanophyceae; order Leptolyngbyales; family Trichocoleusaceae; genus Trichocoleus; species Trichocoleus sp. FACHB-591. The sequence continues at coordinate 24,028 of NZ_JACJPA010000110.1, forward strand.
GGCGAGCGAATAAAATTACCGCTTTGATGGAGCAGATTTTTCGCGCTGTGAAGGTGGTGCGGCCCTACTGCTTAATCACGCTATCCCCCAACTCTCAAGGATTTTCCTACAGAACCTACCTGCAAGATTGGCAAACCTGGGTGCGGCAGGGCTGGATTGAAGAACTGGTTTTACAGGTCTATCGCCAAAGGTTGTCTACTTTTGTGGCGGAACTAAAGCAACCTGCAGTGCAGTTCGCGCGTCAACGGATTCCAGTCGCGATTGGCATTCACACAGGCTCTTGGGGGCAGCCCGTCAACATGCAGCAGATTCAGGAACAAGTCCAGGCTGCGCGTGAGCAAGGGTTTGATGGTGTCTCCTTTTTTTACTGGGAGAGCTTGTGGAGCTATATTGCGCCTGAATCGCCTCAGATGCGGCGGCAAGGATTCAAAACTTTGTTTGTTGCGCCCGCTCAACCCCCCAGGACAAATCGCTAGATGGGTCATTCAACTCCCGCTCTATTTTTAGCCCAGCCTGGACAAAGGTTAGCCTACCGCTTTTGCCTGCAATGGATAGGCGGCAATATTTTAGGATTTTTGATTAGCCTTTATTGGTTAGAAGTGGGCGAAAGAGCCGCTTTGCAAGGCTTGGAAGGCGCGATCGGCGGTACTGTAATTGGTTTAGCGCAGTGGCTAGTGTTGCGACGCTGGTGTCCTCAAGCAGGCTGGTGGATCTTGTCTAGTACCCTCTGCTGGACTGTTTTAGGAGCTAGCAAGTTAGGGGCTTTGGGCTGGGTCGTGCCGCAAACCCACTCAGATTTGTTGCGATTGTTCTACGGGTTGGTAGATGGCATGAAGATGGGAGCCATACTCGGAGTGAGTCAATGGCTGGTGTTGCGGCAATGTTTTGCGGATGCAAAAGCCTGGATATTCGTCAGTGTCTTAGCTTGGGCGATCGCGCTTGGCAGTGGTTGGGTGATCGGTGGCTGGCTGCACACGATCACAGGTTTGTTTTTAGGGGAGGTGATTGGGTTAGCCTTAGTTTGGCTACTGATGGCGCTGATGACTGGAGTGGGCTTGGCTCAGTTGCTCCGAGATGCAGCAATCAAGTAACCTAACCCATTGGGGAATCACCAGGACTAGAAGAAGTTATGTCTAAAGAATTTGCTGTTGGCGATCGCGTCCGGGTAGTGACGATGCCACCCTATGTCAAGACAGCCGACCCCATGCCGATGTTGCGACCCCCCAACGTGATTCAGTTAGGGGAAGAAGGCACGATTTTGGATCGTCGCCCCGGCGGTTACTGGAGCATCCACTTTAGCGGCGGCAAGTTTCTGCTCGATAGCCAGTACATTGAATCTGCTGATGCAACTGCTAACAACGCTGAAGCTCTAGAAGCCGAAGTGATTGAGTCATCGCACACAGAAACCCTGCCTCCCACTATTGAATAAATCAGCAGGAGCGCTTTGAATCAGCTCCCCCTCCCTAGAGGGGAGGGGCTGGGGGTTAGGTTTTAAAGTGTCACCGGAACCGCGATCGCATTGACGGACGCGGCTGGCCCCACTAAAGAAACGTAAGGCTGAGTGAAGTGGCGGTAGGCGGCTTGTTGAGCAGCTTCTGGCGTGACTACGGCGATCGCTTTCTGGAACTGAGCATCAAACTCTACACCCAGCCCTAAGGTTTCGTACCAACCCAAAACTTGGGCGATTTGGGAGTTGGTTTGCTTACCGAGGGCGTATTGCCCCAACAATTTATTCTTGGCAGTCTGCAATTCTGCTTCATTCAGCGGAGCGTCACAGAGGCGCTGAACCTCGTACTGCAATCCTTCTAGGGCAGTAGCCGTATTGTCGGGAGCGGTGCCCATATAGGTAACAAACTGGGATTGGCCTAAGCGCGTCGGGTAGAAAGCAGACACCTCATAAGCTAAACCGCGTTTTTCCCGCAGCTCCACAAACAGGCGACTGGAGAGACCGTTGCCCAAATAAGTATTGAGCAGCTTCAAGGCAATGTAGTCGAGGGCGGCTTCTTCTGTGCTGGCTTGGCTCTTGGCTGCGGGAGCGAGGTAGCCCAGCATAATAATCGATTGCTGGGTTTCTTGGGCCGTAACTACCTGCTGCGGCTCTACGGGCACCACAGGTAGCGTCAGGGCAGGAATAGAACTGTCTGGCGCTTGCCAATCTCCAAAGACTTCCTGAATCTGAGCGATCGCGGCTTCTGGTGTGATGCGTCCCACCAAGCTAATCACGATATTGTCAGGGCGAAAATAAGTTTGGTGATATTGCTGCAAGTCGCTGCGACTAAGTTGCGCGACGCTCGCTGCGGTACCAATGGCAGACAAGGCGTAGGGATGGTCTTGGTACATCGCTTGCCGCAGTTGCTCCATTGCCACGGCAAACGGTTGCTCTTGCTGAGAGCGAATGCTTTGCAAGGTGAGGCGACGCTCCAGCTCTACCTCGGACTCAGGGAATGTGGGCGATCGCAGCAGTTGCCCTGCCAACTCCAATATCTCCACGAAGTCACTGGAAACGGTCTTTAAGCTCATCAAGAAGTAGTCAGTGGCTGCATCCGTGCTGAGGCCTGCACCCACCGATTCCACGCGCTCGGCAATTTCCAAAGAAGACAGCTGATCGGTACCTTTCGTTAGGACTGAAGCGACCAAATGAGATAACCCAGCTTGCTCAGGACGCTCCCAAATACTTCCGGCTCGAATGAAAATCCGAGCAGCAATAATATCGGCGGCAGGGTTCTCTACAGCGAGGATAACCATGCCATTCTCTAGCACTGTGCGATGAACTTGGCGGTTTTGCAGGAAAGGGGTCACACTTTGATCCACGAGCAAACTGATCCTTACTATGCTGGTTTGACTAAGTTTTGGCTGTTTTGATTCTGGCTAAACCGCGTAAATCGCCCCATCTAGTATCTCAACAAAACGTTACGGATTTGCTTCTGCTAGTCTAGCGGTCGCAGGATAGTGGCTGCATAGTGATAAGGAGAGAGATATTGGCTGGCAAGATGTTGCAACTCTTCTGGCTGAAAGGCTTGAATCCTTTGAGGATAAGTGACCGCAACTTGAGCTTTAGCGATCGTGTTGTAGTAGCCGTAAAGCCCTGCTAATTGCCCTGGCGTTTCGGTAGAGAAGGCATAGTCATTACACAGTAAACGCTTACAGCGAGCCAGTTCCTGATCCCGAACCGGAGTGGTTAATAGTTCGGAGAGGCGATCGCAAATAATCGCTTCCACTCGCTCCAAATTTTCTGTGTCTAACCAGACGTTAATTGTGAATAGACTGGACTCCCGTTGCAGCGAAAAACCGCTTTGAATGGCTTGCACCAGATTGCGTTCTTCGCGTAACTCCCGCACTAAACGCGAGGATCGACCATCAGCGAGCAAAACCGACAATAAATCCAAGCCGTAGGCATGCTGGAGTTGATCGACACCGGGGCCAATCCAAGCCATCATCAAGCGGCTTTGCTCTAGGCGAGGTAAGCCCAACTCTTGACGACGAATTCCTACAATCGGCGGTTCTGCTTCAATTTCACCAATGGGGCATTCGGTGCGATCGCTAAATTCACCAAAGGCTTGGCTGACCAGTTCCGTGGCGGCAGTTACATCCAAACCCCCAACGATCGCCACCGTCATATTTTCGGGCTGATAGTGGTTACGGTGAAAGCGGCGCATCGCTTCGGGCGAGTTTTGCAACAGATGGTCTTCTGTCCCCAAAACCGAGCGGCCATAAGGGTGGCGTTGATACACGCTCTCCATCAGAGCTTGGAAACCAATCCAGTCAGGGTCGTCGTAGGCTTGGCGAATTTCTTCTAGCACCACATCGCGTTCGCGGTCAAACTCCTCATTGGGAATCGCGGCATGCAGCACCAATTCGGCTAAATGGGGCAGCGTATCGGGCAGATGTTCGGCAGCGGTAGTAATGAAATAGTGAGCGTAATCATGGCTGGTCGCCGCATTGCTCACTCCACCTCGACTTTCTATTGCGTGGTCAAAGTGACCAGGAGCGAGGCGATCGGTGCCCTTAAAAATCATGTGTTCTAGAAAGTGCGCCATCCCAGACCAGGGTTCTGGCTCCGCGATCGCACCTGCTTGGACCCAGACATCTACGACGGCAACAGGCGTGGCAGCAATTTCTTGGTGAATTACCGTCAACCCATTGTCCAGCTGAAAAACATTGGCGGGAAAGTTTGAACCGACCAAAAGCTGTGACAACCTTGCTTACTTAAATCAAACTCGAAGTGAATTCGAATTAGACCATCGTAGCGCCTCATGCCCTCCAGTTTCGAAAAGCTTGATACAAATTTGTGCCTACTGCTACGAAGTCACAACAAGCCACACCAAATAAAAATTCCCCTGCCTGAAGAGACAAGGGAATTTTTTTCAAATATTTAGTTGGGCTCCCCGCAACGCCGTCTTACCTCAGTTTTTGACCTGGAATAAATCCAGGTGGGTACCTTAGCTCTAGTTTTAAGTTTCCGAGTACATGCTCGGTCTACTGCCACTAGACGCTTAAATCAGTTCCCGTATTAGCGAAGCATAGATCATAAAACATTATTGGCAGTCACCAACGTCGCAGCAGAACCTCTCACCTATTTTAGCCGCCTTGGGCGAGAACGACCAAGTTTTAACAAACGTATCTGGAAACCTTAACGCTGATACCAAATGGCTTCAACTTCTTGAGCGATCGCCAGAGCCTGCTCTCTAGGTGCCGTCTGAGCGGATAACAACACAGTGACATGACCTAATTTGCGGCCCGGACGAGATTCAGTTTTGCCGTACCAATGTACGTGGGCCTGAGGAATTTTCTCGATTTGCTGACGTTTCTCTAAATAATCGCTATGGGACTGTTCGTATCCCAATAAATTCACCATCACAGCCCCATCACTGCTTAAGCTAGGGTTGCCCAGTGCTAGACCACAAACGGCTCTTAGATGTTGCTCAAACTGGGAAGTAGCGCAGGCATCCAAGCTGAAATGACCAGAGTTATGAGTGCGAGGAGCAATTTCGTTCACCAAGATTTTGCCGTCAGCGGTGAGAAACAGCTCGATGCCAAAAACTCCGACCGCTTGCAAACTGTTGAGTAAGGTACGGGCGATCGCTTCAGCCTCAACTTGCACACTCTCAGGAATATCGGCAGGAGCCAGGACGCGCCGACAAACTTGGTTTTCTTGCTGAGTTTCCACCACCGGATAAACCGCGACTTCACCGCTGGTGCCACGCGCCGCAATCACTGCTAGTTCTCGCTCAAAGGGTACAAAGGCTTCAAGTAAAACGGGAGAGCGATCGAGTTTTTGCCAAATATCTTCTAACTCAGCTTGAGCGTGAATGATAAACGTCCCCTGACCGTCGTACCCGTGGCGACGCGCTTTCAGAACCAACGGAAAGCCCAACTGTTCTAGAGCAGTGTCATCGATTTGGTGTTCTAAAGCCACGAACTTAGGAGTCGGCAAGCCCAAGTCGCGTAGGTAAGAGCGCTGATGATATTTGTCTAGCAGCGGCACCAAAGTCGTCAACCGAGGCCGAAAGCGGGTTCCTTGGGCTTCCAACTGGGCCAATGCTTCTAAATCGACAAACTCGTTCTCAAAGGTAATTACATCGCAACGAGTTGCTAACTCTCCGGTGGCGTTTGCATCGGCCACCGCAGCCAAAACGGTATCAGCCGCGATCGCTACAGCAGGGTCAGTGTCATGAGGGGTTTGGACCACTAACTGTACCCCTAATTTCTTGGCGGCTCCTGCCATCATCCAAGCCAGCTGGCCTCCACCAATCACGCCCACTCGTTGCACTGGCTGAGATCCCGACTGATAAGCAGACATAGGTTCTGAAACGTTGGAAGATAAACAGTCAGGGGTGGGCGGTGAAACCATGAGCGTGCCGAGTTTAAGGTAGCAATCCGCTATATTACGCTAAAATCAGCCACTCTTAGCGTCAACTACAGTCACTCAATTCAAGATAGTTAAACCTGGCTTCCTCGGTTCTATAAGGCAACGATGTCCCATGCCACAAATTCTGATTCTTCTCTACAGTCAATCACTTCAAATATTGGTCAAATTATTTGTCAAGTTGACGGGTAGAGGTGGCGGAAAATTCGTTCGATTTCTACCGAAATCTCAGCAGCATTTAGTCAAAAACTACGCGGGAAATTTCCAGTTGCAGGTAGATACGACCTACCCCATTGAGGCATCGGTTTGGTTAGCAAGTACTTATGACCCTACTACCACTCGATTCCTACAACAAGTGCTCCGAGTAGATGATGTTTTTCTCGATATTGGCGCGAACTGTGGTGCCATTACGTTAGTCGCCGCTAGCATCATTGAAACAGGTAAAATCTATGCTTTTGAACCAGGTCCAATCATTCGATCGCGCCTCCAAACCAATCTAGATCTGAACCCTAGCTTGAAAGATATTGTTCAGGTTGTACCGCTAGGTTTAGGTCAGCAGCGATGTCAGCTTTCCTATTTTGAAGATCAAACTTATCGAGGCAATGGTGGGTTATTTCAAAACGACCAAGGCACAACCGTGGAAGTTTTGCCTCTGGATGAATGGGTGGCGCAAGAAAAACCAAAAAAAGTAGATGTGATTAAGCTAGATGTTGAGGGGATGGAGTATGACGTACTGCTGGGTAGTAAAACAGTTTTAACGTCTTACCACCCAATTATTTACTTTGAAACACTGCCTGGTTTCTTTGGCAATAAGCCCTACAGCATCCGCACAATTTATGAGTTTTTAACGAGCTTAGGGTATGTAATTGTCGGCCCTAGAAAGCCTTATGCTCCTATTTCTTTGGATGGACCCTATCCCGCTAATTCAGTTGCGATTCATCCTACCCAAATGTACCGCCTAGAGCAATCGAATTAGATATCCTGTAGGGCGCTGTGAGCGCTAGTCTCACCTACCGTATTGAGCAAAAATTTGTGCGATTGATGCCTGTGAGTTCATGCGTTACGGCTACGCCTAACACATGCTACCGATCTATTGGCAACCTAAAGAATCGCGAGTGGCTGTGCCTGTGGTTGGGTTCACACCACTAGCTTGCTCACACAATTTTTTGACCTGAGCGCCATCCAGCAAAGCATCACTAAAATCAGCTCCAGTAATGTCGGTGTCCTCAAAAGTAGAGCGGAACAAAATGGCATCTGTCAAAACTGCATCTTTGAGGCTAGCCCGCTTGAAAGTGACTTGATCCATCATGGCGCTGCTCAAGTTAGCATTTTGCAAATTAGTTTCAGTCATTACCGAGGCACTAAATACCGCACCCCGCAAGTTAGCATTCACAAAGTTAGCAGTCGCGAGATTGGTGTTGGAAAATTCGGCCACCTGCAAGTTTTGGCCCGAAAAATCTCGTCCACGCAACTCCGCATTGCTGTAGGACGGAGGTGGGGCATATTGGCTGAGGGCGATCGCGCTTAGCTGCCCGCTCCAAACCAGAAACGCCAATACAAATGCAGCGAGATACCGAAAGATCATAAAAATTTCGATGTCACATCAATGTCAAACCTATAGTTAGTAGAGTAGTCGCATTCAGGCAAGTTTATGCCCCAATTTCTCTTAACTTGGTTGGTGACAGCCTTAGCGCTGCTAGTGACAGCTTATTTCGTCCCCGGTTTTGTGTTGACAGGGTTTGTGGCAGCAGCGATCGCGGCGGTGGTTTTGGGCTTAGTCAATGCGATCGTGCGACCGATTTTGCTGTTCTTCACCTTGCCGTTGACAATTTTGACGCTGGGGTTGTTTTTGTTTGTGGTCAATGCTCTCTCCATCTGGATCGTGGCCGCTCTGACCCCCGGTTTTGACATCACTGGTTTTATTCCCGCGCTGTTCGGCTCCATTGTCCTGACGATCGCCACCACTGTATTAGGTTGGTTTGCTAGGGCGATTGATTAGGTTCTGCATCGGGTGTAAACCCTAAGTAGCCACGTGGAGTAATCATCCAGTCGGCATAGGTGCGAGTGCTAGCATTGCCAATTAAAACTGTGGTCAGCATATCAATCGGTGCTTCTAGCAGTTCGCCTAGCGTTGTGAGCGTAATTTGCTCATCTTCGCGGTAGGCCGATCGCACCAAAGCGACTGGGGTACTAGGATCACGGTGCTGCAAGAAAATTTGTTGGGCGATCGCGATCTGCTCGGTACGGGTTTTTGAGCGCGGGTTATAGAGAGCGGTAACAAAATCCGCTTGGGCCGCAGCATTTAAGCGCTTTTCAATCATGACCCAAGGCGTCAGCAAGTCGCTAAGGCTGATGGCGCAAAAATCGTGCATTAAGGGTGTGCCCACCCGCGAGGCAGCGGCTTGGAGAGCGGTAATCCCCGGAAACACTCGCACCGCTGGCGTTTTACCGTCCCAATCTTGGGCGCGCAGTTCCTCTAAAACCAGGCCTGCCATGCCATAAATGCCAGAATCTCCCGACGAAATTACAGCGACGGTTAAGCCCCAGTTTGCCAATTCGATCGCCCGCTGTGCCCGTTGACGTTCCTGAGTGATCGGCAAAGCTTCCACAATTTGCCCTAGACGCAGCAACGGCTTGACAAGGTCTACATACAGCGAATATCCAATCACTACATCCGCTTGGGCGATCGCAGTTTGGGCAGCTGGAGTAATTTGTTCTAGTTGTCCGGGACCAATCCCGACTAGCCACAATTTTCCGCTGCGGCCTGTATATTCTTGCTCAGCCTGAGCGATCGCGATCGTCACTGCTCCTGGTTGATCTGCTGCCCGAATAATTTGTTTAGTAACCCTTAGGGACACCGCTTGCTGCTCTGTTTCTAGGTCAGGTGCAGAGAGGGCAGGCACAAGACCGGCCCCTACGAGAGCGGCGGCTTCAGCGACGCTAGGGGTGCCCACTTCGGCGGCAACTACTTCTGAGGGAGTCGGCACTGGCACTGATTTTAGTTGCTCGGCAGAGAAACAACGCAGAGGCCACTGGCGATCGCGACACAGCTCGACCAAACCCACTTCATCGGCTTTGAGGTCTAGCGTTGCGATTCCAGCGATCGCGGCTTCGGCCAACTGGTGAGCTTGGCAAAGTTGCTGAATCGCGCTTTCGATCAACTGGCGAGGGGTGCCTCGTTCACAGCCAATTCCTACCCATAGAACTTTCGGATGCCATTGGACTTCTGGCATATCGGACTCTGAAGTGAATTGCCGCTCGGACGCACTAATCCAAACCCTAGCTTTCGGAGTAGCTGGTTGAATTGGAGCCGTCGCAGTCTCTTCCGACTCATTGAATTGAAATGGATGCTCCGAGGGTAGGTGATGTTGCCAGAGAGCGGTTCCTGCTTCTTGAATTACTTGCACCGAGTCTTGACGAGCGATCGCGGCACTCACGCCTGTCCAATCTCCTTCGCCTTTCTGCCAACCAAACGGCACGCCTAAAACATCGATTCCCGGTAGCTGTAAACGGTTGGCGGCACCTGTCAAGACTGGAGTGGCGTTGATTTGTAAGGCGATCGCTTGGGTCAGGCGATCGGCTCCTCCTTGATGCCCACTGCATAAGCTAATGACAAATTGCCCCGCTTCGTCTACCACCACCACGGCTGGATCAGTAGACTTGTGCTGCAACAAAGGCGCAATCAAGCGCACCACTGCACCTGTGGCTAGACAAAACACAAACCCTTGGTACTGCGACCACAACTGAGCCACCCGTTCTTTGAGCGAACCAGAATAAATCTTCGAGTCAAGATTTTGGGCTTGAGCTAATTCGCCTAAAGATTCTGGCACCCAGAGGGTGATGGGCTGAGTTTGGCACAGGGCCGCTAGTTTTTTGAGGCCAGCGGGAGTCGTGGCGATCGCGGCCAACGGTTGAAAGTCTTGAAACGGTGAAGAACTCAAAGTGTTGTTAGTCGTAGTCAAAATTAAAAAGGAAATGGCAAAAAATTAGGGGAATAAAAACCGCCCAACAACAAAGTTAGGCGGTGATTGAAACAAACCGAAGCACTGTCTAGCGCCAGTCTGCCAGGTTAAAAACCAGTGTTAGTTTTTGCGACGGGCACCTGACTTGACAGGACAGGTTTGATGTAGCCTGTCACACCCTGGGTGCTGCCAGGAGTATTAGAAATGGCCGATTGCAGAATTTGAGAATGGGTGACCGAGTCATTAGCCAGCGTAAACAGAGGATTGGAGAGGATTCCAGCTAGAGAGGTGGCAACCAAGGACAGCACAAGACCCACTTGCAGAGGTCGCATTCCAGGCAAGTTCCAGGTGATGGCAGGGTAGTTCTTGACCACATCCGACATTTCCTGAGGTTCTTTCACCACCATCATCCGCACCACGCGAATGTAGTAGTAGATCGAGATCACGGTTGTGACCAAGCCTGCCAAAACTAATCCGTAAGCCCCAGCGCGCCAGCCTGCCCAGAACAGGTAAAGCTTACCAAAGAAGCCAGCCAAGGGAGGAATGCCACCCAACGATAGCAAACAGACACTCAGCCCCAAAGTGAGTAACGGATCTTTTTGGTACAAACCAGAGTATTCGCTGATTTGGTCGGTGCCAGTACGGAGGGAGAACAGAATCACGCAGGTGAAAGCTCCCAAGTTCATGAACAGGTAGACCAGCAGGTAGAACACCATACTGGCGTAACCCGCATCAGTCCCAGAAACCAAACCGATCATGACGAAACCTGCTTGCCCAATGGAGGAGTAGGCGAGCATCCGCTTCATGCTAGTTTGCGCCAAGGCTACGACGTTGCCTAAGACCATACTAAGGATGGCGAGCGCGGTGAAGACAAACTTCCACTCGTGGGTCAGCATTGGGAAAGCCGTTACCAAGAGCCGAATTGCTAGGGCAAAGCCAGCCGCCTTAGAGCCGACCGACAGAAAGGCCACCACTGGAGTGGGTGAACCTTCGTAAACGTCGGGAGTCCATTGGTGGAAGGGCACCGCCGCGATTTTGAAAGCGATCCCGGCAATCGCAAACACCAAAGCAATCACCAGACCGATCGACTGACCTGTGGGATCAGTCACGATATGAGCCGCGATCTCAGTTAGGCGAGTTTCACCCCCCGACAATCCATACAGCAATGACACGCCGTAGAGGAAAATTGCCGAGCTAGAAGCACCAATCAGCAAATATTTCAGGGCCGCTTCGTTAGAGCGGGGATCGCGCTTCATGTACCCAGTGAGTAGATAGGAAGCGATACTGAGCGTTTCTAGGGAGACAAATACCATCACCAACTCGTCTGCACCAGAGAGGAACATGCCCCCTACTGTTGCGGTGAGCAGAATGGTAATAAATTCTGCTAGAGAGGTGCCCGATTGCTCCACGTAGCGGATCGACATCAGGATGGTCACAGCGGCAGACAGCGCAATGATGCCCCGGAAGACGACACTCAGGGCATCGCCGTTAAAACCGCCCAGGAAAGAAATCGGGTCGGTGATTTCCCATTGAAAGTAGAGAGCAGCCGTAGCACTGAGCAGCCCCGCGATCGCTAAATAAGGAGTCCAGCGGGAGGCAGCACGTCCAGCAATCAAGTCACCGACCAGCACCGAGAGCAGCGTCACGATGACAATACCCTCTGGTACGATCGTCCCCGCATTCAACTGGGCTGCAAGATTAGCAAAATCCATAGGGGTTCGACAGACTAAACAGCACTAAAGAACAATAAAAAGTCAGGCCAGTGAGTCATCCATTGATGCTTTCCAGCAGTTGAACCACCCTCAAGCAGTAATTTGGGCCTTTAACCTGTGATCTTATCGCGCTATCTTCGCGCTTACGCTTATTTTGAATCAGTATTTGTTCCTAGACCAACGGCTACCAGCTCAAAGCGATCGCAGTTAAAGTTTTAACATTTGTTCATAAACTCCAAGAACGCCAGAATTTTTGCCCCTAGCTGGCTCTGTTGCTAAAGGGTGAATGTAAGACTAGCTTGGCTTTCTAGCTCGTCTGCCTTCTGATCCGGCTAACTTCCCGACTCAACTTTGCTTGTGTCTTGCTCAGGGAGATAACTGCAAAAAATTTTGTCAAAACTGAGGATTCCACCCATATTGGTTATAAGTAGAGATCAAGGCATGCTGAATGTCTCCTCTCCTTGATTTTCTTTTTAAGGGAGTCTTCTTTTAGGATGAAGCGATCGCAGTGCAGTTACGTTAATTTGTCTAGCTAGTCTCCCAGTTTTGCCATCAATTTTGCTACCTAGTCTTGACATCCCTGTCAAAATCTTCCATGTCTAAGACTGCCTAGCTCGCTACCACTTTGCCTGAAGTTAAACGATCCCATGTCAACCCTGGTCATTGTCGAATCTCCTACCAAAGCACGCACCATTCGCAACTACCTGCCCGCAGGCTACCGAGTGGAGGCGTCAATGGGACATGTGCGCGATCTGCCGCAATCGGCGAGCGAAATCCCCGCGAACGTCAAGGAAGAAAAATGGGCAAAGCTAGGGGTGAATATTGAGTCAGAATTTGAGCCGCTTTATGTAGTGCCCAAAGACAAGAAAAAAATAGTCAAGGCGCTCAAAGATGCGCTCAAAGATGCTGACGAGCTGATACTGGCGACAGACGAAGACCGCGAAGGGGAAAGCATTAGCTGGCATCTGCTGCAACTTTTGCAGCCTAAAGTTCCGATCAAGCGCATGGTGTTCCACGAGATCACCCAAGAAGCGATCAAAGAAGCGCTGAAAAACTGTCGCACTGTAGATGAGAAGCTAGTTCGGGCGCAAGAAACACGACGTATTTTAGACCGCTTGGTGGGCTATACCCTCTCGCCGCTGCTGTGGAAGAAAATTGCCTGGGGCTTGTCAGCTGGACGGGTTCAGTCTGTAGCAGTGCGGCTACTCGTACGACGGGAGCGGCAGCGTCGGGCTTTCCATCAAGGTACTTACTGGGATCTCAAAGCCACCCTAGAAAAAGATAAAAGTGCGTTTGAAGCCCGCTTGGTGACGCTGCGAGGTCAGCGTTTGGCGACAGGCAGTGACTTTGACGAGGCGACAGGCCAAATTGCGGCAGGTCGTAATGTCCTCTTGCTCAATGAAGCGGAAGCCAGAGCGCTGCAAGAGCAAATCACTAATAAGGCTTGGACCGTTTCTAATATCGAAGAACGGCCTGTCACTCGCAAACCTGCACCACCTTTTACCACCTCGACGCTGCAACAAGAATCCAACCGCAAACTTCGCCTCTCAGCGAGAGATACAATGCGCGTGGCCCAAAGCCTTTACGAGCAAGGCTTTATCACTTACATGCGAACCGACTCGGTGAACTTGTCGCAACAGGCGATCGAGGCAGCTCGGACTTGTGTAGAGAACATGTATGGTGCAGCCTATCTCAGCCCTGAACCTCGCAAGTACTCCACCAAGAGCAAAGGTGCCCAGGAAGCCCACGAAGCCATTCGTCCCGCTGGCAGCAGCTTCCGCACTCCTCAAGAAACAGGGTTAAAAGGAGCAGAATTTCAGCTGTATGACTTGATCTGGAAGCGTACCGTTGCCACCCAAATGGCTGAAGCACGGCAGACCCATATCACCGTACAAATTCAAGTCGAAGAAGCAGGATTTCGAGCTAGCGGTAAGCGCATTGACTTTCCTGGTTTCTTCCGCGCTTATGTGGAAGGCTCTGATGACCCCGATGCGGCGATCGAGGATCGGGAAGTGATTCTGCCTGCGCTCAAGGTGGGTGACAAGCCATCGTGCAAGGCTTTAGAGGCGATCGGTCACGAAACTCAGCCTCCTGCTCGCTATACCGAAGCTTCCTTGGTAAAAACCTTAGAAAGCGAAGGGATCGGGCGGCCCAGTACCTACGCCAGTATCATCGGCACCATTATTGACCGAGGCTATGCCCAAATGGTCAGTAATGCTCTAGTGCCGACATTCACCGCCTTCGCTGTTACCACTTTATTGGAAAATCACTTCCCCGATTTGGTTGATACCAGCTTCACGGCTCGCATGGAGCAAACCTTAGATGAAATTTCTACAGGTGAGGTGAAGTGGTTACCCTACCTCAAGGAGTTTTATTTAGGGAAAGCGGGTTTGGAGACTCAAGTCAAAGAACGGGAAAGCCAAATTGATCCCACCGAGGCGCGCACAATTGAGCTAGAAGATCTGGCTGCCAAAATCCGCATTGGTCGTTACGGGGCTTATTTAGAAACTGAGAAAGACGATGCCATCGTTAAAGCCACGATTCCACAGGATTTGACTCCGGCGGACCTTGACCCTGCCCAGGTGGAAGTGCTGCTGCGCCAAAAAACTGAAGGCCCCGATAAGTTAGGGCTACACCCAGACACCGGAGAACCGATTTATTTACGGATTGGACCGTTTGGCCCCTATGTCCAACTGGGAGACTTGGGGGAGACCAATGTCGAGCCGAAGCGTGCTTCGCTGCCTAAAGGTGTAGGCATGGATGATGTCACGCTAGAAATGGCCGTGGGACTGCTGTCTCTGCCCCGGACCTTGGGAATTCACCCTGAAACGAATGGCAAAATTCAGGCAGGACTAGGACGCTTTGGCCCCTATGTACTGCATGACCAAGGTAAGGAAGGCAAAGAGTATCGCTCCTTGAAAGCGGGAGACGATGTGCTGGCTATTGAGCTAGACCGCGCTTTGGAGTTGCTGGCAGAACCAAAGGCAGGTCGTCGAGGCGCTCGGAGCAAATCGAAAGAACCATTGCGATCGCTCGGTGCCCACCCTGCTGATGAAGAGCCAATCAATATTTATGATGGCCCCTATGGTCCTTACATCAAGCATGGCAAAACCAATGTCTCGGTGCCCGAAGACCAAGCGGTGGAGTCAATCACGCTAGAGGCGGCTTTAGAGCTATTGGGCACAAAGGAGTCCACTAGCAAATCAGGGCGTAAGTCTACCAAAGCAGCTAGCGGCACCAAGAAATCTGCCACCAAGGCGGCAACGGCTAAGAGTGAAACCGCCGCTAGCAAAACTAAAACTCGCAAAACCACTACGAAAAAATCAGGTACCAGTAGCACTAAGAAGAAAACCTCAACTTTGGAAAGCTAGCTTAGGAATAGGAGGGAAGTGGAGTCATGCGATCGCCCTCCTATCCCTCGTCAATTTTTCAGTGAGCTAAATCAGGAAATACTTCCTGTACAGCGGGATGCACTAACCGCTGATTTTGCACACTAACTCCCTTGGCTAAAACTGCATCGGAGTCCAACGCAGATAGACCGTAACTGGCTAGCTTCAGGACGTAGGGTAAGGTGCTGTTATTGAGAGCTTGAGTCGCTGTCCAGGGCACTGCTCCAGGCATATTCGGCACGCCGTAATGTACCACACCTGCCTCGACATAGGTAGGGTGACTATGGGATGTGGGTCGCATCGTTTCAATACAGCCACCTTGATCGACGGCCACATCCACGATCACTGAACCAGGTCGCATTTTGGCAACTAAAGACTGACCCACCAAAATCGGGGCTCGGCGACCAGGTACTAACACGGCCCCGATCAGCAGGTCGGCTTCTGGTACGACTGTCTCGATTTGTAAGGAGTTGCTGTAGAGCAGTTCCACGCGGGAACCAAATAAAGTTTCTAAATAAGCTAAACGGTCTACATTCAAATCTAAAATTTGGACCTGAGCCCCCATCCCGACGGCAATCCGGGCTGCTTCTGTGCCTACCACTCCACCGCCTAATATCACCACTTTGCCAGGTCGCACTCCAGGCACGCCACCTAAAAGTACGCCCCGTCCCCCTTGTTGACGCTCTAAAAATCGAGAGCCAAACTGCACCGATAGCCGCCCAGCAATAATGCTCATGGGAGTCAGCAAAGGCAATTTTTTATCTGGAGTCTCTACGGTTTCGTAGGCAATCGCAGTTACCCCAGAACTAATCAGATGCTCAGTTAGTTCGCGATCGGCAGCCAAATGCAAGTAGGTAAACAGGAGTTGGTCTTTTTGCAAAAACTGATATTCCGGTGCCAAGGGTTCTTTCACCTTAATCACCAACTCTCGATTCCAAGCAGTCTCAGCATTGGGAACAATTTTTGCTCCTACTTGAACATAATCAGCATCGCTAAAGCCTGCGCCGATGCCAGCCTCAGTCTCGACAAAAACGCTATGCCCGTTGTCTACTAGAACGCGAGCACTGCTCGGACTCAACCCCACTCGGAACTCTTGGTCTTTTGTTTCCTTGGGAACGCCGATTTCCATACGAAACCTCTGAATGCCCTATGCTTCTAGCTTAAGCTGGTTGTAAAAGTAGCTAGAGAGCAAAGCCCTAGCGAAGTTGAGCGATCGCCCTTAGCTGGCCATCCAAAAGGATGAGTTGACGAAGAGACAGTCCTCCTTAAAATAGATGAAAGAGATAAAGAATTGTAAATGCCATCAATAGAACCCAAAAGTTCTGACTTAAGACGTACCTCTTGAGTGGGATTTTCTTAGTGCTGCTTTACCCTTTGTCTGAATTAATAGAACTGTCGTCAATTTTTCTAAAGCAATGACTCAACTACAACCCACCACAACGCCCAAGTTAGCTGAACCTAAAGTCGGGTTTACAGAATATGCCGAACGTTTGAATGGCCGAGCTGCCATGCTGGGTTTCGCGATCGCCGTTGCCATCGAGTACGTGACTGGACAAGGCGTTTTAACTTGGCTAGGGCTGAGATAAAACCACAACTTTGCCAGTTCTTCCGGGGCGCTTGCCGCTGACTGAATAGACAACGTCACAGAGATCAAAAAATGTTCGCTCGGATGAGGAAGAACTGGAAAGTTTACCGTGAAGAGATGATGAAGGGTAGTGTAAGTACCTAAGGCCTAGATGTGTTTTTTCTATAATTCTCCATAAGTTGTGGGATGAGTTTAAATTAGAAATAAGCAGTCCCATTAAACGGATTACGTAACTTTCTAACTGTTTTGTTTCTTTAAAACTCTAAAATTCTTGATACGTTGAGCCAGAGAAATACTGTGATGAATGCTGTGTGGCCTCGGTTTTTAAGGGCAGCTTATCGTAAGGAGCCCATCTCTAGCTTTGTAATTACGGTTGGCGCTGTAGATGCAGCGATTGGCGGTCTCGATAGCCGCTGGTCTCTATTTAGCTTTGGTCTGGGAACCGTGGGACTTGCGATCGCCCTGCGGTGGTGGTTGATGCACCGCCAACAAGAAGACCAACCAGAACAAGTACCGCAATATTACTTACCCCCTCGCTCCTCACGACCGCAGATGCCCGTGCTATCGGTTTCTAAGAAGAATCCACCACCTCACTAAATTGATTTCTCAGTTAGGTCTCAGTTAGAGCTATTCCATACCATTTAGCTTACTCATGCTAACTGCGGAACGTTCTGAGGCGAGTTACCGTCTTTTTGACCGTTCAGTGCTTCATCGCTTGGCTTTCATTAAGCGAGCTCAACCCTAAAGTTCGAGCTGAATTGAAATCCAAGAAATTTCGAGCGTGCCTGAGCAAGAGCAACTGCCTTACGTTGAAGTCAAGCAGTGCTTGCAGACTGGGTTGGCTGCGATCGCTCAACAAATGGAAACTCTCAAAACCTTGAAAGTTGAAGCGCCAGGAATTCTTTCCGTTTGGGAAGACACCCTTCAGCCCTTTGCCTCACTCAAACAATCTGCCCTAAATATTCAGTCGAACTATGAAATACCCATCTCCTAGCTTTCCTCTGCGTGTATTTCTTCATAAGCGGTTGGCATTTTTGGGAGCCGTGGGCATCGGGGTAGTCTGCTCTCTACAAATCGCTCATGTGAGCCAAGCGCTGTCTACACCCTCTGTAACCAAGGTAGACGTAGCCGCTACTGTGACAGGTTCGTCTACCCCAGGCGGTTGGAAGCAGCCCCAGCTAGTCCGCACCTTGAAAGGGCATAAAGGAGCTGTAGATTCTCTGCTGTTTGCTTCTGACGGTCGAACCCTGTTTAGTGGCGGTAGCTACAACGACGCCAGAATTAAAGTGTGGAATCTCCAGCGCGGTCGAGAAGCAATGACGTTGCGAGTCCATCAAACGATGGTGGCAGCGCTAGCTATGACGCCAGACGGTCAAACGCTGGTCAGTGGTGGCACTGACTATATTCTGAATCTCTGGAATCTAAAGACGAAACAATCGAGCCGAATTTTCCTAGATCACACGAGCCATGTTCTGGCACTAGCGATTAGCCCCGATGGTAAAACTTTAGTCAGTGGCGGCTTAGATGGCATTAAACTTTGGGATTTACAAAGACAACGTCCACTGTCCACGCTCGAAGACGAGCGACATGAAGTACATGCCTTAGCGATTAGCCCTTCTGGGCAATACCTAGCTAGTGGGGAGGACAACGGCGTTGTGAAGCTGTGGGACTTAGCTAGTGGGCAGCTCCTACAAACTCTTCCAGGCCATACAGGGGTTGTTAATTCTCTAACCTTTACACCTGATGGCACCTCGCTAGTTAGCGCCAGCCGAGATGCCACGATTAAAGTGTGGAATTCCGAAACGGGAGAGTTGCTCCAAACGTTGGCAGGTCATACTAATTGGGTCATGGATGTTGAAGTAAACCCAAATGGTAGAGTTTTAGCCAGTGCAGGGCGAGATGCTGTCAGACTTTGGAATCTAGAGACGGGGGAATTGATTAATACCTTGACTGAGCATGCAGATTGGGTGCAGTCTGTTGCCTTCAGTCCGGATGGTCAAACTCTAGCTAGTGGTGGCTCTGATACGTTGATTCAAGTGTGGCAAGATGGAGTTTTACCACCTGTTAAGTAGGCAGAACGAGCCATTAAGCTAGTCCTTAGGCACATAAAAAACAGGGAAGAGAGTTTGATGTCTCTTCCCTGTTTTTTTTGTTAGTTTGCTCTTTGGCATCATTTTGCTCTTTGAGCTTTCGCCGCAGCACTTGCATCTGCTTTTTGCGTTGTCTCTAACGAGCCGAACCGCCTTTACCCTTGGAGTTCCGGCCTTCACGGCGCGGTGACTCCCATCGTTTCAGACGTTGAGCCATATTTGGTACTTAGTGAAATGATATGGGCGGGGAGAGACTCGAACTCTCACGGCCGAAGCCGCCACATTTTGAGTGTGGTGCGTCTACCAATTCCGCCATCCGCCCTTGGATGAAGCTTCACTATTATACTCATTTTTTCCGTTTTGCAACAGGGTTTGGTAAGTTTTACTTCCAGCCCAGCGATCGATCTCCCGCGCGCGAATTACAGGGACCGGATGAGTCAGAGGTGCAACTTGAGCCTGCTTCAGCAACTCACCCAGATCACTGTTACTAACGTCATCGTAAGAACGCGCCTGAGATAGAAAAGCCTCTAGGTTTAACTTAGATGCCAAGGTCGGCGATCCCCCAGTCAGTTTCATCAGCAGGGAAGCCACCACCTTCGGGTCTTGCGTGACTAAGAGAGCGGCGCGATCGCAAGTAAATTCCGCACAACGGACCCATTCCAAGATCTGGGACTGCAAGGTTTGGGCAATCATTCCGCCTAACGTTGGCAGTTGTCCTGCTGCCAGCACCATGATGTTGGCTAGGGTTAAGTAAACCCCGTGGTCACATTTCAAGTGCCCTAACTCGTGAGCAATCACCGCTTGAATTTCTTCGGGATTCAGTAGCTCCAGCAAAGAGGTATGAACTACGATAAAGGGCTGTCTACCGCGAATCGCAAATGTATAAGCATTGGGGACAGGATGTTGCCGAATGTAGAGCTGAGGCAACTCCAGGTCAAGAATTTTGCAAGCTTCAATTAGCAGTTGATGTAAGTGCGGCAGTTGTTGGTCACTGACCAAAATGCTGGAGGCAATATTGTCGAGGTAAAAAACTTGTTCGGCTAGTGGCCCCAGCAAACTCCGAATCATCAAGTCCAGCCCAGGCAACTGCTTAAGGGCTTGGGTTGCTTCTAGATCGAGAGGATGACGGAATTGATCCGCCTTCAAGCCAATTAAAGGAGTCTTTGCAGGAGACATGCTGGGGCAGCCATGAGAAGTGAGGTCAAGACAAGCATCGAGGCAAATCGCATTGCAAAGACGAGTTGCGGGGCGATCGCTTACCACCGATACATAGCTAGTATAACGAGATTGCTCCTGGCCTGCGGGTACAAGCCAGGAGCAATCAGGCTCAAGCCTCACTCAGTGCGATTGTGGCTAGAAATTAGTTAGGCGCGATCGGTGTGAGTGGAGCCGTCTCCACCTCTGTAGTCGAGTCTCCTTGAAGGCGCTGCAACTTCACCCCTAGTTTTTGGAGCTTCGTGTCGAGGTTTTCATAGCCGCGATCCAAGTGGTGTAATCCTTGAATCGTGGTTTTACCCTCTGCGGCCAAAGCAGCCACAACCAAAGCAGCTGATGCTCTTAAATCGGTTGCGACCACAGGAGCTCCAGAGAGCGTCGGGACTCCCCGAATCACGGCGTGATTGCCCTTCACCCGAATATCAGCTCCCATCCGATTCAGCTCAGCCACATGGCGCAGGCGGTTTTCAAACACCGTTTCAGTGACGATGCTGTCGCCCTCACTGACGGTCAGCAAAGCCATAAATTGAGCTTGCATATCCGTAGGAAAACCTGGATAGGGTAGGGTCTCAATATCAGTAGCAGTCAGGCCATGCCCCGGAGCGATCCGCAAACAGTTAGGTGACTCTGGAGTGATCAAAGCCCCGATCGCCCGCAACTTAGCAATGGCAGCCGTCAAATGGTCAGGAATAACCGGAGAGAGGCTTATTTCAGATTGTGTGATAGCTCCTGCCACTAGAAAAGTAGCCGCCTCAACGCGATCTGGAATAATGGCGTAGTCGGCTGAGTGCAAACTTGGCACCCCTGAGATCACGATGGTTTTCGTGCCTGCGCCTTGGATCTTGGCTCCCATAGCGCGGCAGAAGTTAGCCAAATCGATCACTTCGGGTTCTTGAGCAGCATTCTCTAGGATGGTTTCGCCATCCGCTAGGGTAGCAGCCATCATCAGCGTTTCGGTTGCACCAACGCTGGGATAATCTAAATAGATTTTGGCTCCCTTAAGGCGGCGGCTAGGGCCTCTGACGTAGGCATTGACTGTGCCATGCTCTATGTGAACATCAGCTCCCATCGCTTGCAGACCTCGGACATGCAGGTCTACTGGACGAGCACCGATCGCGCAGCCACCGGGCAAAGGAACGCGGGCCACGCCTAAGCGAGCTAAAACGGGGCCAATGACGAAGAAGCTAGCTCTCAGTTGGCTAACCAGCTCATAAGGAGCGGTTGATTGGCCAATGTAGCTCGCATTGATATCGAGAACATCGCCCTGTCTCGTCAGCTTGACACCCAAGGATGCCAAAATCTCCCCCATCCGAGAGACATCTGCCAGAGAGGGAACGTTACGAAGACGGCAGTCTTGGGGACAGAGCAGGGCACCCGCCATCACAACGAGGGCGGAGTTTTTGGCACCGCTAATAGTGACATGTCCTTTGAGCGAAGATTTACCCCAAATCTGAAGTACTGACTTGTCTTCTTCAGGTGAAGAATGGGTTTCTGGCAGTCCGTGAGAGGGAGTTATGGGCCTATCCTCCGAGTCAATTTATACTTTTAGAACTTACAAATTTGGTTTCGATTCTACCGGAAAGATTCCAGATGTCCAGAACTCCGATCTCAAGCGATGAAACAGTTTAGCTTGAACGAGCACTTTAACCTAAAAGAGATTGGCTCTGAGAAAGTTGACAAAGCTTCTGGATTTCACTACATTGGTAGATCGCAGTCCGTAGCTGCACCATAAGCGGAACTGGCGGAATTGGTAGACGCGCTAGATTCAGGTTCTAGTGTCTGCAAAGACTTCCGGGTTCAAGTCCCGGGTTCCGCATCTAAAAGCCAGTCATCTCGGCCTGAAAGGGTTACTTCAATCTACATAATTTTTAAGAGCAAACCTCGTGAGAAATCAAGCGGTTTGCTTTTTTATTCTTCCCCGAAGCTGCTTTGGGTAACTGAGGCTTTGGTCAGATCTACTTATGGTTCCTTTGCTGATTGTAAGAATATTTAAATAACCGGAGAATTACAGATTCTAATTCAAGGTTCGAAATCTAGGCGCGAAACAAGAAAGCCGTCCTGAAGACAGTGCGGGATCTTGGAGTTTTGTCCGCTCAGCAGTAGAGTGAAGCTGCTTCAACGCTACGTTATTCTGTGGCACAGAATTATGTTGACCAGTCTGCAAAATCCTCTCGTTAAGCAACTTCGTAAGTTACACCGGGCTAGAGATCGCCGAGAACAGCAACTGTTTTTGCTGGAAGGTACTCACTTACTAGAAGAGGCTTGTGCCGTGAATTATCCGCTGGCGACCCTTTGTTGCACTCCAGAGTGGCAAGCCAATCATGAGCAGTTATGGCGGCACGTTAGTCAAACCGCCCAGCGCATAGAACTGGTGAGTCCTGAGGTACTGAAGGCGATCGCGACGACCGTAGAGCCTGACGGTGTAATTGTAACGGCACCACGTAAACCAGAGCAGCATCAACTGCCAGAAATTGCTAGTTTGGGTCTGGTGCTAGAAACCATTCAAGATCCAGGCAACCTGGGCACTATGATTCGGGCTACCGCCGCCGCAGGAGCAGAAGGTTTGTGGCTCAGTGCTGACAGTGTGGATCTTGATCACCCTAAGGTACTGCGAGCCAGCGCCGGACAATGGTTCCGTCTGCCGATGGCTGTCAGCACAGATTTGCAAACGGTCATTGCTGATTACCAAGCCCAAGGCATGCAGGTTGTAGCCACTCTGCCAGATGCAGCTCTAACCTACTGGGAAGCCGATCTGCGGCAACCTACTTTGATCTTGCTGGGTAATGAAGGCGCAGGGCTATCTAAAGGAGTAGCAGCTCTAGCGGACCAACGGGTCAAAATTCCTCTCTATCCGGGGGTAGAGTCGTTGAACGTGGCGATCGCTGCTGCCCTAATGCTGTATGAAGCCCAACGACAACGAGGCTTTAATCCTGAAGCTCTTTCCAGTTAAGTAGATGAGAGGCAAGCTCAATGAGCGGCTTTAGCTCGAGCGTCGCGCCTCGATAAATTGTTCGATATCAGCGACTGCGGCTTCCCAATCAGCCAGAGCGGGCCGAGTTGGAGTCGCCTTAGAGTTGCTATTAGGCACCGGAGCCACCTTTTCGGGCTGAGGCTGAGCCGTTGTAGGTGGTCTGCCATCGGCTTGCAATGTTTTTTGCAACTGATCAAGTGATTCAGCAAAGGCTTGGGCGGCGGCGCGACGAACCTCGTTCTGATGCTGCTCCATTAGCTGGACTCCAAAAATTCAGAATCTAGGACTCAGACTGCTTGCCATCCTGGCTTTTAAAACGGCAGGGGGTCAAGCGTTAAAAGACGTAGAAAAGACAATAAATATGGTTGAGCCAGCGTTCTATTTGTAATTTAACTGAGGTCAAGCGACCGAGACTCTAGAAGTTGGCTGCTATCAGGGTGCCCAATTTCGTCGCGATCGCAGCATTACCCTGATTTATGGTTGAGCTTGCTGTGCGGCTTTGAGTGGGTGTTGTCTAATCAACCAAATCTAGTTGAAAATTGAATTAAGGATAAAGACAAAACGCTAAAACCAAGCCTTTAACTTTTTGGGCTTCGGGCATTGCGGTATGGTAGGAAGGTTTGCCTTTCCAGGAGAGCAAAGTGAGTCAGGGATTTGATTACGATTTAGTTATTCTCGGCGCAGGAGTTGGAGGACATGGAGCAGCACTGCATGCAGTGAGCTGTGGTTTGAAAACTGCCATCGTCGAAGCGGCTGATATGGGCGGTACCTGTGTCAATCGTGGTTGCATCCCCTCCAAAGCTCTTCTGGCAGCTTCGGGGCGGGTACGGGAATTGCGCAACGCTCATCACCTCAAGGCAATGGGGATTCAAGTCGGTGAGGTTGAGTTTGATCGCCAAGCGATCGCCGACCACGCTAACAATTTAGTCAGCAAAATTCGAGGCGACCTCACCAACAGCCTCAAGCGCTTGGGCGTAGATGTGATTCAAGGGTGGGGCAAGGTAGCTGGCTCCCAGAAAGTCTCGATTGAAACTCCGACTGGTGAAAGAGTAGTCACGGCTCAAGATGTGATTTTGGCTCCTGGCTCTGTGCCTTGGGTTCCGCCTGGGGTAGAAGTGGATGGCAAAACCGTGTTTACCAGCGATGACGCTGTCAGACTGGAATCCTTGCCAGCTTGGGTTGCCATTATTGGCAGCGGCTACATTGGTTTAGAGTTTTCCGATGTTTACTCAGCTCTAGGTGCAGAAATTACTCTGATTGAGGCGCTAGATCAACTAATGCCTGGGTTTGATCCAGATATTGCCAAACTGGCGCAACGGGTGCTGATTGCTCCCCGCGACATTGAGACTAAAGTTGGCATGCTGGCGAAGCGAGTGATTCCTGGTTCGCCAGTGGTGATTGAGCTGGCCGATGCCAAAACCAAGGAAGTGGTTGAAGTGCTGGAAGTAGATGCTTGCTTGGTCGCAACCGGGCGAATCCCTGCAACGCAAAATTTAGGCTTGGAAGCAGTGGGCTTAGAACTCGATCGCCGTGGCTTTATTCCAGTCGATGATCGGATGGCGGTGCTAGTGGATGGCCAACCTGTGGCTCATCTGTGGGCGATCGGCGATGCTACAGGCAAGATGCAACTAGCCCATGCCGCTTCGGCTCAGGGAGTTGTCGCGGTTGAAAATATTTGTGGTCGCGATCGCCAGGTGGACTACCACAGCATTCCTGCGGCTGCCTTTACCCATCCTGAAATTAGCTTTGTCGGCATGACAGAACCTACAGCGAAAGCCGTGGGAGAAGCAGAAGGGTTCAAAGTAGCAACTTCTAAGACCTACTTTAAGGGCAACTCCAAAGCTCTAGCAGAAGGCGAAACAGAAGGCGTTGCCAAGGTTATTTACCGCCAAGACACAGGCGAAGTCCTAGGTGTACATATCTTTGGCTTGCATGCTTCTGACCTGATTCAAGAAGCCGCCAACGCGATCGCTCAACGGCACTCCGTCAACGATCTTGCTCACATGGTGCATACTCATCCTACACTTTCCGAAGTGTTAGATGAAGCCTTCAAGCGAGCGGTAGCAGCTCACTAAAAGGTGGCCTAACCCCCAACCCCTTCCCTAGTAGGGAAGGGGAGCTAGATTCAAAGTTGTATTTCTCGTGTTTGGCTGTTGTTAAATTAATTTCCAATGCAAATTCGTCGTCGTTCTCCAAATCCCGCAATTGCAGTTCAAGAATTGCGCTATCAGGTTGCTGTACCGAATGCAGCTCCGCGCCACATTTTGGAGGAAATTGTTTGGCATAAGGAAGTCGAAGTAGACCAGATGCGGGAGAAGCAGCCTTTGTTGGAGCTGCAAAAGCAGGTTCTAAGCGTTACTCCTCCCCTTAATTTTGTGAAAGCAATACGTCAAAGTGCTACTCAACCCGCAGTAATTGCAGAGGTCAAGAAAGCATCTCCGAGTAAGGGCGTGTTGCGCGAAGATTTCGAGCCAGTGGCGATCGTCCAAGCCTATAAGGCGGGCGGAGCAACTTGCGTCTCGGTTCTAACAGATCAGAAATTTTTCCAAGGCAGTTTTGCCAATCTTTCCAAGGTCCGCGCTGCAATCGACCTGCCTCTACTCTGCAAAGACTTTATTATCTACCCGTACCAAATCTACCTAGCTCGGTGCCACGGCGCAGATGCGGTGCTACTCATTGCCTCAATTCTTTCGGATAAAGACTTACAGTACTTTGTCAAAATTACGAATGCCTTGAACATGACTGCTTTAATTGAGGTGCATACCTTAGAAGAGTTGGATCGAGTTCTGGCATTAACAGGTGTCACCCTGGTTGGCATTAACAACCGCAACTTAGAAAACTTCTCCGTTGATTTGCAAACCACTTGTCAAATCCTTGCAGCTCGCAAACAGCAACTTCAAGAGCGAGGTATTCTAGTGGTGAGTGAGTCAGGACTGCATCAGCCTGCTGATCTAAGCTTGGTTGCTGAAGCGGGGGCAAAAGCAGTTCTAATTGGCGAATCTTTAGTTAAGCAAAGCGATCCAGCGCAGGCTTTACGGCAGATGTTAGCATCATCCGCAGCTGTGCCAACCCCAGAAGCAGCTGTATAAATAAATCATTGGCTAAATCAGGAGAATGGCTTCGGTCTGGAATCGATGACAAAAACTTCTGATTTAGTGGCTGAATCTAAGAAGAGTGTTCTCACAGTATTCTCCAGCCCTATTTGCCTGACTAGGTAAGTAGAGTAACCCATTACTTTAAGGTAGATCAGCCTACATGGAGCCGATTCCTCTTCCTTCCCACGTTCATTATGAGTTGCTACTACAGCTGCTAGAAAGGCAAACGATGTTTGCTGTAAAACAAAGGTCACTTCAAAGTGATCAAGTCCACGAACTCATCAGCACTCTGCGTAAAGCACTGTCCCAGCAAAAGCGATTGGAAGAAAACTGTCAACGTGCTAACCAGCCGATTGAATATCGCTGGTCTCTCAATAATATAGAAGCAGAAAAAACGGCTCCATCTGAATAGTCTCAAGCGATCGCACGACCAAAGGCAATTAGCCGTTGACGCGAAACAGAGTTCTTTAAAACCGATCCTGCTTTGTTTCTGGAGACCTATGGTGCCTTGTTGCTGTAAAGGTTATTCTATTGGCTAGTTTGTCTTGCTGAGTCTGTGGGACAGTTATTAATGCTGGGGAGGTCCTGAGTGTCGGAACCGGACTTAGCTGCTGGTCATGAGTCAACTCCTAAAGAACTTCAACCCCAGTGGGAGCACGAGCGCCAAACCTTACTGGCTGAGCTGGAGCAACTACGATCGCTAGAGCACAATCACTTAGAGCGGATTTCCCTGCTAGAGCAAGCGCTCGACCAAGCGCTAACGTCTTTGAACGACCTCACGTTACAAATGAGGGACCAACAAGTCTTAGAAGACCAGTTAGCAACTACAGAAGAATTTTCCCATGTGCAGCAGCAGGCGATTACTAAGCTCAAGCTCCAGTTAACGCAGCAAGAGCAAATCTTAGAAGCTCGTATTGTCGAAGCTCAGGAGCAAAACCAAAGCTTTCAGGAACTCTTGGCAGCGACTGAGGCAATCGCCCAAACTCAGCAAGCGGAATTAGAGCGATTGCGAGTCCAAATTGTGCAGGACCGCTCTGAGATGCAGGTACAGCAAAAACGTTTAGAGAAGCAACTCTGCGATTTGCAAGGAGCCTCACAAGGCCAACAGCAGCATGTTTTAGAAATGGAAACTCAGGCATTAGCGGCCCGCACTCTGGCAGCGAGTCTAGAGGTGAAACTAGCTGAAGCGCAACAGCAAATCGAAAGCCTATATGCCAACCTAAGTCAGCGTCAGACAGCTTTTTCTGAGTTAGAGATGCAGTTAGATCAAGCGCATTTAGCTTTGGAGGAGCATCAACTATTGCTGCATCAGATGCAGCAGGCTCAAGCCCTCTTGGCCGAGCAGCACACAACCATTGCCACATTACAACAAGATTTAGTCACAGCTCACGGCAAGATCGAAGAACTAGAAACTCAGATGGCTAAACAGGTTATGCTGCAAGCTAAGCTGCAACAGGCAGGCCAAGAGCTGGAGGCAGAGCGCGATCGCTATCAATCACGGGTCTTAGGCTTAGAGCAACAAGCTGCCGAAATGCAAGAACAAATTCTCAAACAGGCTCGGCAAGCCAATGAATACGAGACTGCTGTTCAGCATTGGAAAGATCGGTGTGCCGGGAGCCAACGTCAGGCGCTGCAACTAAAAGAACAGCTAGCAAAGCGCTCAGAAGATTGCCTAGAAGATTTATCAGAGCTACTCACGGCAGAGCCAGAGCCAGAATTAGCTGAAACGTCAGAGCCGATGATTTCCAACCCGACCACTTCCTCTCAATTTGGTCGCGGTTTGAAGGTGGACCTACCTGCTTTCTTGGCTCGACGGCGGAGCTAAAAAACTTTTTGATCTAAGCTTCGTAAGCCTTCATTCCATAACAACACTAAAAAAGCGAGTCCGTGAACCCGCTTTTTTAGTGTTATTCAAAGTAGAAATTATCACTTGGGCTAAACAGTCTCGCCAGGAAGTTGGTTGATACAGCATCATGTCAGGGAGTAGGGGATTTTTGCTGAACCTTCACTCTCACAACCTACAGGGGTTGTGTTGCGGCAAGACTTTAAGCAGCCTCCATCCAATCGAAAATGCGCTCTAGTTGTTCTAAGGTGACTAAGCCATACTGCCAAAGAATCATTGGCAAAGGCCCTGGATCTTGCTCTCGGTGACGGAGGGCGATCGCGATCGAAGCAGCAGAGATCGATAAATCTTCTTGGAGGAAGCGAATAAAGCGTGAATACGTTGCGGGTGCCATAGTGACCTCAATTTGTTAAATCTAATTTTGTATGGTGAGAAATAAAGTTTTTGAAAACGAGTAGTCACTCTTTAATCTGTCCATTCCCCGAGCAGGGACTTTCTAGAAAGGAGACCAAATTGCTCCACGAGCCAAATTAGCTCCAAGGGTTGTTCTGTACCTTGAAACCAATCTTTGCTGGGTGAAGTTACCTTTACGATCCCCAGCCAGGGTGAATAGCTAACTAAGCTGATCAACAGCTTGGCTCGATAGGATTACTGAAATTTTCAGCAATCTAAAGGAGCAGGAAGGTTTCTGACTTTAAGCTTCTTAGCCTAAACGATTAGCCCTTAAACAGCTTCAACTTGCTTCTCTCACACCTACATCGCCCTCTGAGAGAGTACCTAAAAAATACTTGATTGTTGCTAGGTAAAGAGTAAAGAACTCGTATAGAACCTATGAACTTTGAGACAAGTATTTTTTACTTCATTAGGCTAGAAGAGCAAAAATAACAAATTCCTCAAACTTTGTATAGCGTATTATCTCTTGATGTAATGAAACTTCAATGATGATTGAATTGAGAGAATTTTTGTAACAATCCTGATCTAGGATTGCGTGGTTGGACGGGTATAGCCAGGCAGAAATTGTAGGTTGATGCGATCGCCTACCTTTAAACCCAGTTGAGCCGCTCGTCCACCCCGTAGCTCAATCACTTGGTCAATGATGATGTTAGGGCCAGGACCATAGGAAGGACAAGGATCAGCCTTACAGGGTGGGACTTGAGCCCGAATTGCTTTTACCTCACCATTACGCAAAAAAACCATATCCAACGGAATCAAGGTGTTTTTCATCCAAAAACCTACCGACCGGGGTGGATTGAAGGGGAATAGCATCCCACGATTTGCGGCCAATGCCGTCCGATACATCAAACCCATCGCTTGCTGCTGGCGAGTTTGAGCCACCTCTAACTGAATGACCTGCCCTTTAATTTTGGTTTGAGCGGCGATCGGCAATTGCTGGCCCATATTCTGCTTAACTTGACCTACGGTTGGCTGAATAGTAGGCTGACGCTGAGCTTGGCTTGTGGGTGCAACTGTAGAAGAGGGTGCTGCACAGGCTAACAACAAACTGCTTAAACCGATAAATATCAACTGCGACCCAAACTTCACGGCGCTGTATTCCTGCGGGAACTCATGAGAGGGAAATGTTGTTCGTTCTAGCTGAAGGCTTGTGAGGTGCGGCAGTCCCATACATAGCTTTAACTCGTTTGTCTTACGCTTCTCGAAGAACATAGCCAACACCTCTCACAGTCTGAATCAAACGCTTTTCACCCTCATCCTCGATCTTCAGTCGTAGGTAGCGGATGTAGACTTCAATGACGTTAGATTCTCCCAAAAAGTCGTAACCCCAGACATTCTCTAAAATTTGTTCACGGGTCAAAACTTCTCGTGGGTGCTCCATTAAATATTTGAGCAATTCAAATTCTTTCATGGTGAGTTCAATGGCTCGACCATTACGAAGGGCTCTACGAGTAGCTAAATCTAAGACTAATTCACCAAATCGTAGCTGCTCGGTGCTATGCGTGTCAGGTTGGAGATAAAGCCGCACTAACTTTAAAAATTCTTCTGTACGGTAAGGCTTAAGGAAGTAATCGTCTGCTCCTGCCTCTAAGCAGGCCACACGGTCATCTACCGCATCACGCGCCATTAACATGAGTACTGGCACCCTAGCCCCTGTATTCCGGAGATGATTGCATAGCTTTAAACCTGATTCTCCTGCCAGCATGCGATCGATCACAACAAGAGCGGGTTGCAATGCATGGGCTTGATGCAGGCCGCTGGTAGCGTCATGAACAACCACAGCTTCATAGCCAGATTCCTTTAAATCAATCATGACATGTTGAGCTAAAGCTTCATCTGGCTCAACTAGCAAAATGCAAGGACTGCGGTCAGAATTAAGAGTACTCATGACACCTGATGGGAGAGAAGTGAAGTAGAGAGCTTTGGTCTTCGTACCCCTAGGGGCTTCAACTAGCAATCAATACACTCACTAGGTTTGCTGATAGATGAAGCTGATAGATGAAATAGGCTTTGCCCAACTTCTACAAGTACCTACTCAATCAGCAGAAAGACTACACAATGCCAGGGCAACCTGCGAAGGAGTGAGTATTAATACTTTTAACGTGCTTCCCTTGTTGTAGCACGTCCGTCAGGTATCGACTCTCCACTATGTGGTTAGAACCGACGATTAAGGCAGTTCAACCGAGGTGGGTTTGGCGATGTGAGGCAGCCCCCAACCGAGCTTTTCTCTGAGTAAATGGAAGAACTCGGGCTGTTGCAAGCGGATGAAACGAGCTGAATACTGCGATCGCACCATCCGGACTCGGTCCTCTGGCAAGATATAACATCCTGCGTTGCCATCCACTACCATTACTAACCGATTCGGGTTGGCAGGAAAAATGGTTACAGGTTCGCTATCTGCGAAAACGAGGGCCCTAGAAGCTAAGGAATGGGGACAAATAGGAACTAACTGTAAAACTGGGACGCCTGGGGTAATGACAGGACCGCCCGCTGAGAGCGAATAAGCTGTAGATCCGGTGGGTGTGGAGACAATGATGCCATCTGCAGCAATATCTACCGGGGCGTGCCGACCAATTTCGATTTCAAAGTGGCACATACTGGTCAAAGGTTCTCGATGCATGACCATTTCATTCAGGCACAGAGCTTCCCACAACAAGCGATCGCTGCGAAAGACTTGAACCGAGAGCATCACCCGCTCTTCTACTTCATAGTCACCCGCTAAAACCAGCTCTAAGGCTTGTGGCAAATAATTTAAGTAGGTTTCAGTGAGAAACCCCATGTGTCCGGTGTTAACGGTCAGTAAGGGGATATGACAAGGAGCAATTTGTCGAAAAGCTGAGAGCACTGTACCATCGCCTCCCAAGACAATGGCAAAGTCCATCGTTTCATCAAACCCATCTGGAATCAGATGCTCAATCGGGGTATGACAGATCGGCCCTTCAGGCCCAGAGCACCCAAGAATTCCACCAGCGCCAGTAGTTGAGCAAACCTCCCAACCAGTTCCGGTGAGCTTGTCCTCTAGCTCCTCAGCCATGCGACAAGCAATAGGTTTGATGTCGTTGTAAATAATGCCGACTTTGGGCACGCTTAAAATCCAGCTTATAAGTCAATTTAAGGGGTTAGGAAGAAACTCAACTGCAACCATTATCTATGACCAGTGAGAGACTCAATCCATTGCAGGGCGGTGAATGGAACCTGTGATCTTTTACAAATCAAGATGTTGCAGGCGGCAGCTTTAAGAGCCAATAGGCAAAGCTAAAACTCGATCTTTAAGGACGGAGGGGCTAAGCTTTTGAGTTTTCCAATAGCTCTAATGGTACCAGGTTGGTCACCGTAGGAAGTAGACCTCTCAAGTAAGCCACTGCATCAGAGCAACCAGTTAAGTCGATAGCAATGGCTAAAACAATGATTGGTTAGGGCTTTCATACATTTTTTTATAGTCCAAATAACGGACTAAGAGCAATAGGCGCTGCTGCCCTGATGCCAGTTATTTGAAAAAGCCAGATTTGAAGGCTGTCTTTTTATTCGCTTGTTTAGTAGCTTGGGTTTGCTCGTAGTCCAATTCTTTTAGTTTTTTCAAGATGCGACTGAAGTAGTCTTGCAAGTAAACCTCTAGGGTTGTTGTCTCTTGAGGATCGATCCCAAAAGCACTGTAGGTCTCGTCCATCGAAGCTTTGAGCGGTTTTCCGGTTGCCAAAACTTCTGTAAAGGCTAAGCGATCGGCTAAATTCCAGCTCCACTGGAAGAAACGAGCGCTCCGCCGTACCGAGCGCAACAGACCCATCGGCATCCGAGTAATTTTTGCTTCTTTTCCAGACAGGCGCTCACAAAGCCGAATAATTTCGTAGCTGCCCCAAGCCCGTGAACCTACTATGGGAAACGCCTTCTTTTCGGTTTCTGGAGCGGAGAGGGCTCGGATCGCAAATTTGGCAATATCTTGAGTGTCCATGTAGGCAATGGGCGTGTCTTCTCCAGTCACCCAAACCGCCTGCTTTTCCAAGATTGGAATGGCGTATTGCCCAATTAATCCTTGCAAAAATCCGCAAGGCCGCAAAATTGTGTAGTTTAAGCCAGATTCAGCTAGAAATAGCTCGGTGCACCGCTTGATTTCCATCAATGGTACATCTGGGTACTGGTCAGCATTCAAAATTGAGAAAAAGATAAAACGCTGGACGCCAGCTGCTTGAGCCGCTTGAATTAAGGCTACTTTTCCTTCCCAATCGACTTGCTTGATACTCAGAGAATCGGTAGGACGACTAGTGGCTGCATCAATAACGGCTGTAACGTCTTTAAGCGTTGGAATGAGGCTCTCCGGTTCACACAAGTCTGCTTGGATGAGTTCTGCTCCCCACTCCTTCAAGAAAGCTGCCTTTCTGAGACTGCGAACTAAGCAACGAACTTGGTGTCCCTCATCAAGGGCCCGACGAGCTACTTGCCTTCCCAAGGTACCAGTGGCACCGACAACTAATAACTGCATGAAGGGTGAATGATAGTTTGTTAACTTTTTATAAGATGTTATCAGAAATTGTTGGTTTCTTGACAGCGATTACAATTCGCTATCTCAATGGCATCGTCTACCCTCAACGTATGAGGCTGCCTTTAGGGATCAGGAGTCGATTAAGATGAAAAATGAGAGGATATAACAGGCGATCGCTGTTAATTCAGCTTGTAGAGTTTGGTGCGGAGTTTTATGGTAGCTTAGCCTGCGATCGCAGCGCTGATGTAAATAGAGCCAGCACGATTCGTTGGCTTCCTGCGATAACGTTAGACTGGACAGAACTGCTGGTTCCTACTGGTCCCTGAAACAGCAGAAAACAAATAAAAATTGAGCTTTTTCTGTAGCCTTAGCGTTGCAAAAGTTTATTCTTCGAGCTCTACAATCAATCCACGACTGAGTTTTTAACCCGCTATGTCTAATCTTGAGTCTCTGTCTGTTTGCTCCGCCCCAGCTACTACAGCACCAGTGGCAGACGATCTCAATTGCAAAGACCAGCACCCGGTGAATCTGAGCCATGTGCGGCAACTACATCGAGATATTCTAAGCGTGGATAAAGCCCAACGCATGGCAGAATTTTTTGGGTTATTAGGAGATGCTAACCGCCTGCGAATTGTCTCGGCTTTGGCAGTCCAAGAGTTATGTGTGTGCGATCTCGCTGCTGCTGTCAAAATGAGTGAGTCAGCGGTATCGCACCAGTTGCGGGCTTTGCGGACTATGCGCTTGGTGGGTTATCGAAAGCAAGGTCGCAATGTTTTTTATTGCCTCAAAGATAGCCACGTGCTGAACTTATATCGAGAGGTGGCTGATCATTTGGATGAACCGGAAGACTAAATTAAGCTCCACTATCACCGTCTTGTAAAGAGCAGTGAGCTATCTCAGAGGGCCAGACTTACTCTTCGCCGCCTTGGATTTTGAGCAATAGGAAACCCATGCCTAACCCGACCAAGATCAAGGTAAAGGACAAAACAGCTGCATTGAGAATTTCACCATTCATTGCTTTAATGCTCCTTGTTAAACCCGCAGTCAGTATTTTAGAACAGTTTGACCCCTAATCCTTGCTCTGAGTATCGGCAAGCTCCCAGGTTCTATGAGGATTCAATCTACTCCAATTGCTCTGCCTACAACAGCGTTGCCACAGCGTCCTCGGTTGGCTGTAACGTTAGGTGATCCGGCGGGAATTGGTCCCGAGGTTGTTTTAAAAGCATTGGCTGACCCTAGTCTGACCTCAACCTGCGAGATCACGGTGGTAGGCAGCCAAAGATTACTACGCCAAGCCTATCTGCAATTGAAGCGGCAACAGAGTTTGGGCGATCGCGAAGCTGAACCCCTAGCAGATCCAGATCAACTTTTGATTTTAGATTTGCCTCTGGATGAAGCAACTGAGTGCCAAATCACGGTAGGAACTGGCAATGCTGCTAGTGGAGCTGCAAGTTTTGCTTATTTAGAAACGGCAATCGCTCGGACGTTGGCAGGAGAGTTTGATGGTATCGTCACAGCTCCCATTGCCAAGTCAGCCTGGAAAGCAGCAAGGCATGAGTATCCTGGGCAGACAGAATTGCTGGCAGAGCGCTCTGGAACTCAACGCTTCGGGATGTTGTTCGTAGCGCGATCGCCTCACAGTAATTGGACCCTACGAACGCTGCTTGCAACCACTCACATCCCGCTCCGTCAAGTGCCTGATGTTCTAACGTCAGAGTTGATGACCGCTAAGTTAGAGCTATTAGCAGCATGCTTACAACAGGATTTTGGTCTCAGTAACCCTCGAATTGCGATCGCTGGTCTTAATCCTCATAGCGGTGAGCAAGGCCAGTTAGGTCGAGAAGAGCAGGAGTGGCTGATTCCGTGGTTAGCGCAAGCCCGTCGTCAGTGGCCGCAGTTACAACTCGAAGGTCCAGTCCCTCCGGATACGCTTTGGGTGAAGCCTGGACAAGCTTGGTATGGTGCCGCTGGTGCAGATTCCTCGGCTCATGATGCTTACTTAGCGCTGTATCACGACCAAGGCTTAATTCCTGTCAAGTTGCTAGCTTTTGACCGAGCTATTAACACAACGATTGGTCTACCCTTTGTCCGCACGTCTCCCGATCACGGTACTGCTTTTGATATTGCGGGTCGAGGAGTTGCCAACGCTAACAGTATGAAAGCTGCGGTGCAATTGGCAGCGGAATTAGCGAGGCGCAGAATGAAGTCTTTTCCATCAACCTAAATAAACGCACCTGATCTGGGTATTGCTAATGAAGCCCAGACAATGATGGCAGTACTAGCTCGATCCAGTGCAGCGATCGCCCTGCCATTTGTTAAGACAGATTGAGTGCGGTGTAGATATGTTAAGTTGGCGCTAAGTTTTTGGAACTTGAGGTCATTCTAGACCCATAAGACTCATAAATCTGAAGCTGCAAACTTGCTCCAATCAAACTAAATCTGTCTCAAGACAGTGTAATTGCGAAAATAAACATGCAGAAAACATCAACCTTTAATGACTTTTGCAATGTTTATTAATATAATCGAGTAAAAACTAGCGTGAAAATAAAAAACATTCAGTATAGCTGATTACAAAGTTATCTGAGCTACAAATTTTCTAACTACGTTATTTTGTTTGGATCCTTTGTAGTTTTCCAGTTGCGCTCAAAAGGGTAAATATGATTCAGTCCATTCAATACTCTATTAACTTGATTCAAGATGAAGCATTGCACCTGGTGCAGCAAGGCGTTGTAAGTCGTCAGCAGCCGATTTATGCCCTGTGCAAATACATTCCAGCCCGTGAATGGGCCTTGGTGGAATGCGAACTAGAGCGCAGCAATTTCTTGCTCAGAGACCGCATTGGAGATCTGATTAGCTGCGAAAGTTGGGAAAACGACTAAATAATCCCTAAATATCAAGTCTAGACGTCTGATCCGAAGACGCCTCACTCGCTATATTTCTCCTGTGAGATGAGCCAGTTAATTTGAAAAGGCGATCGCTACAACCCTACTATTCGGCTGGGTTTTGACTCCTAAGTTTCTCCAATTCAGTTCGAATTGCAGCAATTTGGGCAGTTAATTCTTGCAACTCAAGCTGCACATCTGGAGGGGCAGCTGGGGTAGCTGTACCAGTGCTTGTCTGAGCTTGAGTCGTAGCATCGTAAGGCGGCTGAGCTTGTTGACGCTGGCGCTGCTCTAAGATCGTATCAACAAAGTTGCGGGCTTCTTGCTCGGTCATAGCGCCCTTAGCATCCCATTCCTCTGCCAACTGACTGAGGTCAGTTCTTAGCTGGCTCAAGTTTTGCTCCCGCTTTTGGGGATCTTGCAACACTTCAATCAAGGAAGTAGTTGCCCCGAGGGTCACCCGTAATCCTTTTTGCAGTAAGTAAGTCAGATTATTAGAATCCATTGGTAGGAATTAAGTGCTAATGGTGATTGGTTGCCTCGATTTTACTGTAAGTCACGATTAGGCAACCTGCTCTAGGTACTGATTTACGTCTTCGACTAAACGCGTTAGTTCTGTTTCGGTTGTTAAACGAATGCGATCGTCGCGTAACGTGACTAGTACTTTGGCGGCAAAGGGAGTAGGCCAAATGTTGGGATTACAAAAGATTTCTAAAAACACATCCCCGGTGTAACGATACTCGACTGATTTCTGTGGATTAGGTCTGCCACCTGGAGTAGTAGTTGCTGAAACAGTTTTCAAGCTTTCTAACAGTCCTGTTAAAGTAGCTTTTAACTCTTGGGCCGCCTGAGCCGTAAAACTAAAAGCAACAGAGCCTTCGCCCAAATTGAGAGTGAGTAGAGTCGCAGCCATAATCGGTCTATTTTGAGAGTCTGAGTGTTTATCGTACCGGGGAAACGGTCTGCACAATACTAGTGATCTGAACAGATATCTCATTTAGACTGAAGGCCAGAGAACTCTGATCCGGTTTCAGGAGAGTTCGATCATGGTCGTTGACAACCGTTCACAAGTTCGCAAGGTATTGCTCATTACCTTGGTGCTCAATCTATTTGTGATGCTCTTAAAGGCAGTGGTGGGATGGTCCACAGGTTCGCTGAGCTTGCTGGCTGATGCTTTGCATAGCGTCACAGACAGCGTCAACAATGTTTTGGGATTAGTAGCTAGTCGTTTTTCCTCTCCCGAACCCGATCGCGATCATCCCTATGGTCATCAGAAATTTGAAGCTGTGGGTGCTTTAGGAATTGCAGCTTTTTTGGGGATCGCTTGCTTCGAGATTTTGCAAGGAACGGTCGAACGATTACTCCAAGGTAGTCAGCCCGTCACAATCTCAGCCTCCGAGTTGTGGCTCTTGCTGGCGGTATTGGGGATCAATATTTTTGTCACTTTTTATGAGCGGGCAGTCGGGCAACGAGTCAACAGCCCCATTCTGATTGCTGATGCCCAACACACCATGAGCGATGTTTGGGTAACGATTAGTGTACTGGCTGGTTTGGTCGGGATTTGGGCTTGGAATCTGCAATGGCTAGACTTGGTATTGTCGTTTCCAGTGGCGGTTCTAGTATTTAGTAGTGGTTGGTCAGTGTTGCGGTCTAACTTGCCTTGGCTAGTGGATGAAATGGCGATCGCTCCAGAAGCCATTCACGCGATCGCGGCCCAAGTTCCTGGCGTGATCAACTGTCACAGTATTGCTTCAAGAGGAGTCTTAGGTCGGCAAGTCTTCATCGAAATGCATTTGATTGTGGATGCTGCGGATGTTGAAACCGCCCACCAAATTACCGAAGCCATAGAAGCACGACTCGAAGAACGATATGGTCCAGCGCGAATTAATATTCACGTGGAGCCTCCTGCCTACATGTCTAACCAGATTAGTTACGAAAATGATTTGTCTTAATTACCGACTTGGTGCTTAAAAACAAAAATCTGCATCTCATGAGGAAAGGCAAGGGTTAGATTTCCCATGGAAGCTTTTAATTAATTTTTAATAAACAGTTAATAAAGACTATAGTTTTCCACAGATCAAGGGGTTTTTCCACAGATTTAGCCCTGTTTTCCACAAAAAATTTATAAGAGTTATGGTGCCGCTATTTATTTCTTTAATAGCAGCACCCTATTTATTAGCAGTGATTAGCGAGATGGATCTGTAGAGTAGAACCTAGCTGATAAGCAGAATTAGCTATCTCGGGTCATCTCGGCATCGCAATAAGTGAACCAGTAGAAGCTAGAGCGCATCTATTCCCACTCGATTGTGCCGGGGGGCTTAGAGGTAATGTCATAAACTACCCGATTGACGCCGGGTACCTCGTTCACAATCCGATTGGAAATGGTTTCTAGCAGATCGTAGGGAACGCGAGACCAGTCTGCGGTCATGCCATCTTCGCTGGAAACCAATCGCAGGACAATGGGGTAAGCGTAGGTTCTTTGGTCACCCATGACACCCACACTGCGAACTGGCAGCAATACAGCAAAGGCTTGCCAGAAATCATGGTAAATGCCGCGCCGATTAATTTCTTGACGCACAATTAAATCTGCGTCACGGAGAATTTCTAAGCGCTCTTCGGTGATTTCTCCTAGGATGCGGATGGCGAGACCAGGCCCAGGAAAGGGATGCCGCTGCACAATTTCTTCAGGTAAACCAACGGAGCGGCCCAACTTCCGCACTTCATCCTTAAACAATTTGCGGAGGGGTTCAACCAGCTTGAAGCACAAGTCTTTAGGTAAGCCACCGACGTTGTGATGACTCTTGATTTTGACTGCTACCCGTTCGCCTGTCTTTGGATCGACATTAGTATCCGCAGACTCAATCACATCCGGGTAGAGAGTACCCTGAGCTAAGTAGTCGAAAGGCCCTAGCCGTCTGGATTCTTCTTCAAATACGCGGATGAACTCATGACCAATCCGCTTGCGCTTTTCTTCGGGATCGGTAATTCCATCCACTGCGGCTAAGAAGCGCTCGCGGGCATTGACGTAGGCAACATTGATGTGGAATTGCTCCTCAAACAGCTTCACCAATCGTTCTGGCTCATACTTCCGCATGAAACCTTGATCGATAAACATACAAGTGAGCTGATCGCCGATGGCTCGGTGCATCAAGAAGGCTAACGTCGAAGAGTCAACGCCGCCAGAGAGAGCCAGCAACACTCGCTTATCACCAACTTTGGCCCGAATTTCCCGAATCGATTGCTCAACGAAAGCAGCCGTGGTCCAAGTCGGTTCGGCTTGGCAGATGTGATAAACAAAGTTGCGAATCAGCGGCATGCCGCCGAGGGAATGCACCACTTCTGGGTGGAATTGCACGCCATACAGCTTCCTCTCGTGGTGAGCGATCGCCGCACAGGGAGTATTATCTGTGTGCGCCAGCAACTCAAAGCCATCTGGTAACTTGGCTACCGAGTCACCATGACTCATCCACATCGTGGTGCCATCGTCCACATTGGTCAGCAAGTCCGTGGGATCATCAATCACGAGGGCTGCTTTGCCATATTCCCCGCGCTCGGCCCGTTCCACTTCGCCACCGAGCTGTTGCACCATCAACTGCATGCCATAGCAGACTCCCAGAACTGGGATGCCTAACTGCCAAATCTCTGGGTCACAGTGAGGAGCGCCCTGGTCATAGACCGAGCTAGGACCACCAGAGAGAATAATGCCTTTGGGGTTGAGCTGCCGTAGCTGTTCTGCCGTAGTGCGATAAGAGATCACCTCAGAGTAAACCTGAGTTTCGCGAATCCGACGAGCAATCAGCTCTGAGTACTGAGAGCCGAAGTCTAAAATGACAATAATTTGCCGATCCAGCTGTTTTAAATCTTCAGCTTGAATCACTGGTTCAGTCTGTAGAGTCACGGACGTATCCTGATGCAGTTGGGGTAGATGTAGAGTAAACCCTTGCTATGGCGTGCCTAAAGCACAAAAGCAATGCCAAAAACGAATCCTAAAAATTTCTTTACTTTTAAATCAAGTGTACGCGCATTTAAGCTAGATTAACAGACTTGGGACAATAATTTCTGCGCGATTTCGCTTTGCACTAAAATCTGGCG
Organism: Trichocoleus sp. FACHB-591; assembly: GCF_014695845.1. Taxonomy (NCBI): domain Bacteria; kingdom Bacillati; phylum Cyanobacteriota; class Cyanophyceae; order Leptolyngbyales; family Trichocoleusaceae; genus Trichocoleus; species Trichocoleus sp. FACHB-591. The sequence continues at coordinate 63,660 of NZ_JACJPA010000110.1, forward strand.
ATCGCGACCGAACAAAATAGAACCAACTTCGACTGGACGCTCGCTGTGGGTGTAGATGTAGGCTTGACAACGTTGATCAATTTGTTGGGCGATCGCGCCATAAACTTGTTGCACCCAATTAGTGCCAGAGCTGGTGTCGAGCGATCGCAAATGGTTTAAGGCAGCTTCAGCCGTAGCGCTGGCAAATATGGTGGGTAGAGTTTGACTGGGTAGGCCTAGATTAGCGCAGTGAGCGGTCAAGATTTCTAGTCGTCCGTCAGCAACGTGGTGATGCGTGTGAAAAATGCCGCCAGCCAACTTGATCAACTTGCCGTGGTAGCCAAATAACAACACCGCTTGCACTCCTGCTAAGCCTGCTTCAACTAGCATGGGGCCAATCCAATTCGCAGTTTTAACCAAGCGATTCCGATTAATGCCTATCTGAGTGGCTAAGTCCAAGCCATTTTCGCCCACGCAAAAGACCAAACCATCGAAATAAGATTGCTTGGCATGTAGCGCTTCCCGAAAGGCTTCAAGTTGTCCGGGAGCGCTCAAGGGCTGGGAAATACCTGTGGTGCCAAGAAGAGATAATCCTTCCACAACCCCAAAAGCCGCGTTAGAAGTGCGTTCTGCCAAAGTCCGTCCCTCTGGCAAAATAATCGTGACTCGAATTTTTTCACCTGACGTTAACTGCCGCTCCAAGTTAGTGTGCAGAAGCCGCTGAGCATAGGCATAGATCGCCGCCTGATTCTCTTGGTCTTCTGCCTTAATCTGTCGCCCTACCCCTTCTCCACCCTGGAGCACAACTGCCTCTGGCTGATTTGGCTCTCCCCGCTCGACTAAAGCCCAAATAGGGGTATCGCGAGTCAGGTCTAAGTTATCGCCGGGGTCACTATGGGCGATCGCTAGAGCCGCGTTGGACGTGAGTCCAGCCACCTGAGCAATGGGAATTGTCACCGTTTCAGCAGGCTCAACTAAATCTAGGTCAACGGAAGGGATGCTTTGAGGGCCTCGGTGGAGCCATCGTAAGGCAGCGATCGCGGCAGCGGTAGCAAAAACAGGCAGCGTGTATCCAGCTCGTAATTCGGTCAAGTAAAAAATCCTCAGTCCAACTCCGTGAATATACTTTTGTGACAAAAATCACGAAAAGTAAGTGATTGATCACAGTTTCTTTATAAGAATTTTAGGTTCAGATTGGATATGGAGGAGTCTGTCCTCTGGCAGTTGGGGTTTCAACGTCCAGCCTCAATGCCGCCTCTCTTGTGACGTTTCCTGGAGACCCCAATGAAAACCGTCATAAACTCGACTACGAATACTCTTAACTCCGATGCGATCGGCGTAGAAGAGGAGGCAACAACCCATACTGTTGTGCTGCAACCCCAGGGTTGCTTAAACACGGCTAGTAGTCCAGGATTTCAACAGGAGCTAGAGCAGGCACTGGCAGGGACAGCGAGTGCAGTGATTGTAGATTTGTTGCATGTAGAGGCAGTAGAGCCAGCAGGAGTGAGCGTCCTGTTAGCAGGAATTAAGCTGGCGACGAGCTTGAACAAATCTCTATCTATCTGGTCTATGAGCCGGGTGACGCGGGTGGCCTTGGAAACGGAGTGGGGCCGTCAGCGTGCCGTGACTTTGGGAACTTGGAGCGACTTGTGCAAGCAGGAATTTGAGCTGTTTTTGCGTACCAACAGTTGGGCTCGGAAACAATCAGTGGCAGCTCAAGCAGTAGCGGCTCAATCGGCGGCTAAAATCCCGGTAAACATCCCTGTTCCGCGACGCATGAGTTATGTAGCTGGCAATACTGACCTAGAAATGCGAACGCAGCAGACTGCTTAGGACCATGTACAGCCTAGAACCTTTGGGCAAGCGGCTGAGAGGTTTAGGAATTATTGCAATAGTTTGAGAAAGATATCTTTCGCCTGGATGGTGTTTAGGAGCGATCGCCCAAAATACTGTCAAAAGAATTGAGCAGCCTTAACCACAGGCTGATGGTATTGTGCCTACAAACTTAGTAAAAATATTTAACAAATCAAGATTTCTAGCTTCAGCATGCTGAGACAAGCAGTGGATTTGACAACTGTTGAGGTGGCAGCGGTTCCTGTGTCTGGGATTTTAGATCCGGTTGCCTATCCGGAACCTATAACGATCTCTCGCAAACCTTCTAAGCAAGCAATTCGGACTAGCCTCAGAGCCTCCACCCTAGATGGTGTTTTTGCGACCATCTTCTCTAATGTCGCAGGTGGGGTTTTACTCAGCAACTTCTTGGTAGAGCTGGATGCCAGCCCTGTCGAGCTAGGAATGTTGGCCTCAATTCCACTGCTAGCAAATCTGCTGCAACCTTTGGGAGCTTACTTAGCCAACCGCACTACCAGTCGCCACCGCTACGGTTTGTGGATTTATGCTCCGGCTAGATTGCTCTGGTTAATTCTTGTCCTGGGCATTGGAGTCGCCAGTCTTCAGCCAACTCCTCCCCATCTTTTAGTGCAATGGGCTTTGGCGATCGTCGTGCTGACTCATTTCTTAGGGGCTCTGGGGGGAGCCTCTTGGTTCAGTTGGGTGGCAGCTCTAGTGCCTCGGCAATTGCGCGGTCGCTATTTTGGCATTCGCAATAGTGCCATTAGCTTGACTAACCTGCTTAGTGTCCCTTTAGTGGGGCTGGCGGTGACGGCTTGGCCAGGAGGTAGCATCCAGGGATATGGAGTGTTGCTATTCTTGGGCGTGATTGTCGGGCTGGTTAGCATCGGGTTTCAGTACTGGATGGTGGATGTCAATCCTCAAGCGCAGCAACAGGAACATGCTGAGTCATTGGCCCAGGAATCTGCTGATTTGGATGCAGTTGCAGCTGAGACTTCTAAGAGTAAAAGCTTTTGGCAAGACAGAAACTTCTTGATGTTCTTGCTCTACTTTGCCTTGTGGAGTTTCTCAGTCAACTTAAGCGCTCCTTTTTTTAACATTTATCTGTTGGATACCCTGTCCTTAGATGTCAATTGGGTGACTACTTATACGAGCCTGGGAGCGGGAGCTAATTTACTCATGCTGGTGCTGTGGGGCAGATTAGCCGATCGCATTGGGAATCGACCCATCCTTGTATTAGTGGGCATTTTAGTTGCGGTTACTCCCTTGCTGTGGCTGGGGACAGGGACTGATTTAACATCCCTACTCGTTTGGTTTCCGCTACTGCATATTCTGGCGGGAGGTACTTGGGCCGCGATCGATCTGTGCATCAATAACATTCAGCTAGGAGTTGCACCCGTCCAGCATCAGGCTACCTATTTCGCGATCGCCGGAGCCGTAGCAGGAGTCAGCGGAGCCTTAGGAACAACCGCAGGAGGATTTCTGATCGAGTTCACCAACTCTGGTGGCATCTTGGGACTGTTTGCCCTCTCCAGCGTCATTCGCTTAGCGGCAATTTTGCCCTTGCTGTTTGTTCGGGAGCAACGTCCACGTTCAGTTCGCCAGGCGGTGCAAGCTCTCGCACAGGGTTTGAGTAACGCCTTGAGAATACCAAGGCGCTCGCCCTTGCTCCTCAAACCACAAGCTGTAGCAGTAGAAGCCACGACCTTCCCAGATCAGGCACAATAAAGACATCCATTACCTATTCCTGACTCAATAGAATAGGTTGTCTGGGGATACCAGTTGTAGATGAATCAGGTAGATTACCTTCGCATCAGCTTGATCGATCGCTGCAACTTCCGGTGCCTTTACTGCATGCCGGAGGGTACAGACTTAGAGTACGCACTTCAGCAAAACTTGCTAACTCATGCTGAGTTGCTCACTTTAATCAACGAAGTGTTTGTTCCAGTTGGGTTTACTCGGTTTCGCTTGACCGGAGGCGAACCCTTGATTCGTCCAGGGGTGGTGGATATTGTCAGGGCGATCGCGGCTTTGCCAGAAACTCAGGATCTGTCTATGACCACCAATGGTTTCTTGTTGGCAGATTTAGCGCAGGATCTTTACGATGCGGGTTTACGGCGAATCAATATTAGTTTGGATTCTCTAGAGCCAGAAACCTTTGACAAGATTATTGGCCATCGGGGGCGATCGCGTTGGCAGCAAGTTTGGGATGGTATTCAAGCGGCTCATCAAGTTGGGTTTAACCCACTGAAGCTGAATGTCGTGGTGATTCCGGGCGTAAATGACCAAGAAGTTTTAGACTTGGCGGCTCTGAGCCTCGATCGCGAGTGGCACATCCGGTTTATTGAATTTATGCCGATTGGCAATGCTTCTTTGTTTGGCGATCGCGGTTGGATTGCTTCAGAGGAATTAAGACAGCAGATTCGCGATCGCTGGGGTCTGACGGAAGGGGAAGTGCGAGGAAATGGCCCTGCTGATGTCTTTCGCATTCCTGGCGCGCAAGGAACCCTGGGCTTTATTAGTCAAATGTCTGAGTGTTTTTGCGATCGCTGCAACCGGATGCGACTCTCTGCCGACGGTTGGCTCCGCCCCTGCCTGCTGAACGAAGATGAGCAAGTTGACTTAAAAACTGCTTTGCGTTCTGGGGTCCCTACCGCTCAGCTACGCGCCCAAGTCAGAAAACTTCTGCAACTGAAGCCCGAAATTAACTTCAAGCAACGCGACTCTGGAACTCAATCGGGTGCTTATAGTCGCACCATGTCGCAAATTGGCGGCTAATCCAAAATAATCCAAAAACTAAGGTTTAAAAAATCAAAAGCTCCCAAATGACGGTTCGGGAGCTGCTGATCAAATATTTCAATGCCGCGGTAACACAAGAATGCTGAAAAGAGTTCTGAACGATTAAGCTTGGCGAGAGTAGTACTCAACCACAAGCAGTTCGTTGACTTGGAGTGCGATCCATTCCCGCTCAATCACACCATTCACCTTGCCAGTGAGTTTGCCTTTGTCGAACTCTAAGTGGCTAGGTAGGTGAGCGAGGCCAGGATACTGTAGATTTTGTTCAATCAACTGACGAGAGCGATCGCGGTCTCTAACACCAATGACTTCGCCGGGACGGCACTGGTAGCTAGCAATATCTACGGGACGACCATTCACAGTGATGTGACCGTGGTTGACCAACTGACGTGCAGCAGGAATCGTAGGAGCCATACCGAGACGAAAAACGGTATTGTCCAGGCGCATTTCTAGCAACTGCAACAGGGTTTGTCCGGTAGAACCCGCAGCCCGACGAGCTTTCCGCACATAGCGAAGCAGCTGTCTCTCGGTGATACCGTAGTTGAAGCGCAGCTTTTGCTTTTCTTCTAGACGGACACCGTATTCAGATTTCTTCTTGCGTTCTTGACCGTGCTGTCCAGGTGGATACGCCTTTCTGGGAGACTTCCGAGTCAAGCCAGGTAGGTCACCCAAACGACGCACAACTCTGAGGCGAGCGCCTCTATATCGCGACATGTAGCTTCCTCAAACTAAAATTTACCCAAAGATCCCAGTATAGACCCTGTTTTAAGAACAAGAAAGAGGCTATGTCAAATTAGTCTGTAGCTGCTTGTTGTGCCGTCGTTCAGGACTGTCAGCGAGAAATACAGACAAAACCAAGCGACTTAAAATGGAATTTATGAAGCGCTTAGTCATCGGCTTGATCCGGGGTTATCAGATTTTAGTTTCGCCACTGCTGCTGCCTGCTTGCCGCTTTCACCCGACTTGCTCTCAGTATGCGTTGGAAGCGGTAGAGCGGTTTGGCCCTTGGCGAGGTGGTGGATTAGCACTGCGCCGAATTGCTCGCTGTCACCCTTTCCATCCCGGTGGCTATGATCCAGTCCCTCCCGTAACGCCTGCTACTGATATCAATACTGATGCAGATGATGAACCCAGTCTCTGAGCCGATCGTCAAAGACTTGGTGCTAGTGGGTGGAGGTCATAGCCATGCGCTCGCCTTGCGCATGCTGGGTATGCAGCCTCTTTCTGGAGTGCGGATTACGCTCCTGACAGAAGCCTCAGACACTCCCTATTCTGGGATGCTGCCTGGACATATTGCAGGCTTTTATGGCCACGATGAATGCCATATCGACCTGCGGCCCCTCGCTCAGTTTGCTCAAGCGCAACTGTATCTCGATCGCGTGGTGGGCTTGGACTTACCAAACAAGCGAGTGATTTGTGCCCATCGTCCGCCTGTAGCTTTTGATGTCGTTTCTATTGATATTGGCAGTACCCCGACGATTCCAGATATTGCTAGGGCTGTGGAGTCGAGCATTCCGGTCAAGCCAATTCGTCGCTTTTTAGAACATTGGGATCAGCTGATTGAACAGGTGTCAGAAAATCCTGAGCAACCAATCTGCATCGGAATTATCGGAGGTGGTGCAGGTGGCGTGGAACTGTCGCTAGCAGTCCAGCGGCATTTGCACAAAGTTTTGAGGCGATCGCAACAAGCCACAGAAAATCTAACCCTACACCTATTTCAGCGTGGAACCGTCTTGATGCCAGGATATAGCCGTTGGGTGGGCGATCGCTTCCACAAAATCCTGACTCAGCGAGGCATTCATCTCCACCTCGGAGAAACGGTCGTTGAAGTTCAGGCGCATCAAGTCAAGTGTGAGTCGGGGTTGACGGTGGCTTGTGACCATACTTTTTGGGTCACGCAGGCTGCGGCACCAAATTGGGTCAAAGCATCTAGCTTAGCCACCGATGCTCAAGGCTTTATTGGAGTAGATGAAAATCTGCGATCGCTCTCTCATCCCTTTGTGTTTGCGGCAGGCGACATCGCCACAGTGAAAAATCATCCCCGACCCAAAGCTGGGGTGTTTGCAGTGCGTCAAGGCAAGCCACTGTTTGAGAATTTGCGCCGCACCTTACTGGGTCATCCGCTCAAGCCCTACATTCCCCAGAAGCGTTACCTCAGCTTAATCGGCACCAGTGAGGACTCTGACTCTAATCAACACAATCGCGCGATCGCCTCATGGGGATCGTTGGGGTACGAGGCTCCTTGGTTGTGGCAACTCAAAGACGCGATCGATCGGCGGTTTATGGAGCGCTTCAGTCAACTGCCAGAAATGACTCACCAACCAGCGACAGGTGTAGCAGACCCATTGGTGCCAGAACCTAACAGTAAAATTCAAAATCTCATGCGGTGTGGTGGGTGTGGGGCCAAGGTTGGTAGCAGCGTTTTAGAGCGAGTCCTCCAGCGCATTCAGCAAGAATACCCCCAGCCCAGCGATCGCGCCGATATTCTCATCGGGTTAGATGCCCCGGATGATGCAGCCGTCTTGCAAATACCTGCTGACTGCGTTTTGGTACAAACCATTGATTACTTCCGTTCCTTAATCAACGACCCATTTGTGTTTGGTCAAATCAGCGCCAACCATTGCCTCAGCGATATTTTTGCGATGGGAGCCATGCCTCAAAGTGCTTTAGCGATCGCGACGGTTCCCTACGCCCTGGAAGCCAAGGTGGAGGAAACGCTCTACCAGTTGCTAGCGGGTGCTTTAAAGGTTTTACATCAGGCAGGAGCAGCTTTAATTGGTGGTCACACGACAGAAGGAGCAGAATTGGCTTTTGGCCTAACTTGCAACGGTTTGGCTGAGCGCGATCGCCTTTTGAGAAAAACGGGAATGCAGCCCGGACAAGCTCTGATTCTGACAAAAGCGTTGGGGACGGGAGCCTTGTTTGCAGCAGATATGCAGCGCCAAGCCAAAGGTCGTTGGATTGATGCCGCCGTTGAGTCGATGTTGCAGTCGAATCAAGCGGCGGCTGAGTGTCTGATGCAGCACCAAGCCAGCGCTTGCACAGATATTACGGGGTTTGGGCTGTTAGGACACTTGGCTGAGATGACCCAAGCTTCTCAAGTTGCGGTGGAACTAAAGCTGGAAGCGATCCCATTGTTGGCAGGGGCCAGAACGGTTGTAGAACAAGGTATTGTCAGTTCTCTGCAACCCCAAAACGTACGAGCCGCCTTGAAGGTGCAAAATTGGTCTAAAGTTAGCGATCGCCCAGAAGCCACTTTATTATTTGATCCCCAAACTTCCGGGGGTCTGCTTGCTGCTGTTCCGGCAGAACGAGCCAGCGATTGTATTAGCGCTCTCCAGTCATTGGGTTATCAGCAAAGTCGGCCGATCGGCGGCGTTCTCTCCTCCATTTCATCCCCTGAGCCGATTACGATCGAACTGTAGGGTTGCTTGCTGTTTGGTTTGATTCATGCCCCAAATCGTTGATGTTGCTGAGTTTTTGCATTGCCCTGGCCTGATTCTGGATGTTCGCAGTCCAGGGGAATTTTTTCAGGCGCACGTTCCGGGTGCGCAGAGTTTCCCGTTGTTTAGTAATGACGAACGGGCCGAGGTGGGTACGTGCTACAAACGGCAGGGACAAGAAACAGCGATTGAATTAGGACTGGCGATCGTCGGTCCCAAACTCGCTGGTTTTGTGACTCAAGCCAAAGCCCTAGCCCCTGATCGTCGGGTGCGATTGCACTGCTGGCGAGGCGGGATGCGGAGCAACAGTATGGCTTGGCTCTTGGAAACGGCAGGATTTCAAGTCACTCTGCTGCGCGGTGGCTATAAAGCTTTTCGTCATTGGGTGCGCTCCACCTTGGCTACTCCAAAAACTTTGGCAATTTTGGGAGGGATGACAGGCACTGGCAAGACAGAAATCTTAGCGGCCCTGGCAGAACAGGGAGAGCAAGTTCTGGACTTAGAAAACTTAGCGAACCATCGAGGCAGTAGCTACGGCAGTTTGGGGTTGCCCGCTCAACCCACGACGGAGCAATTTGAGAATCACATTGCTTTGGTTTGGAGCCAATTTAATCACCAACGGCCTGTGTGGATTGAGGCGGAAAGTCGGCGGATTGGGCTGTGTCGGATTCCAGACGAAATCTTTCAGCAAATGCTCCAAGCCCCTGTGTTGCAAATTCTGCGATCGCGCCCTAAACGAATTGAGATTTTGCGCCAGGTCTATGGTTCGGTCAAATCAGAACAACTCATAGAAGCCACGGAACGTCTACGAAAAAAGCTAGGTGGCTTGCGGACTCAACAAGCCGTTGAAGCGATTCATCAAGGTGACTTGACTACTGCAATTGATTTAGTTTTGGACTATTACGACAAAACCTATACCCATGATTTGCAACGGCGAGGTGTCCCGATTCATTCGATAGACATTGCCGATGCTTCCCCAGCCACTAGCGCCACGCTGTTAATGGAAAAAACTCAGGATTGGTTGATCACTTCTCAAACAACGCCTATCAGTATTACTGCCACTTAATGACCTCAGACGTTAAAGTCCACAATCTACCTCTGGAATCGCGCTTCTCTCTTAGTGATTTAGCTATATTGATTTGGCTATATAGGGTGTTATGGAAAAGCCTTCTAATCTGTTGGTTAAATTTAGCCAGCGCTTATTCAAAGATGAAGTTTATCAAGAGAAGTTTATCGATGCTTTGGTGAATCCTAAGCCCTTCAATCCAGCAATTTTGTGGTGCCAGTCCCAGCCTGAGATATCACCATTTAAATTAGCGCCACCGACGCTTTGGCAACCAAAATTCATTGAACGATTGGTCTTAGATGAAAAGCCAGGCAAGCATCCTCTCCATGATGCTGGAAATTTCTATTGCCTAGATTTTTCTTCAATTTTTGCTGCTTCTACCTTATTGACCATCGAGCAACCTGTTGATCTAATTTTGGATATGTGTGCCTCACCGGGAGGCAAAAGTGTCTTTGCTTGGACTGCACTACAACCTCGGTTGCTGATTAGTAATGAGGTGATTGGTAAGCGTAAGGGAGCTTTGATTTCTAATCTAAAACGCTGCCATATTAGCCCTGCGATCGCCCTTAGTTTAGATTCGCAAGTGCTGGCTGAGCTAGCTCCTAATACTGCTCAAGTGGTGTTAGTAGATGCGCCTTGTACAGGTCAATCTTTATTGGCAAAAGGAAGTAAAGCCCCTGGCTGCTTCCATCCGATTTTGATTAATAAAAATGCCAATCGGCAAAAGCGAATTCTGGCAAACTCAGCAAAGTTGGTCGCTCCTCAAGGCTATTTAGCTTATATGACTTGTGCTTACTCACCGGAGGAAAATGAGCAGGTGAGCGATTGGTTCTTAACTAAATTCCCTCAGTTTCAAGCTTTGGTCGTCCCCCATTTGGTTGCGGCTCAGTCCCACTTAACAGATATTCCTTGCTATCGCATGTGGCCACATTCAGGTTTAGGGGCAGGAGCCTTTACAATTCTGTTCAAAAACATGGAAGAGGGCACAAGGAGCGAGCTTCCTACCGAATTTTTGGAACGTCCTGACTTTATTTATCTTTAGCCACTCGCTGAGGCAATCCCAAAGGACTGCCCCATAGTTTTGCCCTCAGCTTGCCAACCAGTAATTAACTAACTATGGCTGCTAACTGAGCTAGCCAATCGCTGGTATCTACCAGTAGAACGGGGCCGAGTTGGAGTAGTTGCTGTAGGCCATTTAAGTTAATAGGGGTTGCAGAATCTTTGAGATGGAACTGGAGTTTATCTCCGTTCTGCCCCTGAGCCTGTCGCTGCAGTAAATCGACACAGACAGGCAAAATGTGACTTTGCAAAAATGAGAAATAAAGCTCTTGAGCCCGGTCGATTGAGAGGGCCAGTTTCAGTTGCTTCCCAGTTGTTAGCAAGCGTTGTAGTTGCTTCATCTCATCTGCGATCGCTTCTGGAGTGAAGTTGTGCAGCATACTCCAGAGCGATCGCAAGATTAAGCGCTCCAGAATTTCTTTGCCTGCGGTCAGGTTCAAGTGGCAGTGCAAATGGTTCGCTTCAGTCGCGATCGCTTCTAGTTCAGCGATGTGACTGAGACAAGGGGGCGGTGCAGTTGTAGGATCGCTCATTTCCTGCTCTAGGGCTTGGAGGGACGCGATCGCTCGGTTCGTCAAGGCAATCTCTGCGGCAACTTGCAATTCTTGAGGTACCTGCAATTTGTCACGATGGAAGGCCATCAATACGCCGTAGTTATCTCGATAAACCTGCGTATAAAGCTGATCTAGACGGAGCAGAGTTTCTTGGGTCAGCAACTGCATAATCCGGTGGCGCTCTTCCTCAAACAGGTTCTGTAAGTTGTAGGACTGATCCCCAAAAATGCGATTCATCGCCAAAATCGTCTGAGCAGCGCTGGCCTGTTTCAAGGCAGCAAACAAACTGTCTTTGAGCCGACTGTAGTCCCGCCGTCCCGAAAAGTTTTGAATGCAGCAGTGGAAGTCCCATCCGCCTAGATGCAGCACTGCGAAGGTGAGGTGAGTGCTTTCCCAGGTGATTTCAGAAACTAACTGCACCTGCCCAACAGCCAGAGTCAGCGATCCCATGCGCTGCAATTGGTAGTCGAGTTGATGAGCGGTGTAGCAGTAAACTCGATGCTCTGAGGGATAAGTGGTGAACAGAGAACTAATGGCATAATGGGCTGCCACCTGCTCTAGGGTAATTTGCGCGGTTGTCACCAAATGGCGGTACACGCCCGACCCATGCCGGAAGTACTCAATATTGCTAGGCGCTGTGCCTAAGCGCTTGATAAATCCCTTCTCTAGCTGCACACCCGCAACATCACCTGCCAACTCTAGCGCTCGCGCCGCATAGCGAAGAATTTGCACTCCTTCCGGTCGGGACAACTCTTCAAAAAACCAGCCGCAACTGGTATACATCAGAAGAGCGTGACGCTGCATTTCTAACAGGCGCAGGGCATCCACTTGGTCGGCAGCGCTTAGCTTGCGGGTGCGATGGCGGATCATGAAGCGCTCAATATTGCTGGCACTGCGATCGCGCATCACCTGAATGTATTCATCTCTGGCAAGCCAGGGGTCACGGAAAAACTTTTTGCCGCTGTCCTCGTAGACCTTAATCAACTGCTCCCGTAGCCAATCTAAGGCATCGCGCAAAGGTCGTCGCCATTTTTGGTGCCAAACCCCACCTTCACCACCACAGCCGCAGTCGTCTTGCCAGCGATCGACCCCGTGGGCACAGCTCCAAGCAGTCACAGGCTTGAGTTCTACTTCCCAAGTCGGGGGATTAATACTGAGGTAGTGAGCAAAGTTAGTGACAGTCCAACCACGATTGGCGAATTCTTTCAGGAAGGCATAGGCCAGGGTTTTTTCTGTGCCGCCTTTGTGGTGGCCGAAGGTTTCGCCATCGGTCGCAACCGAAAGGACTTGAGCAGGCCGTTGATCCCCACGTACGGCTTGACCAATCCGCCCCACAAAATGGTTCGAGTTGTAGAGCACGTCGCTAAAGCCCATATCCCGTGAGATGGGGCCGTCGTAAAAGAAGATGTCGATGTAATCGTAATTGGGATTGCCCCCCGGTAAAAAGCAACGATAGGGACGGGTGGGATCGATCTGACCACCGCCCACTTCATGCCATTGCGGGTGCGGTTGATGCTCACGAGGGAAGGGGCGGCAACGTTCTGCTTGGGAAGGAGCCAACACAATGAAGCGAATCCCTTCGGCAATCAAAGCCTCAACAGTCGGGTAATCTACCGCTGCTTCTGCCAGCCACATCCCTTCGGGATCACGACCAAAGTGAGAACGAAAATCTGCTTTGCCCCACCGAATTTGGGTGTACTTGTCTCGTTCATTTGCCAAAGGCATGATGATGTGGTTGTAGACCTGAGCGATCGCATTGCCGTGACCATTCAGGCGATCGCAACTTTTGCGGTCTGCTTCCACAATCCGTTGATACACCTCCACGTCATGCCGCTCTATCCAGTTCATCAACGTGGGGCCAATGTTAAAGCTCAAATACTCATAGTTATTGACGATCCCAGTTACTTCACCCTGGTCATTCAGCACTCTGGCAAAGGCGTTGGGACGGTAGCATTCATGATGAATCCGCTCATTCCAATCGTGAAAAGGCCCCGCACTGGGTTGCCGCTCGATCGCATCTAGGTAAGGGTTTTCTCTGGGCGGCTGGTAAAAATGACCATGAACTGTCACGTAGACTCCCAATGCCGTTTGCAGGGGATCATTTCCAGGAGACACCTGAGCAGCAACGGAGCCAGAATGAGTGGCTTCACCCTTACGAGATGGTGAGAACTCAGCTAAATCCATCAGCCCAGATTCCTCATACTCTGAGGTGAAAGCATCGGAGTGTGAAGTCATCTTAGGTCTATCCAAATAAAGAAGGGAGCGAGACAGAAATAACTTACCTAGCCACCACGGAACCACGGTGTTATGGCAGGAGTTAGCAATCGCAGCAAGCCTTGTGAGATGTGCTCCTGTGAGATGTGAAAGGAATAACTAATGGGTGTTGGCTTGGCTTGACCCGTGGTTTCTGGAGAAGGTAACGCACAGAGAACGACAGGTAAGCTGCGATCGCACCACGGCTGTTCGGAGATTCAGGTAGCACTCTATCTAAGAGTAAACGACTAAACAATCTGACTAAAAGCACAATCTAAGCGTTCTGAAACTGAGCCTTGAGAATTAGGCTTTTCGGGGATCAAAGACCAGACAGCGATGCAAGGCGCGAAAGTTAGCAAAGCACTGCTTGGCAACATAGCCCGATTGAACCGCAAAGGCTAGATAAATTTAACAGTCAGTTAAGGATTCGCAATAAGAATTGCGCGTAAAACACCAAAAGCAAGGTTTTGTTACTTAATTTGGTCTTGAAATAGTGGCTTGTGGGAAGATAATGAGCCGAAATTAGCACGCGGTGCGGTGTTGGGTATTCTAGAGTCGGGATTCGTTCACCTAACTGCAAATCTATAGCGTTCAACCTTAATGACAATTAAAGACATAGTTTTTACTGGATTACTGATCTTTGTGCCCATTTCGATCGCCGCTCATTTGTTGGACTGGGGATCGCTAGTGGTTTTTATCACCGCTGGGTTAGCAATTCTACCCCTAGCCGCTTGGATGGGCACCGCTACTGAAGAAATTGCGGTAGTGGCTGGGCCTTCTTTGGGTGGGTTGCTCAATGCTACCTTTGGCAATGCCACGGAACTGATTATTGCTTTAGTCGCCTTGCGGGCAGGATTGATTGATGTCGTTAAAGCCAGCATTACGGGATCAATCATTGGCAACTTACTCCTCGTCATGGGCCTCTCGATGCTGCTGGGTGGGTTGCGTTACAAAGAGCAGGAATTTCAACCTATTGTGGCGCGGGTAAACGCGTCTTCGATGAACCTAGCCGTGATTGCTCTGCTGCTACCCACCGCAGTGAATGTCACCTCAACCGGGATCAGCCCCATCACTATTCAGAAGCTATCGATCGCTGTGGCTCTAGTTTTAATCGTGGTTTATGGCCTGACTCTCTTGTTCTCCATGCGGACCCACACCTATCTCTACGATGTGGGACTGGCAGAACTGGCCCCCGAAGAACTTGCCGAGGCAAACTTAGCCCCGGATGGCTCTGAGCATAAAGTCAATTTACCCTTGTGGATCGGAGTCTTGTTAGGTGCCACGCTTCTAGTTGCTGTGGAATCAGAGTTGCTAGTGGACACCCTAGAAGTCGCTACAACTCGCCTGGGCCTGACTTCTCTCTTTACAGGAGTGATTTTATTACCCATTGTCGGTAATGCCGCAGAACATGCAACGGCTGTGACCGTGGCCATGAAAAACAAAATGGATCTTTCGGTATCAGTAGCGGTCGGTTCTAGCTTGCAAATTGCTTTATTTGTGGCTCCGGTGTTGGTTTTAGCCGGATGGCTGATGGACCAGCCGATGGACCTAAACTTCAATCCTTTTGAGCTAGTTGCCGTTGCCGTTGCTGTTCTAATTGCCAACTCGATTAGTTCGGATGGTCGCTCTAATTGGCTAGAGGGGACTTTGCTCCTAGCTGCTTACTTAGTTCTAGGATTTGCTTTTTACTTTCACCCTGTAGTCGAGGGTCTGATCTAGCGAAATTACAAGACGAGCTATAGCTTCTCAATCTATTTCTGGAGGTAAAGACGCAACTTAATGTCTTTGCCTCCTAGTTTTTAGGAACAATGTCTCATAAGGACAAACTCATGAGTCTGGCACTGAGTTGCTTAGTAGTTTATTAAGTCAGTAGTGAAAAATTTAGGTAGCAGATTTTACTAATTTATTGGGAAACATACATATAGTTTGCCAGGTGTGTTTCTGACAAAAACCTGGCTGAGCCTTTAGAAAAGCTCTGAAGCGTGTAAATCTTAGCTGAGCGCTCAAATGCGATCGCCGAGTAAAACCGGATACTCATTGTTCAGGCACCCAATCTACTTCTGACTAGTGAGTGGCTCAGGGCATTTCTTTGAAAGTCTGTCTTCCTCACCCTTGATTCATTGGAGTAACGAGCCTGAATGACTGGTAAGCAAATTTCTCAGAAGAGTGGTCTAGTAAGTTTAAAGGCTTGGACTGCTTCAGAACTAAAGTCAGGAATGACTCAAGCCGTTCTGGATGCCCTAAAAGGCAATGGCTCAGTGGTTGGGAACCAAGTAGGTTCAGCTTGGCAACAGGCTCAGCTCCAGTCCACCTTCTCGGTCTATCCAGCCTTGGTGTCATCTGTTGCTTTTAGTGCAGATGGACAGACCTTAATTTGTGGTCATTCTGCCTGGGGTGGGCAACCTGGTCACACCATTAAAGTGTGGCACCGACAAACCCGAAAACTTCTTAATAGCTTTCCGAGTCATATTGGTTCTGTCAGTTCCATCGCTGTTAGCTCTATAGCTATAAACGCTAAGCTAGCCAGTATTGGCACCGCTCCAGATGACCAGCTAGAAACTGGCCAAGGAGTCCATCCCTGCTTAGTGAGTAGTAGTGCTGAAGAGGACGCCATTAAAGTTTGGGATCTACGAACCAGGACTCTATTACATACCCTCAGGGACCATACAGCTGGAGTTAAGACTGTCGCGATCGCTCCCGATGACCAAATAGCAGCTAGCGGCAGCTATGACAATAGCGTTAAACTCTGGGATCTCTCTACAGGCACGTGGCAGCAAACTTTCTTGGGCCATACAGATACAGTCAGTGGCGTCGCGTTCGATCCCCAAGGCCAAGTTTTGGCGAGTTGTAGCTATGACCAAACTATCAAGCTTTGGGATCTTAAGACAGGAGAACTCTCAAGTACGTTAGTCGGTCATTCCCATCGAGTTACTTCTCTTGCCTTCAGCCCCGACGGTTCTATCTTGGCGAGTGCTAGTGAGGATAAAACAATCAGGCTGTGGAACTGGGCCAGCGGTGAACTGCAAATAATTCTGAATGGACACGCAGGTGATGTTCTATCTGTTGCCTTTAGCCCTGATGGACAAACCGTAGCTAGTGGTAGTGCCGATGCAACGGTGAAGCTTTGGTGTCCTCTAACTGGCAGATTACTTCGAACCTTCGGTAAGTCTTGGAGCCGTCTACTGCCTGGTCATGCCAAATGGGTGAGTACAGTTAGCTTTAGCCTGGATGGTTGTTCTTTAGCCAGCGGTTGTACCGACGGCAGTATCAAAATCTGGAGCTGTACTAAATAAGCGGCAACACAAAGCGATCGCCCACTGTTTACGTTGAAGTTACGTTGCAGGAGGCGATCGCTTACCGTTAAAAACCTTGAGTTCAGTTAAACCGCTTAACGATGCATGTGCTGTTCTAGCAATTGCTTAGCTCTGGGTTTAAAGAGTAGGTAGAACAAAGACTCCAAGTAGCGGAGCATATCTTCTCGGTCTTCCTGAGAAGTGTAATTCCAGAAGCCATAAATCTTAGCCAGCGACAACAAGCGCGTGGTATGAATTCTCCAAGTGTAAGTACTGTAAACCCGCTCTACGCCTCGGCTAGAGATTTCTTGCCAGTAATCAGGATTTTGCTCGCACTTAGAAACAAACTCCAGAATCTTCTCAGCCATTTCGTCTAGTTTTGTCGGGTTGATGTAGAAGCCATTCACCCGATCCTGAATAATTTCTAAAGGTCCACCAAACTGAGTGGCAAACGTGGGTATACCAGAAATCATGGCTTCTAGAATCGTCAAGCCGAATGCTTCAAACAGCGCTGGTTGCACAAAAATGCCTTGGTGATCCGCGATGACGCGATAAATTTCACCGGAGTCAGTCTTGGGCAAACGCACCCCCAACCAACGAATCTTGCCGTGAAGATTGTATTCATCAATGATGCGATAGAGCTTTTCCATCTCGCTAGCTTCTTCGCGATCTGCTGTATCCTCTACCCGCAACTTACCTGCCACCAAAATCAGATTGCAGCGCTCCTGTAGTTCTGGACTGCGACCAAAACACTCGGCTAACCCAGTCAAGTTTTTAATGCGATCGAGTCTCGCCATGGAAAACAAAGGCTGTTTGCTCGGATCATCAAGCTTGCCATAGACCTGCTCTGGGTCATCCAGCGTGAAAAGCAAATCCTCTAAGCGATCGCGATCGTCAGGTAAGCGATCTTCGCTGCGGGTATAGGGGAAGTAAACCGCTTCATTTACTCCTGGCGGGACCACATTAAACTTAGGGCTGAACAGCTCCACACCATTCACCACATGGTAAAGCTCTGGCATAGTAAAGCACTTGTAAGACTCATACTGACCAATGCTGTCAGGTGTCCCTACAATTTCCTGATAAGTGCTACTGATAATGAAATTCGCAGCGTTCATGGCAATCAAGTCTGCCGTGAACTGGAGCGAGAAGTGGTATTGCTCCTCGGAATCTTGCCAGTAGAGGTTGCTGAACAGGTACTTTGACTTTTCCAAAGCATGGGCAACATTACATTGCGTGACTTTCAGACGACGGGCTAACAAAAAGGCCACTAAATTGCCGTCTGAATAGTTGCCTACAATCAAGTCAGGTCGGCCTTCAAACTCTGCCAGAAGCTCTCTCTCAGAATCGATCGCGTAGGTTTCCAAATAAGGCCAGATTTCAAAGCGGGAAATCCAGCTTTGAGTCAGATTTGGATTGAAATCCCGGAAAGGAACTCGCAAAATCCAAGCATTATCCGTACCGTGGACTTTTTCTAAGCGCTGATTACAACGAGTGCCATCACTATTGGGGATTAACCGACTGAGAATAATGACCTTAGGTTTTACCTTTGTCACATCCAATCCAGCCAGACACAAATCCTCTTGGAGTTGCTTCTCTAAACTTTTGGCTTGGTCGAGCACGTAGACAACTTGACCGCCTGTGTCTGGTCGTCCCAATACGCCTTCTTGACCAAACCAACCGTGAGGAGACACTAAAACCACCCGGAACACCATTGGAATCCGAGAGATGAAAGCTTCCAAAGTTTGGTGGTCTGGGGAATCAACTAATTCGTCTAAAAGCTCTAGAGTCTCCTTAACCCGACCCGCTGTGTTCCCCCAACCGGGTTCAAAACCCATTGATTGAAAATCAAAGCGAAAGGTTTCGTACGCAGCCGTATCTGGACGCCCACTGACAAATTGCAGAGCCTTTTTGACCTGGGAAGAAAGCTCACCCTGACTTTTGATGCGTTCGTTAATTAAGAGCTGGGTTCCGTTGTGACGGTGGAGACTCAAAAACTTAAATAGCGCTTCTAACCATTCCTGAGGGTCTTGAAACAACTTACTGGATAGAAAGCGGTTGAGAAACTGAACGCCTTTACCAATATTCTTGGGATCGCGAATGCTTGGCGAGTAGTCGTAAAAAGGTTGGAAATCTAGCTCTAAGACATCCCCTTCGTTGGGATGGAAGCGATTAACCAAGAGGTCACGAATATCTAACAACTCTTGTACCGTCATCACATCAACGGTGAGGTCATCTTCAGAGAGGCGAAAAACTTCTTGGCTGGCAATTTTGGGACGAACAATGAAACAGAAGCTGCCCTCATCCAAAATAATTTCTTGCGTGTAAGCAATCAGCTTACCGAGATGAGAACCATGGCAAAACTGTTCAGGTTTTTCATGATGGCTACAATAAGCCGAAAATGCATTCAAAATCTCGTTGCGTAATAGGTAGCGCTGCTCTTGCTGGCGTAGGTCCCTAAGAAATTGGCGCAGATCCGTCTTCTCATTGTTGTCTAGAACGGCCTGAATCAGTTCTGACATGTCAACTCCCTTTACTCCCTTGTATCAGTGTCAATAAATATGTATTGATGTTTTGCTGAAGTAATTTTTAGCTAGATGTTGTCTGAGAAAGCTTGAGAGTCTCCAGCCTCGCATCAGCGGCAGCACATCCCTTGATCAGCAAAACAGATAGCCGATGTTACGACTCAACCAAGTCCTAATTAGGTTTAGTTCTCAACCCTGGCAGTAGAACACTACAAGAAGCGTCTTGCAGGAGTCACCCAGACTCGAGTCTGAGATCAGTGTTTTTGGGGTGGCTTACCTTTGCTATGAGAGATGAACCCTGCGCCTAGACCAAAAATAAGGCGGCACGCCTTGCTTTGTAACTCTAGAGCGAATAAACTACCCTCCCTCTAAAGTTCGAATTCAAAACGATTGAGGGCTAGGCGCGCCGTCGCCTGAAGTATTACAGCGACCCTGAAGTGAAAGGTGACCTACCAGGATGCAGAGCGGTGAATTGAGTAAGTTCAGGCTCTGGTTGCGTAAGTCCAACATCTCACAGATTGCTGGTTTGATCCGTAAAGCTACTAATAAAAGGGTGGACTTCTAATAAAGAAAACACGAAGAACAGCCGCCTGCAAGTATTAATCCGGACTAGAATCCAGTGGTGGTTGGGGTGAAGTAAAGTACAAAGCTCGGACTTGAGGTCCGAATACCACAACATCGTCATGAGCTAAATCCCACGCTCGATGCTTACGACCGTTAATCATTAGGCCATTTGTGCTGCGTTTACCCCCTAAGGCACCATCTACAATCTGGTAAATATAGGTACCGTCATCTCGAAGAATCTTGAGCAAAGTTGCATGTTGCCGAGACACAAACTGGGAGTGTAGGCAAATATCACTTTTAGGGTCGCGACCAATGGAGTAGGAAGATTTCTCAAGAGTGATTTCTCTTGTTCCCTGCTCATCTTCTAGGACAAAAATTGGTTGCTGCTGGGTATGGTTGGTGCCTGGATGAGCAATAAAAACAGATGTTTCATTTGCTTCGATCGCAGCTTCATCTAAGGGGTTTAACTCTGAATACCCCCGACCATACCAAACAGGATTGGTAGTTGGTTGCTTGTAAGCTAGACCCGATCGCTCAAGGGCACAGCTACGACCATAACTAGCAGCTTGGTCGTTAGGTTCAATT
This sequence comes from Trichocoleus sp. FACHB-591, assembly GCF_014695845.1. Lineage (NCBI taxonomy): Bacteria > Bacillati > Cyanobacteriota > Cyanophyceae > Leptolyngbyales > Trichocoleusaceae > Trichocoleus > Trichocoleus sp. FACHB-591. The sequence goes on from NZ_JACJPA010000110.1 coordinate 83,625, forward strand.
TCTAGCGCTCGATCATAGCTGGCGATCGCCTCACTATATCTAGTAAGTTCAATCAAAGCATTACCGCGATTGCGCCAAGCTAAGTAATAATCTGGCTTGAGCTGTAACGCTCTATCATAGCTAGCGATCGCCTCGGCATATTGGTTGAACCCATATAAGAGAGCATTGCCGCGATTTTGCCAAGCTTGGTAGTGTTCTGAATTAACTTGTAATGCTCGGTCATAGCTGGCGATCGCGTCGGCATACTGCCCCAAACCATATTGCTGGGCATCGCCGCGATTTTGCCAAATTACGCAAGCTACATCTTTGGGGGGTTGCAGTTGTAGTGCTCTATCGTAGCTGGCAATCGCGTCGTTGTAAGTACCTAAGTTTTCTAATGCCAAACCACGTTCATACCAGACATCAAAACAATCTGGTCTGACTCTAAGAACGCAGTCATAACTCACAACCGCTTGCTCGTACTCTTTTTGGGTTGCAGAGAGAAGACCCTGCTGAAACCAGAGTAGAGGTTCGCCACTGAGGGGAAGTTGACCTGTGTCAAGCATGGCTTGAATTATTCAGTAAATCTGAGCTGAATGCTAATAGGGCAGTAAGGCTCAGATGGGACAAATTTCTATCAAAGGAAGTTAATCCTGACAGAAGCAAAACTTGCCAGGGCTTTTACGTCTTTACCAGTATAAGTAAACCTGGAGACTACTGTCTCTGCCTTAGGTCACTGCTTTGACTGTCACAAATACATTAATTTATATAGCGATCGCGATTCCACATGGGGTGTGCCTCTCACAGCCCACCAATTTTATAAATCATTTTAAGACTGCTATAGTCGCTGAGTGACTGCTTTAACAGGAAAACTTAGCAAGAGTTGAGTTTTGGATCTAAAAAAGTACTTAAAGCTAACCAATAAAACACTTCTTTAAACTAAGCAACCTGAAAGTTGAATAATCTGGCCGATAACTAGAGCCGATAACCAGAATTGGCCAGCAAAGAATTCTGACTCATTGCCGAGCCTAGCCTGCTCAAGTAACTGATCAGCAGCTCGTGCTACAAACTTGCAAGCCTCAAAATAGCGCTTGATACTCCGCATATTGCTGCATCTCGTTAAAAATGGGCTCTGTTTTAGCCATCAGTCGATGCAGGTTGGGGCTAAGGTCAAAAGCTCGATACAGATTGTTGATGGTTAACTCTACATCCCCTAACAAAGCGTAGCAACAGGCTTTGCCATACCAGGCATTTGGATTAGAGGATTCACTGTTTAGAGAGTGCTCGAAGCTAGCTAGAGCCTCTTGGCAACGTTCTAGCTTGATTAGCACAATGCCCCGGTAGTTCCAAGCATAGTGACAACGGGGTTTGATCGTCACGGCATTTTCAAGGCTGGTGAGTGCATCCGAGTAGCGCCCTAGATATGCCAACGCTACACCGCGCTTGTACCAGGCCTGGTACTTGTCAGGCTTAAATTCTAAAACTTTGTCAAAAGCCGCGATCGCTTCTTTATATTGGCAAAGATGACTGAGAGCATTGCCTTTGTTGTACCAAGCTCGGTAGTCATCGCGACTCCATTTAATAATGCGATCGAAGCAAACCACCGCTTCTTCGTAACGGTTCAGTCTACCTAGGGAAATGCCTTTGCCATGCCAGGCTGGAGCAAATTTAGGGGCTAATGAAATAGCTCGCTCAAAACTTACAAGTGCTTCTTCGTAGCGCTCTAAATGTTCTAAAGCATAGCCGCGATCGCACCAAGCCTGATAATTGTCTGGTTTTAGCTCCAACACGCGATCGTATCGATCGATCGCGCCTTCATAGCGTCCGAGTTCACTCAAAACATGCCCTTGACTATACCAAGTCTGAGACCCTTGACTCTGGTCCATATCACCGAGATTGGAATTAAAACATTACTGAGTCAATTCCTGTATAACATTATCCCTTCCGGATTAATTATTTCTTCCTAACACTAAAATTTGGAAGTCTAGACTTTGGCGGATTGGCTTAAAACAAGCGTCTATCTTAGCCATTGTTCGGTATACATTCGGGCTTTGCTCAATTGCCTTCTGTAAACATTTAAACGCTTGATTGAGATTTTCCTGGGCAATGTAACAGCGGGCCATGCTGTACCAAGCTCCTGGATTATGCGACTTCGCCGCAAGTGATTGGTCAAAGCTATCAATCGCTTCGCTGTAACGTTTTAATTTCGCTAAGGCAATCCCCCGGTAATTCCAAGCGTAGTAGCAATTCGCTTTAATCATGAGAGCCCGGTCGAAATTGCTAATCGCATCTTCATAAAAAGTCAGCTCGGCTAAAGCGGTTCCTCGGTGATACCAAGCTCTGTAGTAATCAGGCTTGAGATGTAGCGTGCGATCAAAGCTGAGGATGGCTTCGGCATGTCGGCGCAGGCGCACTAAAGCATTGCCGTGGTTATACCAAGCTTTCGGATCTTCTGGTTCTAGCTCTAAAGCTTTAGTAAAGCTCTCGATCGCGCCTTCATATTGATGGCTTTGAGCTTGAGCAATGCCTTTGCCATGCCAAGCCAGGACAAAATCTGGTTGCAGAGCAATGGCTTGGCTAAAACTGGCGATCGCATCTACATAACGCCGCAAGTGGGACAAAGCATACCCGCGATAACTCCAAGCCTCAAAATCATCCGGTTGCTTCTCTAGCACTCGGTCATATCTAGTGATGGCCCCTTCATAGCGGCCTAACCCATAAAGGGTATTTCCGTGGTTATACCAGGCACGAGAGTCTTGATCTGGACTCATATTGCACCGCAGCATGGGGTAGAGCCTGCCTTAATCATAAGAATGTTTGGTGGTGACCGAAAGCTAGACTTCAAATTTAGCCTAGGTTATATCAGTTTAGTGGTGGGGCTTATAAGCTTAAGCTACCCAACTTATATGAGTATCCAACAGAACTTATACCTTGCTTAGAGCTTTCAGGTTCGCTGCGTGTATTTACAGGTTCTGCTAACAATTCATCGGGCTAGAGAATGCAGGAAGGGACCCCGAAGCGATCCGAGCTGTTTCAGGGTTAGGTTTTGGGGCTAAGGCGATCGCTTGGAGCAATTGAGCAACTGTTTGAGCAGTTTCGGCGTGAGAGAGCGTTGCTTTAGCGATCGTTTGCATTAATTGGTCAACCTGGTGAGATGCCTCCAAAATCTGTTCTATGCTGCTGCGCTGGGCATCTTCCATCTGGATACCCTTCATTAAGTTCATTAACTCCATGTCCAGTTCTATTGATGCAGGATGCAGTTCCAGACCCCCAACTTGAGGCGGTGCTGTCTCCAAAGTAGGGTTGATGCTCAATGAGGAGGTTTGTTGCGCAATTTGGTGAATCAACGAAACGACTTGCGAGATTTTCTGAGAAGACTCATCAAGTTGCTGCACTTTATTAGCTGTATGAGCCATCGTTTCGCGTAGTTTGAGGAGACGCTTGACAGTTTTATCTATGGCTGTTCCTTGCAGTCCAGTCGACGTTGCAATTTCGGTAGCTTGCTGAGCGTTGACAGCTACTGCTTGAACAGATTGTGTGATTCGTTCCCCAGCATTAAGGGTTTGAGCAAGCTCTGCGGTCTGTCTCGTTGCAACCTGAGTGAGCTGAAGAGTAACAGATTCATGCTCGCCTGCGGCAGGATTAATTTGCTCTGCTGTTCTTACCATTTGAATAATCATGCTCCGCAGTTCTTTGCCAAACCTATCTAGTCCTATCAAATCGGCTCTGTCTGTAGCCTTCTAGAGATTACAGGTAGGTGCTTTGGCGCCAGGCCCATAACTCCAGATCGGGCATAAAGCTCACACCTGATTGAGCCTGAAATTTTAGATACAGCTTGGGTACTTCTATAGTGCAGGCGGAGACAGATAAACTAATCAGACAAATGTCTCAACTGTCTCAGGCATTTTGCGGATTTTAAGCTTTGGCCGCTGCTTACACCAGGATTGAATGGGGAAGTCATGATGAATGCACTAGGGAATATGTCTTTCCGGATTGAGCGCGACTCGATGGGAGAGCGACAGATTCCAGCAGAAACTTATTATGGAATTCAGACTCTACGAGCGATCGAGAACTTTCCCATTAGTGGTCTCAAACCCTTACCAACTTATGTTGATGCTTGCGTGCTGATCAAAAAGGCAACTGCGATCGCCAATGGTGAGCTAGGTTGCATTACGCCAGAGGTCGCTCAGGCGATTGTGCAAGCAGCCGATGAAGTGCTGTCTGGGAAGTTGCGCGATCAGTTTGTGGTGGATGTGTATCAAGCAGGCGCAGGCACCTCGCACCACATGAATGTGAATGAAGTCTTGGCGAACCGAGCCTTGGAGCTTTTGGGTGACGAGAAAGGCAATTATAAGCGGGTCAACCCTAACGACCACGTCAACTATGGCCAATCAACCAATGATGTCATCCCCAGTGCTATTCGGATTGGTGGATTGCTGGCGCTAGAGCATACTCTGTATCCTGCTTTGTCTGGGGCGATCGCGGCACTGGATACTAAAGCCGAGGAGTTCCAAGATATTGTGCGATCGGGTCGCACCCACTTACAAGATGCGGTTCCGGTCCGCTTGGGTGAAAACTTTCGAGCTTGGGCGCAGATCCTCAGCGATCATTTAACTCGTCTAGAAACTGCCTCGCAGGATCTAATGGTATTAGGTTTGGGCGGCAGCGCTGCGGGTACTGGACTGAATACGCATCCCCAGTATTGCGATCGTGTAGCTCAGATTTTGTCCCAATTGCTCGATCAACCGCTGCGTCCTGCGCCTCACTTGATGGCGGCGATGCAGAGCATGGCTCCGTTTGTGAATGTTTCGGGAGCTTTGCGGAATTTGGCTCAAGATTGCGTCAAAATCTCTCACGACTTGCGCCTGATGGACTCTGGCCCTAAGACTGGCCTTAAGGAAATTCAACTTCCCCCAGTGCAGCCTGGTTCCTCGATCATGCCTGGGAAGTACAATCCGGTGATGGCTGAGATGACTTCGATGGTTTGCTTTCAAGTCATGGGCTACGACACCGCGATCGCTCTAGCCGCTCAAGCGGGACAACTGGAACTGAATGTAATGATGCCGCTGATTGCTTATAACCTGATCCAAAGCATCGAAATTCTAGGCAACACATTGGCAGCTTTGACAGAACGTTGCATCAACGGCATTACTGCCAATCGCGATCGCTGTGCCTACTACGCCGAAGGTAGCCTCGCCTTGGTGACTGCTTTGAATCCCCATATCGGCTATCTCAATGCCGCTGCTGTCGCCAAAGAGTCTTTAGAAACAGGCAAATCCCTGCGTCAGATTGTGCTGGAGCAAGGTTTAATGAATCCTGAAGAATTGGCTAAAGTTCTAGATCTAGAGCAAATGAGCGCCATGCCTAACCAGAAAGTGCATGATAGCGATCGCCTTCGTTAAGCTGCTTAGAGAATCGTGACCGAGAAAGCCCATAATTCCCAAAGAAAAGGTACGAAAATCCCCATCCCCGAACGGTTCAACCTAAGATGAATCATTTCTGGATTGCAAACACTAGTAAGAGGGCCTATGTATAGCCAGGAATCCGAGCCAACTCCGACTTACATTACCTTTCACTACTTGAACGGTCAGTCAGACTCTTTCAATATTCATCACTTGACTGAGCCTGGCGTAACGCGACAAGACATTCGGCAAGAAATTCGGCGGTTTCTAAGTGAAGGGTGGTGGGTTGTCAAGCTTCCAGACGAAACCCTCTTCATCAATGCCAGCCAAGTAGTGAAAATTGAGATGAAGCCACCGATTACTTCGCTCGAAGGGGAAGGGGTACTCTCAGAAGCCCAGTGGGTGACTGCGCTAAATCGGCCTCGGTAGGGATTGACTGTCGAGATGGATCAGGGCTGAAATCTAGATTGGCTCTAAGCTATCTAACAGCCCGTTCTCTCTGTTTCACCCCTTATTCTGCTTCACTATGACGCCATTACAGCCTTCTGTCAGTTTATTGAGAGCTGACTCCTACAACTTGCAAGAACTCCGAACCAGTTTGGAGCAATTACTAGAGCCTCTAGGTGGCATGAACGCCTTCGTCAAACCGGGCGATCGCGTCTTGTTGAAACCCAATTTGCTGACAGGGGCACGTCCTGGCAAAGAATGTATTACTCGCGCCGAACTGGTTTACTGTGTTGCTGAAATGGTTCAGGCCGCAGGTGGTCAGCCATTTTTAGGAGATAGCCCCGCCTTTGGTAGCGCTAGAGGAGTTGCCGTAGCCAATGGCTATTTGCCCTTGATTGAAGAACTGAATCTACCCATTGTGGAATTTAGTGGCAAACGGTACGAAACCGTGAGCGAAAACTTCAATCATTTGTTGCTGTCTAAGGAAGTGATGGATGCAGATGTGGTGGTTAACCTGCCAAAGGTGAAATCCCACGTCCAACTGACTTTGACACTCGCAGTCAAAAATTTGTTTGGCTGTGTCCCTGGCAAGATGAAAGCTTGGTGGCACATGGAAGCAGGCAAAGATAGCCAGCGCTTTGGTGAAATGTTGGTCGAGACGGCACGAGCGATCGCCCCTGACCTCACGATTGTCGATGGCATTATCGGTCACGAAGGCAACGGCCCTAGTGGTGGTGAACCTCGCCATCTGGGTGTGATTGGGGCCTCCACCAACGTCTTCGCCCTCGATCGCGCCTTGCTGGAGATCCTCAATGTTGATCCAGCGACAGTGCCCATTACAGCAGCAGCGCAGCGGCTAGGGTTAAACGTAGAGCCAGCCGATATGCAGTTTCCGCATTTGTGCCCCGAAGACCTCAAGATTCTAGATTGGCAGCTACCCACTCGCATGATGGCGATCGACTTTGCCATGCCCCGCGTGCTCAAGTCTACGTTTAGGCATTTCTACATTCGCTTCATCAAGGAGCCAATGAGTGCGTATGCTGGACGCTAAATCTGAGCGCTAATTCATGGAATACTCCACCGCTTTCGCGTAATCTCCCAAGGCATAGCAGGCGATTTTTAAGCTGCCAAGGGCTTGACGCTCTGCCTTAGAGTCACAGAGTTGTCTGGCGATCGCTAAGCGTTGCTCATAATATTCCACCGCTTTGGCATAGTTGCCGAGGGATTCGTGGGCAACCCCCAAACTACCCAGCGCTTGTTCCGCGCCCCGATGGTCTTTGGCTGCTTGAACGAGCGCCAGCCGCTTTTGCAGATACTCGATCGCCTTAGGGTAGTTCTCTAAGGCAGAGTAGGCACTCCCAAGATTCCTTAAAACTTGTCCCTCAGCCTTCCGGTCTTGCGTGGTTTGAGCGATCGCTAAGCGCTGTTCGTAGTAGGCAATGGCTTGTTTGTAGTCACCAAGCGCGTAGTAAGCATTGCCCAAGTTGCGCAACACTTGGCCCTCAATTTGGCCATCTTGGAGGTCTCGTGCGATCTGCAAGCTTTGCTGCTGGTATTCAATGGCTTTACTGCAATCTCCTAAAGCCTTGTAAGCCAAGCCTAAATTGTTGAGAGCTGCCACTTCGGCGCGACGGTCTTGAATTCCTTGAGCCACTCGTAAGCTTTGCTGAGAATATTCGATCGCTTTAGGGTGATCTTTCACGTGGCGGTAAGCATTACCGAGATGGCCTAGTGCTTGGCCTTCGGCGCGGCAATCTTGAAGTTGACGGGCGATCGCTAACCTTTGCTGAGCATACTCAACCGTTTTGCCGTATTCGCCCAAGTCGTAATGAATATTGCTAAGGCTACCTAGGGCTTGCCCGATCCCTCTTAGATCTTTCAAATCTTGGTAGAGGGTCAAAGCTTCGTGGCAAAATTGCAAAGCTATACCAGGCTGATTGACCTGGAGCTGCTCAACTCCTTGCCTGAGTAAATTGTTGGCAACTAGCTGTTGAGGGTTATCTCCAATGGTTTGAATCCCCTCATTCCACTCGGTTGCTGTCAGAGTTCCTTGAGCATCTCTCACAAGATCACCCATTAGCATCTAGCGCCTTGGTTAGTAGTAGCACTATTTATACCCGGAGCATAACTTATACTCAGAGCGTAACGCGTCGGATGAAGCCTAGAACTCAGTACCATCCTCAGGCTTGATCATTAAGTGTTTGTCAAATCGCTAGTATTTATACTGAAAACCCTAATTTTTGGCTCCTGAGATTGCGATTCTCTCTGTACTTATAACTTAGAGCGCGATCGCCAGTGGGGTAATACCGGAAGCCTCTAAGTGTGAGACGCTTGCCAATATAAAGCGCACTCAAAACTATGAGTAAAAATTAAGTAGTCTTGTAAATGAATCTTAGAAAACTTGAAAAGTAAGCCTGCAAGGGCAGGCTAGTTGGCTCCAACTCGGCCTAAGTGAGAACTCAGCACCTGTCTGGCTCCTCCGACAAACTCTAGTCTTCGTGATCTTCAAAGGGATCGCTCAATTCCTTTGAAGGCGGACCAAAAGAGGTATAGATTGAAAGCCCTGTAATGGCGATGACAATGGCACAAACGGAAATGCTAAGAACTGTTGCGGGTTCCATAGGTTCGATCGATTATGAGGACTCTCCCTCTATAATATTACGAAGCATTAAAAAGTTCTGTCGAGATCCACATACAGGTGACCCATGGCTCAACGCACTTGGTTGGGAGATGTTCTCAAACCTTTGAATTCTGAATATGGTAAGGTCGCGCCCGGCTGGGGTACCACGCCATTGATGGGCGTTTTTATGCTGCTATTTTTTGTCTTCTTGTTGATCATCTTGCAGGTTTACAACTCCTCGCTGTTGATTGAAAACGTCGATGTGGACTGGAGAAGCTTAGGCGGCTAGGGCTAGCGAATGCCTAGAGCTTAAAGTTCAGTATCTAGATGTTCCCGGCTTCGACCGGGTTTTTTGTTGGCTTTATACTATAAAGAAGGCCAAACTGAGCAATGCTCCACAGAGAAACTGAGCCGTCCGGGATTTGACTAGGAGGAATCTGCGTGAATATTTTTGGCATCGGTCTACCGGAGATGGCGCTGATTATGGTTTTGGCTCTGCTAATTTTTGGGCCAAAGAAGCTGCCAGAAATCGGTCGGAGTTTAGGAAAGGCGATTCGCGGTTTTCAAGACGCCTCTAAGGAGTTTGAAAATGAATTTAAGCGAGAAGCCGAACGACTGGAGCAAATTGTCACTGAGCCAATGGAGGCCAAGCTGGAACCTCCATCTCAGCCCGTGCTCTCTCCTGCTGTTACCGAAACTACCGCTCAAGCAGAGACGGATGAGGTCGTGGCAGCAGTTTCTCCAGACGAAGTAAAGAGCTAGCCTGAATTTTTAGCGTCAAGATTTACTGCCTGTAGATTAGTAATTGAAAGCCAATGACAGAGCCTGCTTCGACACCCAAACTGGTGGTGCCGCAATTAATTGTGGGGTTAGGAAATCCGGGCGCTAAGTACGAGCAAACCCGCCATAATATTGGTTTTGCTGCTATTGATGCTTTAGCCCGCACCTGGCGCATTTCGCTATCGGAAAATCGTAAGTTCCAAGGTGTATTTGGCGAAGGGCCAGGTCTTCAAGGCAATAAAATTCGCTTGCTCAAGCCGCTGACTTACATGAATCTTTCAGGACAGTCGATTCGAGCTGTGTTGGATTGGTATAAGTTGCCCCCAGAGTCCGTGCTGGTGATCTATGACGATATGGATTTGCCTGTGGGTAAAATCCGTTTGCGTCTGTCTGGCTCGGCGGGTGGGCAAAATGGGATGAAGTCAGCGATCGCTCACTTAGGTACCCAGAATTTCCCGCGTTTGCGAATTGGCATTGGTAGTCCCAAGGACGAAAATACGGCTACTCAAGATGCCGTGTCTCACGTCTTAGGTCGGTTTGCGCCTACCGAGGCCCAAGTCATCACTCAAGTTTTAGAGATGACCGTAGACGCTGTAGAACTAAGTCTCAAGCAAGGCTTTGAAAAAGCCATGAGCCTCTACAACGGTCGTTCTGTTGTAAGTACCAAAGTTTGAACGACTTCTGTATTAGACGCTGAATCTGTGTTTTAACTGTTGGCTGAATAAACTGAACTCCGGTACATTGGCATTTACTGGATGGCCCCACTAAGTCGAACTAGCCTCAGATGGGGGTTAGTTCAATTCGTACCAAAGGCAGATCAAATCAGGTCTTTGGTTTTGCCACCATTGCAGGAGAAGCCTTTATGCTGGATAGTTCCGATCCTCTCTTCATGGCTGAGAGCGCTGCTACATCACTGGCGATTTTAGATCAAAGGCTGGTGAAACGGTGCCATATTCAGCTGCCTGACATGCCTAATCCGATGAGCGCCATTTTTTATCAAGGGTGCTTTTATAGCTATGTTCGGTTTTTTCCCTCACTGGAAACAGCTCAAAAGGCGGCTGGACGTTTGCTTACCAAAGGTAATGCGGTTGTCTTTACTCAGGTAGCGAAAGGTTTGGTATTGTGGGTGCTGGAAGCGGAGGCCCAGTTGGCTAGTAAGCCTGTAGTGAGATAAGTAGAGACTGTGAGTGCTAACCGTCTACCTGAAACCATTGCTCATGTCCGGATCACGCATCAGTCGTGGAATCAGGGCAAAATTGAGGGGGAAGTCAGAGCTAACCAATTTGAGTGGCAGTTTCAGTGGTGTTTTAAGCAAGGCAGCTTGTTAGTGCAGCCTTCTCTCGGTAGAGCTTTGATCCAAGAACCTCTAGGGCGCTTTTTAGAGAAATGTGACTATCAGCTAGAACCGGGTGGTGACTACTCATTCACGATTCGCGCTCAGCTCTAAGCTTAAGTTTAAGCAGATGCGACTAAGCGTTCTAAATAACGCTCAATCAATAGAATTGCCACAATATCATCAAGCGATCGCGGTGGGGTTCGCATCCCTTGAGGAATTAAACGATACAAGCCTTTAGGGGGGTACATCTTCCAGTAGCGATCGCGAGCTTCTAAGCTGCTGTAACGCTCGTCTACCAAGACGACCCGGAGCGGATCGGGTAAATCATCACTTAGCTTTTGTTTCCAAGTTTTCGCAGTCGTTTGATCCCCCATCACTACGATCGAGATGGGTAGCTGTTTTTGGAGCTGTTGAATCGTAGCTACCACTTCATCCGCTGCAATAACTTGGTGGTAATGTAGCGTCCGGTCTACTCCCATCGCAGCTAAACCACATTTGTGGCGACCAGGATCGAAGCCTAAGATGATCGGCTGATCAGGATTGGGGGGAGGATTTAAGACCATGAAATTCTAATCATTTGCCAGCAGAGCGAGGAAACAGTTCAACTTGTCAGCGTTACTCTGCTTTATTGTAACGAGCTGCCGTTACAAATCGTCAGGACTGACGAAGGGACTGGGAGAGGAATCTGACGGCTTGGAATTGGGGGCCTTTCCAGGGTAAGGGTCTGAATGTTGAAACTCAAAATTAGCGTCCTCTTGAGTCACGCTGTTGTTTGGATTGTTTGGATTAGGAGTGGCATTGTTGGGTTGAGGAGATGGACTGCTGTTGGGTATAGGACGATTGGGTTGAGGAATGTCCCGACTAGTGCTCAGCACCACTTGGCCATTCTGAATCGCTAACAACTCCACCTTCAGCGGACCTGCTGTGTAGATCACACCCGTGGTTACAACCTTTAAATCCAGCGGCTGGCGATACTGCTTCAACTGCTCGGCAAAGCTCAAAATTGCCGTGACGCTAGGACCATTCGCAGCGATCTGCACTCCTTCCGTGAGTACTCCCGCGCCTCTGGCTCGAAACTCCGTGGCGGCTAGCAACAGTTCGATCCGCTTTTGAATGTCGGCTTCAGTTAGGGTAGATGGATCAACTGAAGCGGCAGCAATGACATCACCAGACAGAAATGCCACTTGGTTGAGCGTAGCGCTCGCCACCACCTGAACGCTCTTTTCTCCTAGCACATAGTTACCCGCTGAGAGAATTCTAATGACGTAATCGCGACCATCTTCAATTTGGTCAACCAGTTGTTCTACTTCCGGTCTGGTGATTTGAATAATCTGCTCGCTGACTTGACCAGTACCAGGACGGGTCAACTTGATAGCGTTACGATTTGCTTCTCGCAGTAACTGGTCTATTGCTTGCTGAGCGCCTGTGGGAGAAACGATCCGCACGATGCCTGCTGACAACACTTGTCCTCGGAAGAGAGCGACGTTGCCTTGGCGTAAGGTTTCATACTGCGCTTGATAGTACTGGTAGTACCGCTGCAAGGTTTGGACAGCTTTCTCTAGATTGGCCTGTTGAACCTCTAAATCTTTAGTTTCTTTAATCAAGTTTTGGCGCTCGCTATCCAGTCGGTCGATCTCGGAGCGGAGTCCCGTTGCTTGCTGAGAAACAGTGCTTAGTTGCGTTTGAGTTCGGTTTAGTTCTGCTTCGGTGCGGTCTTTGGCATCTTCAATCCGATCCTTTTCTGCTTCCGCGCGGCTCAGTTGGCTCTGAGTTTGATCGAGCTGAGCTTCGGTTCGGGCTCTTTCAGCCTCGACTCGGCCTAGCTGGGTTTGGGTACGATTTAGCTGTGCTTCTGTCGTCGCTTGCTTGGCGATCGCGGCCTTAAGAAACAAATTAATTCGATCCAGCCGTTGTTGGGCCGAAACTTGCTCGGCGCGAGCTTGGGTCAGCTCTTGCTCAACTTGATTTTTTTGGACCCGCGTCTTTGCTAAATCTTCTCGCGCCCTAGAGAGGTTTTTCTGAATTTTGCCCAATTCAAAAACGCCAGTCCGGAGTTGATCGCTCACAGCAAACAAAATGGCGAGTGTAGAAGCAGAAATGATGCCACCCGTGACAATCGTCACTAAGACCGCGGTTTTGCGGGGACGCAAGTTAAACAAGCTGAGGCGAGCCTTGCCTACGCGCGTGCCGATGCGATCGCCCACCGTTGCGATCACACCCCCCAACACCAAGATTGCCACAATTAAGATGTACCCGCTGGTCATCTACCCTCAGGAAGCCATTTGGCTCACACCCAACTCAGATACAGCCTATCTCATGCCCTGGAAGTTTTGTGTGCCATCACACCTGTAGGACGACAACAAGTAGACCCAGCTCGCAAAAGTGGCTGCCTTGCCTCAGCGTCAGGAGAGCATCACGGCTCTCTTTGTTTCCTCGCAGGAGTGCCATGAAGCACCTTCCTAGACCAGAGAGCTGTATTCAAGTCGCTGTAAGCGCTTGTTATTACTAGAGGTTAACCATAGCAGATCAACTGAACTGTTGACTGAGGGCGACGGGATTATGAACCGTAATTTTTTTCTTATGGATGGAAATCATCTTCTCCTGCCGCAGATCCCCGAGTAGGCGCGTGACTGTGACCCGTGTGGAACCAATCGCCTCTGCGATCGCCTGATGCGACAATTTCAAGTCAATTGTGATCCCGTCAGGGCCAGGAACGCCAAAGTCACGACAGAGGATGAGCAAGAAGCTGACCAAGCGTGATCCCATATCCCGGTGGGCCAAGGTTTCGATCATCATCTCAGTCTGCAAGATGCGCGAAGACAACCCTTGCAACATCAGCATCGACAGCTCTGGGTTATCCTTGAGGGCTTTTTCCACTTGCTCAATGGGCACCGAGAGCAATTCCGCCGGAGTGAAAGCAACTGCGTGATAAAAGCGATCAGAACGATTGCCTGTAATCAGCGAGAGAACCCCAAAGACACTATTTTCTCGCAGCAAGGCTACGGTGATTTCTTCGCCCGCTTCATAAACGCGAGACAGTTTGACCGCACCTCGGACCAAAAAGTAGACACGCTCCGCTGGATCACCGGGGAAGAAAATCGTCTTGCCTCGATCAAACGTTTCAATCACGGGAGGAAATGCTCCGCCTCCCAATTGACGAAACACAGATGCTAACGGCCTATCCTGCGTCATTACCATATCCTTTTACCTTTTCGATGCCCTTCTCCAACCTTCATGGGCCGCTCGTCTGGAGATGAACCTTACGAAGGTGAGCCAACTGTAAGCAATTGATGACTTTAGAACACTTAAACTTACTCTAGAGTCATTTTTTGTTCTATTTGATACACAATCGGCCAGCGATCGCCAATGGCTGAAGAATTTGGCTGCTGTTTCGAGGACTACAAACGAACGGATCTTAGCTGTAAGCGGTCTATTTAGACCCTATCTTACTCCCCCTAAAGACAGATATCTTGTGATAGGACTCAAGGCAGCGTATCACCCTACAAGCGACAGTCGATGTCAATATCTTTAAGCCCCCATCTTTGAGTATTCTCGTAATTGCCCTTAACGAAGAGATTGCCATGCTGGATCTGACCGGAAAAAATGCCTTAGTCACAGGCATTGCTAACAATCGCTCGATTGCTTGGGGAATTGCCCAACAACTCCATAAAGCGGGTGCCAACCTAGGGATTACCTATCTGCCCGATGAGCGGGGCAAGATGGAAAAAAAAGTAGCAGAACTGGTTGAACCGCTACAACCCAGCTTGTTTGTGCCCTGCAATGTGCAAGATGATGCTCAGATTCAGTCCACCTTTGAGACTGTGAAGGAGAAGTGGGGCAAGCTAGATATCTTGGTTCACTGTCTGGCCTTTGCCAACAAAGATGACTTATCTGGCCACTTTAGCAACACTTCGCGGCCAGGATTTACCACAGCCTTAGACATCAGCACTTATTCGTTGATTCAGCTCAGCGGTGCCGCTAAACCCCTGATGACAGAAGGCGGCAGCATTGTCACATTGACCTACTTGGGCGGGGTGCGCGTGGTGCCCAACTATAACGTTATGGGCATTGCCAAAGCGGGCTTAGAAATGAGCGTCAAATACTTGGCGGCAGAACTCGGACCCCACAATATTCGAGTCAACGGCATTTCTGCTGGCCCGATTAGAACTCTCGCTTCCTCTGCGGTTGGGGGAATTCTGGACATGATTCATCATGTGGAGGAAGTGGCACCCCTGCGTCGCACTGTGACTCAACTAGAAGTTGGCAATACAGCGGCGTTCCTATGCAGTGATTTGTCCAGCGGTATGACAGGGCAAATCCTCTATGTTGATTCTGGCTATGAGATCATGGGGATGTAGTGGTTGCCCTTGAGTGACTACAACCGTTTGGCCTGCCTGCGCAGGCTCAAAGTTTCTTACTTCCTGTTTCTACTTCTCAGTTTTTACTTCCCAGTATTGAGTAGGGCCTATGCAGACTAGCATTCATGAAGCGTCTTCCCAAGAGAACCGCACAGCCTTCGAGCAGGCCAACGGAGCATCATTAGAACCCGTATTTTCAGGACGAGTGGCCTCAGTCAGCCGCAAAACGGGTGAGACAGATGTGCATGTCACCATTAATTTGGATGGACAGGGCCGCTGTGTAGCCGCCACAGGTATTCCATTTCTCGACCACATGTTGCATCAGATTGCTTCACATGGGCTGTTTGACCTAGAGGTGCGAGCGACGGGCGACTTAGAAATTGATGACCATCACACCAACGAAGATGTGGGCATTACCCTGGGTCAAGCTCTGGCTAAAGCGTTGGGCGATCGCAAAGGCATTGTCCGGTTTGGTAACTTCCTCGCGCCCTTGGACGAAGCTCTAATTCAGGTAGCTCTAGATTTATCTGGTCGGCCTCACATTAGCTATGGCCTGCAAATCCCCACCGAACGAGTCGGCACTTACGACACGCAACTAGTACGGGAATTCTTTGTGGCAGTGGTGAATCACAGCCAGATGACGCTGCACATCCGTCAGCTAGATGGCATCAACTCACACCATATTATTGAGGCTACTTTCAAAGCCTTTGCCCGTGCTTTGCGCGTTGCTACAGAAACCGATCCCCGTCGGGCTCACACCATTCCCAGTTCCAAAGGCGTTTTGTAATCTATCCTTGCTCTGGGGATTGGGCTCGGGTGCGATTGCTCAAAAACTTTAACTGTTGGTAGAGCATGGCAATCTGCGGAAGCTGCACTCCTGCGGCTTGGGCAGCTCGGAGTGGGTTGCCAAAAATTGCCTCAACTTCCAGAGATCTGCCTTCGTCATAGTCAATTTTCATGCTGGTGCGGTAGGGCTTCATCTTCACCGTGTCATCCAGCATTTTTTGAATAAAATCATCAGCGATCGCGCGACTCTGCACTTTTGCTCCTAAGGCAACTTCTCGCATCAATTGCTCTGCCAAAGCATAAGTGTAGCGATCGGCCATCAGCGCATCAGTTGTGGCGTTGAGGACCACTGACAAGCCGTTGAAGGGAATATTCCAAACCAGCTTGTGCCAGCGGGCGAGTAGCAGATCTTCAGCCAAGTGGATCGGGATACCAGCTTGGGTAAAGTCTTGAGCGATTTGGGACATGCGCTCTGTGATACCACCCGCTTGATAGTTCGCTGCGTACTCGCCTAAGGTGATGGCTCCATAGTCCAAGTGGCGAATGTGGCCAGGACCTACTTTGTTGGAACAAATAAAGCACAGCCCACCCATGACGCGCTTCGCACCTACGATTTGAGCCACTTCTGCTTCTAAGCCCAAGCCATTTTGCAGCACTAAGACAACGCCATCTTCTTTGAGCACCCGAGGAAGTAGGGCTGGCAACAAGTGATTGTGGGTACTTTTGAGTGCGACCACCACTACATCGCAGCGAGGCATCTCCTCGACTCGACGGTAAGCATAGACCTGAGACAGTGTGAAATTTCCCTCAGGTGACTCGATCACTAATCCTTGCTGCTGCACCTGTTCGTAATCACTTCTGAGCAGGAAATGAACTTCTGTGCCTGCTTGCTGAAGCCGCGCCCCATAGAAGCCCCCTAATGCTCCTGTACCTAAAATTGCATAACGACGATTGGACGCAGCACCCAAAGAGGCCCCCATTGCTCCTAACTCCCTGCTTGCTCCTGTTCAAACATACTGTAATGAGGGGATGTGGCCCTAGGCTGACTAGAGCTTTATGGGTCGCAAGGCGGATTTAGAGACAGCCTAGAGAACAGACGGCTATCATGGTAGGCATTGATATTTATGAACAATTATCAATGATTGTTTCTGAATCTGGTTGGTCCAAAATCAAGTCATCTTTCACAGAAAAAGTTTTCTTTGGGCAGGAGCCAAGCGCAGAGTTAACAGCGATTTTGTTGGTTTACTTTGTGCAAGGCATTCTCGGCTTGGCTCGCTTAGCCATTAGCTTCTTTCTCAAAGATGAGTTAGGGATTGGTCCAGCGCAAGTATCAGCTTTGATGGGGATTGCGGCGCTGCCCTGGATGATTAAGCCTGTCTTTGGTTTTGTTTCCGATGGGTTGCCCATTTTTGGCTATCGTCGCCGTCCCTACCTAATTTTGTCGGGGGTGCTAGGAGCAAGCTCCTGGATTGCTCTAGCGACGGTGGTGCATACACCTTGGGCTGCAACGCTTGCGATCGCCCTTGGCTCGCTGTCTGTAGCGGTTAGCGACGTGATTGTGGACTCGCTGGTGGTAGAACGGGCCCGCGAGGAGTCGGTGAGTACTGCGGGCTCGCTGCAATCTTTGTGTTGGGGCTCTTCGGCGCTAGGGGGGCTGTTGACTGCTTACTTTAGTGGCTCCTTGCTACAGCGCTTTGATGCTCATACCATCTTCGCTATTACCGCTTCATTTCCTCTAATCGTCTCAGCGGTAGCTGGCCTGATCGCTGAGTCCCGCGTCAGTGCTAGGCCTAACTGGTCAGTGGTGAGTCATCAATTAGGTCAGTTGCGCCAAGCAGTGACGCAGAAGGCAATTTGGTTACCCACAGCTTTCCTCTTTCTTTGGCAAGCCACCCCCACGGCTGATTCTGCTTTTTTCTACTTCACAACCAATGAGCTGGGATTTCAACCTGAGTTCTTGGGGCGGGTGCGGTTGGTCACGAGTTTGGCCTCTTTGGTAGGAATCTGGCTATTTCAGCGTTTTTTCAAAGAAGTACCGTTTCGCGCCTTTTTCGGCTGGACGACATTGCTCTCGGCTGTGTTGGGCATGAGTATGCTGCTGCTCGTAACCCACGCCAACCGAGCTTTAGGAATTGATGACCATTGGTTTAGCTTGGGCGACAGCTTGATTCTGACGGTGATGGGCCAGATTGCCTACATGCCCGTCTTAGTGTTAGCGGCGCGTCTCTGTCCTGCGGGGGTAGAAGCGACTCTGTTTGCCTTGCTAATGTCAATTACAAATCTAGCAGGGCTGGTGTCCTACGAGCTGGGAGCCGTGTTGATGCACTGGTTAGGGATTACCGAAACCAATTTCAGCTCTCTCTGGTTGCTGGTGCTAATTACCAATCTCAGTACCTTGTTGCCACTGCCATTTTTAGGTTGGCTGCCAGGAGCTGACCCGAAGACAGAGTCTGGGACTGCCAGTTTGCAAGCCAAACCCGCTATGGAGCGAGACCTAGCGACTACCAAGCAATTAGGTCAGCCATTTTTGCCAGATTTGATGTCGGAATGGGTACCGCAGTCGATGCGGGAGCCTGTGGAAGAAACCATTGATTAATCATTTGGTTTGCAAGTTTTGAACTCGTTTTAATTAAACTTCGCTGATTACGGACTATGCAAAGTTTTCAGCTCCAAGAGCGCGCCACAACTGTCCCAATTGATCCTTACAATCCTCAGGATTGGCAAAAAGGCTATCGTTCCTTACCTAAGGAGTACGACTACCGCATTGATGAAGTGGAGGGCGAAATTCCTCCCGAGCTCCAAGGTACTTTGTTCCGTAACGGCCCAGGATTGCTTGACGTCAATGGTCAGTTATTGCATCATCCTTTTGATGGCGATGGCATGATTTGCGCGATCGCCTTTAAAGACGGTCAAGCCCATTTCCGCAATCGCTTTGTTCGTACCGAAGGTTTCCAGAAAGAACAAAAAGCTGGCAAGATCCTCCATCGCGGCGTATTTGGCACCCAAAAGCCAGGGGGACCACTGGCGAATGCATTTGACTTCAACCTCAAAAATATTGCCAACACGCAAGTGATTTACTGGGGTGGCAAGCTGTTGGCACTATGGGAAGCAGCCGAACCACATCGGCTTGATCCGCAGACGCTAGAGACTTTAGGCAGAGAATATTTGGATGGCGTCTTGTCTCCGGGGTCAGCGTTTGCTGCTCACCCGTGGATTGATCCGGGCTGTGCTCAAGATAATGGCGCTCCCTGTTTAGTCAACTTCGCGATTAAACCTGGGCTATCGACCAACATTACGGTCTATGAGCTGAATCCAGACGGTAAAGTCGTGCGGCAATCGGTCCACTCAGTGCCTGGATTTGCCTTCATTCACGATTTTGCGATTACACCAAACTATTGTGTGTTTTTCCAAAATCCGGTGCACTTTAATCCCTTGCCCTTTGCCTTGGGTTTACGCGGAGCCGCTGAGTGCATCACTTTCCAACCAGAGCAACCGACCCGAATCTTGGTAATTCCTCGACGCGCTTCAGAGTCGATGCAGATCTTAGAAACCAAATCGGGATTTGTCTTCCACCATGCCAATGCCTTTGAGCAAGATGGGTCGATCTACATTGATTCGGTTTGCTACGAAGCTTTTCCAGAAGTAGAACCTGGCTCGGATTTCCGAGAAGTGGATTTTGCCAGCTTAGCGCCGGGTCATCTGTGGCGATTCCACTTAGATCTCGTAGGTAAGCAAGTTGAGCGGCAACTTATAGAGAGTCGTTGTTGCGAGTTTCCCTTTGTGCATCCATCCAGAGTAGGCCGTCCCTACCGCTATGCCTATTTAGGTGCAGCTCATGCAGCGATTGGGAATGCGCCTTTGCAAGCGATCCTGAAAGTAGATTTGGAGTCGAGCGATCGCCAACTTTGGAGTGCAGCGCCCCAAGGCTATGTCGGTGAACCCGTGTTTGTGCCCCGCTCGGGTTATAACGAGCAAGGATTACCGCAGGCTGAGATGACTGGGGAAGAAGATGACGGTTGGGTGTTGACCTTGGTTTATGACTCGAAGCGGGAGCGATCGGATGTCGTGATTCTGGATGCTCGTGACCTCAACCAAGGACCCGTCGCGCGGTTGCATCTGAAGCATCATGTGCCCTACGGCTTGCATGGTACCTTCACCCCTGCATACTTTGGACGCGATCGCTAGCCTGGAATGCCTCGCACGCGCTGGTTTCTACCCAGTTGCGATCGCCTAGCTGGCACCACCTCAAGGTCATTAGCACTGATGGCTTATCTTAAAGAGTTGATGAACTTTGTGTGCCCGCTATGGCTGATTCTCGGTACTTGGATGAAGATGGGACAGAAAAGCCCGTATAGATACTTAGGTATTTGTAGCTAAAGCAAGGTTAGAAAATAACTGCTTGCTGCTAGTAGGGTTTCAGCGCCATAAGGGCTGCTTCTAGAACGAGTGAGCTGAAGATGTGTTAAGACAGTGTTACGAAATTCTGCCTCGCTAATTTAGCCCAGCTCAAGCTAAGGTCCAACCCTGTCCTTTCGTACTGATTGAAATTCCTCAGGTTGCCGCTATGAGATTCAGCATTGTGATCACAACTTACAACCGCTTGTCTCTGTTGAAGCGAGCGATTGCTTCAGCCCTAGACCAAACGGTGCCTTGCGAGGTTGTCGTTGTCGATAATTGCTCCTCAGACGGCACTGAAGCGTATGTGCGCAGTTTAGGCAACCAGGTTGTTTATCATCGCAATTCCGCTAACTTGGGCCATTCCGGGGCAGTAAATACTGGAGTCAAAGTTGCCAAGGGTACTTGGATTAAACCCGTAGATGACGATGACTATCTAGCGCCTAACTGCATTGAGGAAATGGCCAAGGCGATCGCTCTGCGCCCCCAAGCTGCCATCTGTTCTTGCCAAGCAGCTCAAGTCGATGACAACGGAGTTGAACTGAGCCGAACGCGACAGGTGGGGCCAGGGCAAGCCTTCTACATCCCGCAAGAAGATATTCATTATGGGATGTTGCTGGAGCAAGTTCCCTTCGGTACCCCGATTCAGGTTGCCTTCCGGAGAGACGCATTTTTAGAATCTGGGGGTTGGGATACCAGCTTAACGAGCTGTGACGATATTGATTCGTGGATCAGAATTGCCAAATATGGCGATGCCATTTTCATCAATCAGTGTTTGACCTACCGGACCGTTTGGCCAGGTGGATACGACCAAAAGATTGCCCTAGAAACTCGCATGAATACAAACATCCTGATGAAGGAAAGAATTCATGCGTTGGTGAATGAGAAATATCGCTCAGCGATTCCAGCCATTCAAGATATCCGTCATTATCTCTGCCTGCATTGGGGCTTAGTCGCCTTGAAGCAAAAGAAAATTGTGAATGGTCTTCAGATGGTGCTACCCGCTACGGCATCTCCTGCTGCTTGGAAATTGTTGTTAGGAGCTCGCAAGGGACATCAACCAAACCCAACCGTTCGCAAGTTGGTCTTAATGGATGTTCACTCCTCTGCGCCAGCAGCAATGCTGATGAATTCTTAGATTCGCGTTTCTGATTTCAAGACCGTTAAAAAACACAAGAGAAAGCAGGGGTATCTTTGAACCACCCCTGCTTTTATCGATTTAAAGACACTTGGGAGGCTAGATCCGGGCTCCTTCTGGAATAGGTCTGCCCTTGGGTTCTGGCAAAGCTGGCCGCCGTTCATAAGGCGTAGGAATGTATTGAACGGTAGGTCTGCCGCCTTGAGGTTGAGGATAAAGCTCCATCAAGTTGTAGATCGAGGTGGATAAACCTACAGTTATCGGTAAACCCAATTCAGTGGCTTCTTCCACGGTAACTGGGTAATCGTGAGTGACTTTGCCAGTGGTCAAGGTGTCAATAATCAATTCAATTTTGTCATCTGCAATTTTCTGCTGAGGCACATTGTCTTTGAGCAAGGCTCTGACAAACTTTTGCACTTGCTGAATTGCCTTACGAGACAAATCAGCCATGATCAAAGTTTGATCATCAATGTCACTAATTGGTTTTTCTTCGACCACCTTTAGGACACTAGCGGCTGGAAAGTTACCCAACTGCGGGTCTACGGGGCCGAGTACTGCATTGGCATCCATGACAATTTCATCCGCAGCTAAAGCTAGCATGGTGCCGCCACTCATGGCGTAGTGAGGCACAAAAACTGTCACTTTGGCAGGGTGACGAATCAAGGCTCTAGCAATTTGTTCTGTCGCCAGCACCAGACCACCAGGAGTATGCAAAACAAGGTCAATGGGCATATCGGGTGGAGTGAGGCGAATCGCCCGTAGGATTTGCTCTGAATCCTCAATCGTGATGTAACGAGATAAAGGAATTCCTAATAAATTGATTGATTCTTGACGGTGAATTAAGAGAATTACTCGACTATTATGTTGTTGCTCTAGCCCCCGCAAAGCTTGCAGGCGAGAGGATTCAATGCGGCGACGCTGCCACATCGGTTGTAGCGAAGAAATTAATAGAAAAACCCAAAATAGGTCTAGAAAACTAAAGGTCATTTGAAAAATTACTCATCAATAGAACTTAGCGTGAAGCCCTTTTATTATTTCAATCGCGGTGAGAGGTTGAGTCTATCGGAAGCATTAAAATAGCTTTCTAGCGACCCATGGGGCGATCGCTCTATTCAATCTATAAAAGCTATAAAAATTTTCAAACTAATACTAAATAGATTCACCTCTAGTTTCTGACTTCTATTTTTATCTTATTCAAGCGAATCTATCTTTAGATGCAGGTTCTTTAGAGCGCGTACTATAGCAGGGTTACATGCCTGAATTCAGCTTGAAGATTTCATCTAAGTTGAGGAATTCTATCGATTTGTTTACCACTTTAGAGCGAGGGTATAATTTTTTCTCTGTCCTTGGGTTAATAGTTTTCGACTGATTGCGTCGATTAAGCTTAACTTGTATCAGTCAACACTTTTAATCTTGTTTGAGGATAGATTTATGGATAATAAAACAGATAAAAATTCACCCGCTGTTGATAGTCAAGGTCGTGCTGAAGTAGATACCTACGATCGCGGCATTGTGCCCGCCGAAACAGCTGCCCGTAAAGAAAGAGAAGGTAGTGCATTTAAGCAACACCCAACTGAAGCTAGCCAGCAGCAGGCTAGAAATGATGATGAAACCGATAGCAACAGCATCAAAACAACTGAAGGTTACACCTCCGACAAAGAAGGCTTAATTAATAACTACGCGATTGAGCCAGAAATGTATGTGGATGAACCAGGAGATTTAAGAGAAAAAGAAGCACAGCTAAAAGCTGAGCGTACGGGAGAAATCAACGAAGCCAATCAAGACAAGGACGGTCAACTGTCAATGGAACATGACAGTCGTGGTAAAGGCCCTGGCATGATCTAAACCTACGGCTCAGGCTTGAAAGAAAACGCTCAAGAGAGGGCGGGGGTGTAAAGCTACACCCCTTTTTTTGTTTGCTGTTTAGCTGGTTTAACTGCGGGCAACTCCATCTTGGCGAGCCGCCCGTTGCACTGCTGCCGCTACAGAAGTTGCGACTCGCTCATCAAAGACAGACGGAATTACATGTTCTCGATCTAGGTCAGAAGGCTTAACCAACGAGGCGATCGCTGCTGCCGCTTCTAGATACATGCTGGTGGTTAAGGCGGCAGCTCGACAATCTAGGGCACCTCGAAAGATACCGGGAAACGCCAAGACGTTATTAATTTGGTTGGGGTAGTCGCTGCGGCCTGTCGCCATCACCGCAACATCATTCACGACAAGCTCGGGTTGAATCTCTGGAATCGGGTTTGCCATGGCAAACACAATCGGATCACTTGCCATCGAGCGCACCATTTCAGGCGTTAAAACGCCAGGAGCACTAACACCTAAAAAGACATCTGCCCCAACTAAAGCATCGGCTAGGGTGCCACTTTGGGTGACGGCAAATTCTCGTTTCTCTGCGGTCAGGTCAAGGCGATCTAGGCAAAGCAAACCTCTAGAGTCGCACATATAAATCCTGGTCGCCCCGGCTTTACATAGCAGACGAGCGATCGCCACTCCTGCCGCCCCCGCGCCATTAATCACAATTCGCACTTGGTCTAGGGGTTTGTGGACTAACTTTAGAGCGTTGGTTAGGGCTGCCAGGGTGACAATCGCAGTGCCATGCTGATCATCATGAAAAACCGGAATATCGAGTTCACGCCGCAGGCGATCTTCAATTTCAAAGCAGCGAGGAGCCGAAATATCTTCTAGATTGATCCCGCCAAACACAGGCGCGATATTCTTCACGGTTTCAACGATCGCATCCGTATCTTGGGTTGCTAAGCAGATCGGGAAGGCATCAATTCCAGCAAATTCTTTGAACAGCATCGCCTTGCCTTCCATCACAGGTAAAGCCGCTTCAGGCCCAAGGTTGCCCAACCCTAAAATGGCACTGCCATCTGTCACCACGGCGATTGTGTTTTGCTTAATGGTTAGGTTATAAGCTTGCTCTGGGTCTTGGGCGATCGCATGACAAATACGGCCCACTCCTGGGGTATAGGCCATCGCCAAATCTCCTTGGTTTTTGAGCGAGATTTTGCTTTCTACCCGAATTTTGCCGCCTCGGTGCAAGTTAAAGGTGCGATCGTAAACGTTGATGAACTTGATGTCTGGCAAATCTTTGACTGCTTGAACAATGGTTTCCGCATGCTCAGTGCTGGCTGCATCAACGGTAATATCGCGCAAAGAAAACTGGCGGGTCTGCTCGATCAAATCAATGTGGCCCAGGTTGCCTCCAGCCCCGGCGATCGCTTGGGTGACGCTAGCCAACATGCCCGCCCGGTTAGGCAGTTGGAAACGAATCGTTAGGCTAAAACTAGGATTAGGAGTTAAATTCACCATAATGCTGTCGTTTCCTCTGCTGGCTCAAAGACGTTGTTAGATGGAGTGGGAGAGAGGCAAAAGTCTTGTGGTCATTTTTAGCTTAAAGAAATTAGAGACCCACGATTGTACTGAGTCACACTGATAGGTTTGAATTGCAGCTATGCCAAGCCTCTACACTGAAATTGAAATTGATGCCCCCAAACCAAAAGTGTGGCAAGCGCTCGTGCAAAAAGATCAGTGGATGTACTGGAATACGTTTTTGTACGACTGTGACGCGTCGCGCCCCTTCAAGCAAGGTCAGGAAGTGCTACTTTCTCTACGACGAATTCCAGGCGAAGAAGAAACCGAATTTGAACCTTTAGTCACTTTGATTCAACCGGAGGTGTGCTTGAAGTGGTTCTCGGCGATTCCAGGCTTGCAAAACGAGCATGTGTTTGAACTTCAGGAAATTGATCGAGAGCGCACTAAGTATATTCATCGAGAAGCTTTTTCAGGTTGGCTGGCTCGCATATTTTGGCCGTTTATTCGGGCTGACGAGCAGCAGGGCTTGAGACGAATGGCACGAGAGCTAAAACAATATGTGGAATACCGTTGAAATGACGACGCTTCATTAAAATACAGTCAGAACTTAGTATCTGCCTCATCTAAGTGGGCATACTGAACTCATAATAAATGGGTTACCAGTATCAATCAGGCGCGAGAGAAAATTCTGGTTTAGAGCTGATCCGGCTTGTTAGTTGGGAAAGAAGGCTTAGAGGTTGCTTGAAGCCAGCGACTATCTATTCCTTTAGCACTTAGTTTGTATCGTAATTTCAGTGAGCCTCCTTAATTGTTGTATCCCCTCCACCAACGATTCAGTTCCGATTATCTGGTTCATCAGTGACTATGAACTATAAAGACGGATGGGCTTTAAAGCACTTCCGATGGTTGCGATATGGTGTGGCCGTATCAGTGGTTGTAGCGGCAACTGTAGTGCGATTACTGCTCAACCCGTTTTTGGGCAATGCAGCACCATTCTTGCCATTTATCTTAGCTGTACTATTTAGTGCCTGGTATGGCGGTTTGCGGCCAGGTTTGCTATCGACTGGCCTGAGTGCCGGGATCATCCATTACTTCTGGCTACGGTCAAATGGTACAGACGTCGTGGGGTTTAGAAACCTGATTCTATTAGGGCTGTTTCTCACGGCTGGGATTGGCTTGAGTTGGGTAAATGAAGTTCTGCACCGATCGCGCAGAGGCAGTGAAGCCACTCTAAAGGCTTTGCGCTCTAGCGAAGAGCAGTATCGGCTTTTGGTCGATGGCGTTAAAGACTGCGCCATTTATCTGCTGGATGCTCAAGGCTATGTGATGAGTTGGAATGCGGGAGCTGAGCGGATCGAAGGGTATCGGGCCGAAGAGATCATCGGCCAACACTTCTCCCGTTTTTGCCCTCCAGAAGATGTGGCCCAAGGGAAGCCAGAACGAGTCATAGCGGCAGCGATCGCCCAAGAGCGCTTTGAGGAAGAGGGGTGGCGGGTTCGCAAAGATGGTTCTCGATTTTGGTCTCATCTCCTAATGACTGCTTTATGGGATGAAGCAGGAGAACTGCGTGGCTTCTCGAAACTTGTACGCGACATCAGCGATCGCCAGCGTGCCGAAGCTGAACGTCAGCAGTCAGAAGCTGCTCTACAGCGAAGTGAGGAGCAATTACGCTTGGCACTGGATGCTTCTCAAGCAGGAATTTGGGATTGGAATTTGCCCACCGGAACTGTAAGTTGGTCCAGTAAAACCGAACAATTATTAGGTTTGATTCCAGGCACTTTTAGCAAAACTTACGAAACTTTTCTAGAAGCTGTTCATCCTGGCGATCGCGACCAAGTTGTCCAAGCGGTAGCTAAGGCACTGGAGACCAAAAAAGATTACGCTCAGGAGTTCCGGGTCACCTGGCCCGATGGTTCTATTCACTGGATTGCAGGAGCAGGCAAGCTGCTCTTGAACGATCAGGGCGAAGTTGTGCGGATGCTGGGCACTAACATGGATGTGACTGAGCGGAAGCAGACAGAACTGGCCTTGCAGCAGCAAACCGACCGAGAACGCTTGATTGGGGCGATCGCTCAGCGATTACGCCAGTCTCTCAATCTAGAAGAGATCCTCAACACAGCAGTTGCTGAGGTGCGACAGTTCTTACAAACCGATCGAGTAATCATTTATGAGTTTCAGGCTGATCAGAGTGGAGTCGTTGTTGTAGAGTCGGTCGCTCCAGAGTGGACTTCCCTTCAAGGCACAGTGGTACCCCCCTTGGAGGAACCCTTGGTGCAGCTATACCGAGCAGGCCAAGTATCCTCACTGTCAGATATTTATGCAACTCCTTTAGAACCAGATTGCCTGAACTTGTTAACGCAGTTCCAAATCCGAGCAGACTTGGTCATCCCAATTTTGCAAGGCGAGGAACTGTGGGGCTTATTGGTTGTTCACCATTGTGCTTCAGCGCATGAATGGCAAGCTTTAGAAATTGATCTGCTAAAACAGCTAGCGGCTCAGTTAGCGATCGCCATCCAACAATCCCAGCTCTACCAACAGGTTCAGCAACTCAACTCCAACTTGGAACACCAAGTCCAAGAACGGATGCAACAGTTGCAGCAAGCGCTCAACTTTGAGGCAGTACTAAAACGGATCACTGATAAGGTGCGAGATAGCTTAGATGAGGGCCACATCCTGCAAACTGCCGTCCGAGAACTGGCACTTGTGCTACAGGCAGATAGTTGTAACGCGGCGCTTTATGACCTGGAGCAAGGGACGGCAGACGTTTGTTATGAGTACACCACCTCAACCTTTGCTTTCCAAGGCCGACGTCTGCACCTAGAATCCTTTCCAGAAATTTATCAACCTTTGTTGCAAGGTCAGTGTGTGCAATTTTGCTCCATTATGTCCTCCTCTCGCCAAGACCAAGCGGCCCTGCTGGCTTGTCCGGTCCTAGATGACCAAGGGGTGTTGGGTGATTTATGGTTGCGGCATCGGCCAGAGTACATCTTTACGGAGCAAGAGATTCGCCTAGTGCAGCAGATTGCCAATCAGGGGGCGATCGCGCTTCGCCAAGCTCGACTGTATCAAGCCGCTCAAGCGCAAGTCGAAGCCCTAGAAAGACTGAACCAACTCAAAGATGACTTTCTCAGCACGGTCTCTCACGAGTTGCGGACTCCAGTCGCCAATATGAAAATGTCAATTCGGATGTTGGAGTTGGCGCTGAAGCAAGAAGTCCCCACCAGCAACCAGCCCCAAAAGTCTGAGCGCTATCTGCGGATTTTGCAGGATGAGTGTGAACGGGAAATCAGCTTAATCAATGACTTGCTCGACTTGCAGCGCTTAGAAGTAGGAGTTCAACCGCTCACTTTAACCACGATTGATTTATATACCTGGATCGAGCAGTTGGTAAAACCTTTTGAAGACCGGATGCGAGCTAGACAGCAAACTTTACAAGTAGAGATCGCGCCTGAGCTGCCTCCTTTGGTTTCTGACTTGTTAGGCTTGGAACGCATTCTTGGCGAGCTACTAAATAATGCTTGCAAGTACACACCACCGGGCGATCGCATTTCCGTGAAGGTGCAAGCCCAAGCCGAGCGGATACGGTTTCAGGTAATTAATCTGGGAGCAGAAATTCCTGCTCATGAACTGTCACGAATTTTCGACAAGTTTTATCGGGTTCCTAGTGCGGACCCCTGGAAGCAAGGTGGCACTGGCTTAGGCTTAGCCTTGGTGCAAAAACTAGCTAGGCATCTGCAAGGTCAGGTCTATGTAGAGAGCGCTAATCACCGCACTGTCTTTACCGTTGAAGTGCCTATGACACTCGCGGCTGAGCTAGCCGGAAAGAAGTCTAATCGATAACGATATAACGCAACGGGACGACTATTGCTTAATCCTCCAGCCTTGAAATAATCAGGGTCTTGGGGAGAAAGATAAACAGCGGTGATCTGGTCAGCTACGATCGCTGGGGCTTCAGCATCGGCAGATTTTTGAGCAGATTTTTGATAAGAGGTAGTTGTCTCGACTTGATTGAAGTAAAGCTGCGGTGCCCCGCGAAATTGCTGTTGAAACACCTCAGTCGTAATAAATTGATCAGCCTGGGGAGTTTCAGTCGCTCGTCCAGTCACAATCGAAACCAATTGGCGATCGCCCCGTAACAAGGTGATTTGACGATTAGGAGAATGAGGGTCCACTCTGACTGCTAAGACAGCGCGATCGCCCAAATAAGCTTTAGCAATATTCAAGCCATTAAAGGCGCGATCGGCCACCACCCCAACTCCATTTTTAGGTCTGGTCATAGGCAGGAGCAAAGACTTAGGTTTATTGGATGTTGCTGCTGGCGCAAATCGCACCCGAAATTGCACGGGTTGTTGCAAATACTGACGATTGCTCTCAAAACCTGGGGTGATTACCTCTGGAGCTAAAGGTGCCACTAAATCTACCAGTGTGCTAGTCACATCCCAGTTGCCCGCCAACCATTCCGGATAAACCAAATCTCCCTTAGCCGCTTGAACGGGGGGTTGTTCCTGCCACTGCGGAAAAGCTGCGATGCGATCGCCTAAAGGCCCTGCTTGCGCGATCGGTTGCCACAGCATGATCAAGATGCTGAGACAACACCAAAGCAGATTGCGCCAATCAAAACTCCATTGCTTCAACTGCGATCGGCTCCTAAACTTCCCTACGCTAATGGCTAAGTTGAACCAATCAATTATTGTTCGTACTGTTCGTAAGCAGCAACAATTCGCTGGACTAAAGGATGGCGCACCACATCGGCTTGAGAGAAGTGGCAGAAAGCAATGCCTTCGACATGTTGCAGAATTTTCTGAGCCACCGCCAAACCCGAAGTCTGTTGAGTCGGCAAGTCCGTCTGAGTCAAATCGCCCGTGACTACCATGCGCGATTTGAACCCCAGCCGAGTCAAAATCATTTTCATTTGAGCCGGAGTTGTATTCTGCGCTTCATCCAAAATCACAAAAGCGTTGCTGAGAGTGCGGCCTCGCATATAGGCGATCGGAGCGACTTCAATCACCCCCCGCTCCATTAAATTCGGAATCTTCTCCGGGTCAATGAACTCATACAAAGCATCGTAGAGGGGCCGCAAATAAGGGTTAACCTTCTGCTGCAAGTCTCCTGGCAAGAACCCCAACTTCTCACCCGCCTCTACCGCCGGACGAGTCAAAATTAAGCGTTCGCACTGATTAGAAAGTAACGCTTGTACCGCTAACACCGCCGCTAAAAAGGTTTTACCCGTCCCCGCTGGGCCAATACAGAAAGTGAGATCGTGGGTGCGGACTGCCTGAATGTATTGCCGTTGCCGAAACGTTTTAGCTCGAATATCTTCCCCTCGACGAGTCCGCGCTAAAACGTCATGCTGCATCTCGTTGAACTCATCTTGGCGATGGGTGTCCAAGGCTTGACGAGCGGTGAGAATGTCGGCTCTAGAAATACTTTTACCTTTGCTCCAAAGGTCTTCGAGCGATCGCACCACTTTACAACTCAAATCAACTTGAGTTGCGGTTCCAGAGATCAACAGCTCCTGTCCCCGGAGAACAATCGTGGCTCCAGTTTGGCGAGCTAGGGTTTTAAGATTTTCTTCTTGTAAACCAGCCAGGGCGATCGCACTCTCAGCCGTGGGTAACTGAATGGATGCAGCCTCTACCATGCGAATATCGGTGCTCCTAAAAAGGTTTTTGCGCCAGCTTGCTTAATCGTGAACCAAAGTGTTACAAAAATCGTTTTTGAATCACAAAAAGACGCCTGAACCGAATGCAATCTTGGTTGGCAGGCGTCTACTCACTTTAATATTTTGCTACCCCTTGAAACCACTGTAAAAGCGTATATTTGCTATCTACATCGGGGTTTAATTTACATCTCATGCACTTAAGGGCGACGCTTACGGGAAGCTTCGGACTTGTGCTTACGACGAAGACTAGGCTTCTCGTAACGTTCGCGACGTTTAACTTCAGATAAAATTCCTGCTTTCTGAATCTTCTTCTTGAAGCGTCTTAACGCTGATTCAATGGATTCATTTTCACCTAGACGCACTTCTGCCACTCGCTGTGCTCACCTCCTTGCTTTGGATTTTAGGATAGGGCTGTGTTTTAGCAACCGCACTTTAAGCAGGCGGAAGCCCTGCTCACGTTCCTAATTTATACCTTATTGAGTCCGTAGTTTAGGAGCAGATTTGGGGGGTGCAGAGCGAGGAGGCTGAGACTTTGAGCTAGACTCCGGCTCCGCTGCTTCGTCTCGGTTACCTACTGGGTCACCGCCAAAAACATCTAAGTAGATGGCTTGGCCCGAAGATTGAGCCGCAGCTTCTAAAACAGTCCGAATGGCCTGGATGTTACGTCCACCGCGACCAAATACACGCCCTTTATCCGAGCTATCAAAAGCTAACCGAATCCAAATTTTGGGTCGGCTAGCAGATAGCTCACAGTCTACTTTTAAGGACTCCGGCGACTCCAGAAAAGGTTGAATGAGGAACCGCACCAATTCAACATAGTTGGGGCTAGCAGAGCGAGGCGGAGTTGAGTGACCCAACCCCTCTCGACTGGATGACTCAGGCATTGACCTGTTCGAAGACATTGGCCTTTCTAAGAATGCTGCGTACCGTTTCGGTAGGCTGAGCTCCTTCTTGGAGCCGCTTGACGATCGCGTCAACTTTTAGACGCACTTCATCCGTTCTGGGATTATAAAAGCCCAACTCTTCCAGGGGACGACCATCCCGGCGAGTGGTGCTATGCATTGCCACAATCCGGTAACTGACTTCACGCTTTTTGCCGTATCGCTTCAACCGCAGTTTGATCATGCTTGAAGGGTTTGCTCCTAGGGAATTACAAGTTTTAAAGCTAATAGCTATGAGCTTTTAGCGATTGCCTATCAGGCTTTACACAATAAGCACTATTGAATTGATCATCATACCATTTGCCTGGACTCACCCGCTACTGCGCTCAAATTATTTGAGACTGTTAAGGACGGCTGGGTGACTTAAGTGCTAACGCGCGAAAGGCTCATCGCTCATAGTTAGTTGCCCAATGCTAATTGCTACAGATTGCCAAAGCCTTTTTTCTTTTTCTCCTTCTTTTTCTTGGTAGGAGCTCCCCCAGGATAGCCACGCCAACCGGGTTGTGGGGGTTGGTTGCCACCATAACCCGGTCCGCCACCGAACGGTCCCCCACCAAACATCCCAGGCATGGGAAGTTGGCCCTGTCCCAGCTGTTGCATCAGCGATCGCATCTTCTGGAAATCGGCCACTAACTTGGCTACATCCGATTCGGCATAACCCGCACCACGAGCAATACGACGACGGCGGCCAGGAGAACCTGCCAACAAATCAGGGTCTTTGCGCTCCTCAGGCGTCATGGAGTTGATCATCGACTCAGCCCGCTTCAGTTGAGTCTCTCCTTGCTGGAGTTGCTCGCTGCTCAGCTTGTTCATGCCTGGGATCAGCTTCATGATGCCACCCAAGGAACCCATGTTTTTCAACAAGCGGGTTTGCTTGAGGAAGTCAGTGAAGTCGAATTTGGCCGAGAGGATTTTCTCCTGCATTTTCTCGGCATCGGCCAGATCCACGGCTTCCTGGGCTTTTTCTACCAGGGTGAGTACGTCTCCCATGCCCAGAATTCGGGAAGCCATCCGGTCTGGATAGAAGGGTTGCAACGCATCAACTTTCTCCCCCACCCCAATAAACTTAATGGGCTGACCAGAGATGCGGCGAACTGAGAGGGCCGCCCCACCCCGGGTGTCGCCATCCATCTTGGTGAGAATTGCCCCAGTAATGCCAATTTGGTCGTGGAAGGTGCGAGTCAAGCTGGCGGCTTCTTGCCCTGTCATGGCATCTACGACCAACAGCGTCTCATGAGGCTGAATGGTTTCTTTGATGCGCGCCAACTCCGACATCATGTTTTGGTCGATTTGCAGACGACCCGCAGTGTCGATAATGACAGTATTAATTCCTTCTGCCCTGGCTCGTTCTACTCCTTGGCGAGCAATTTCAACGGGGTCAGCATCTTTGCCCAGTTCAAACACGGGCACTTCGATCTGTTTACCCAAGGTGACGAGCTGGTCGATCGCGGCAGGGCGGTAAACATCGGTAGCGACCAAGAGAGTGCTGCGATTCTCTTTACGCAGATGCAAAGCCAGTTTAGCGGTCGCAGTGGTTTTACCCGTTCCTTGCAGACCTGCCATCAAAATCACGGTGGGCGCTGGGCTAGCTTCTGCCAGGGGAATATTGGTTTCCCCCATCACGGATACCAACTCGTCGTAAACCAGTTTGATGAACTGCTGGTCAGGCCGAACGCCAGCGACCACCTCTTCGCCTAGGGCTTTGGTCTGCACCTCTGCAACAAAATCTTTCACCACTTGGAGGTTGACGTCCGCCTCCAAGAGAGCGCGACGAACTTCCCGCAGGGCTTCCTGAACGTTCGATTCAGAAATTTTGTCTTGACCCCGCAGGGTTTTCCAGGCAGATTCTAAGCGTTCAGCGAGCGCGTCAAACATAACTTAATGACTGTCAGATAATGAGTCTTCAATCCAGAGGTGCGTTTAGAAGCAAACTGTTGCTTTCCCACTTATCCAGATTAATCGTTTTCGCTCCAGGTCGGGTGGAGAATTCGTCGGAAATACTATTGCCATGCTTTAGACCGGCAATTTTCATCTTTGCATGCGGGGTTCTACAGCCGCGATCGCGGGCTTAATTTGGCAGGATCAGCAACATGGCTGATAAATATCCTTGACTCCGGGCTTATAGCCCTGAATTAAATGGGAAAAACTAGGTATTAGGTCACTAAAAAGCTGGTGGGTTTACGGGAGAACTCAGCGATCGCCAGTGATGCTCTAACCGAGCATGAGCAGCTTGGTGGCCCTACGGTTTATTCAGGTGATCTCCTTGCGTCAAGTTCAAGCCCACTTTCTCAAGCTTCTAAGTTTATTTCTATTGAGTATGCTGCTGTGCGTTGCTTGCTACAGCTCTACTTCAGTCACACCACAGCCGAATCAAACGCCGCTAAAAGTGGGTTATAGTCTGTGGCCTGGGTACTTCCCGATGGTAATTGCCCAAGAGAAAGGGTTTTTTGCTGAGCAAGGCGTGAACGTTGAACCTGTTTATTCTGAAAACTATTTAGAGCCGATCTCTAACTTCAGTGCAGGCCAAACCGATGGGGTGACACTGGCAATGGGTAGCTTAATGGGCATCATCGGGCAAAACCCAGATATTCAAATGGTCATGCTCACCGATCAGTCTGCGGGTTCTGATGCTTTAGTGGTTCAGCCTGAAATTACCAGTGCGAAAGACCTGAAGGGCAAGCGAATTGGAGCCAAGCTGGGGGATTTTGGCGAGTTGTTTGTCAGGCAGTTAATGGAAGCTCACAACCTGACATCCGATGATTTTACTCTGGTGAATATGGAAGGAGAGTCAGTACCCGCTCGACTGCAAAGCGGCGATATTCAAGCAGGACACACCTGGGACCCTTATGCCACCCAAGCCGTTCGAGCGGGTGCTCATACTCTGTTTACTAGTAAGCAAACACCAGGCTTGATTCCCAGTGGCATTGTGTTTCACAGCTCAGTGATTCGCGATCGCCCCCAAGAGCTAAAAGCCTTTATGAAGGCTTGGTTTCAGGCTCAGGACTACTGGCTAACGCATCCTCAAGAAGGAGCGGCCTTAATTGCCCAAGCGCTCAAACTCAAGACAGCAGATGTCTCCACCGCAGGGGTGCAGTTGATGACGCTACCCAAAAATCTCAAAGCACTGACCCCCGGTACCACCACCGAGTCTCTTTACTACACAGCTCAGTTGTATGCTGACTTCTTTATTCGTACTGGTGGATTGAGTACTGCCCCCGAAGTTGAGAAGTTAATTGTTCCCTCATTTGTGCAGGCGCTCAGTCAGGAACAGCCATAATGAACTTCCTCAAATTCTCCACACTGCGTAGCAAACTCATTTTTTCGCTTTTGGGTGTCGCACTATTGCCGATCTTAATCTTGGCCCTGCTGAACCAGCGATCGACCCAAAAAGCTCTAACTAATAATGCTAACTTGGCTCTCTTGGGCGCTGCTTCCCAAACGGCCCTGAGCCTAGATTCGTTCATCAAAACCAATCTTGATGCAGTCCGAGTTGAAGCCCAGCTCCCTATTCTAGCCAAGTACCTGAGTCTGCCTGCTGTACAAAGAACAGCCATGCGGACCGAGGTGGAAACTACCCTGCTCGCCTTAGGCCGTAAAGATACGCTCAACATCTTGTCCTATGCCTTACTCGACGCACAGGGGCAAAATGTGATTGACACCTACACAGTCAATATAGGCAATAGCGAAACAGACCGTCCCTACTTCCAGCAACCATTCAAAACTGGTTTGCCTTACGTTTCGCCCATCCAATATTCAGCCAGTGATAGAGTAGCCAGCTTATATTTCACAAGTCCCATCCGTAATGCGCTAGGCAAGACGATCGGCATTTTACGAGTGCGGTACAACGCCAATGCCATTCAAAGATTAGTCGCGCAAAACAGTGCTCTAGTGGCGGGTGGCAAAGGCTCGTTTGCGATCTTGTTAGACGAAAATCAAGTTCGTTTAGCGCAGGGGTATGCTCCGGAGTTGGTTTTTAAGTCGGTTACGCCGCTGCCTGCGGCAAAAGTCAAAGCGCTACAAGCAGCGGGGCGATTACCCCAGGGAACTCCAGCAGAGCTAGCGACTAATTTGCCAGCGTTTGAGCAGGGACTTAAGAATACTAATCAATCTGCTTTTTTTACAACTCCTTTAGTCGTTAATAGTGATGAGTTAAATTCAGCGGCGGTGACGAAGTTAAAAACTCAACCTTGGTCGGTCGTCTTTGTTGAGTCACAGAGTTTGTTTCTAGGGCCTATCCAAGCTCAAATCCGGGCAACTCTGTTGTTGGCGATCGCGATCGCAGTTTTAGTCGCAGCCGCTGCCATTACCCTCAGCGAATTGCTCACAAAACCCCTAATTGGGCTGACTAGCATCGTTACCAGCTTTACAGCGGGTGACCTGAAAGCTCGTAGTACCATCCAGACCGAAGACGAAATTGGGGTGCTAGCAGGTAGCTTCAACCAAATGGCTGAGCAGGTGGGTAAGCTACTGCAAAATTTGGAGGAACGGACGCAAGAGCTAGAAGTGAGCCAACAGGTGACGGGGGCTGTCACCGAGCTGTCGCGGGTCGTCTTGGACCCCAAACGCTTGTTACGAGAAGCGATCGCTCTGATGCAAAGTCGTTTCAACTTGCACTACATCCAAATCTACTTACTTAACCCTGATAAACAAGTTTTGTATAAGGAAGTTGAGTCTAGCCAGGAAGATATTACAAGACTGGGGCAACCGACTCGAATTGCTTTAGATGATGATGAAAGTTTGATTGCCACTGCCGCTCGCACCCAAGAGATTATTTGTGTGGATCAGGCGCACTCTAACCCTGAGGTAAAAGGCGTCTACTCAGCAACTTTAGGCTCTGAAGTTGTGGTGCCTTTGGTGACTCGTGGCTCTTTGCTAGGCGTGCTCAACATTGAGGATAAGCAGAGCGATCGCTTCAGCCCAATGGATTTAGAAACCTTCAATACCTTGGCGGGCCAAATTGCCACTGCTCTGGATAATGCACGTTTATTTGCGGAAGTGCAGAAGACTAGCACCGAACTGCAGGAGAAGGCGCAAGAGCTAGAACAGACGCTACGAGAACTGCAACAAACCCAAGCCCAAGTGGTACAAAGCGAGAAAATGTCCAGCTTAGGCCAGCTTGTGGCAGGCATAGCCCATGAAATTAACAACCCCGTGAATTTCATCTACGGCAACCTCAACTACGCTGGAGAATACATTCAAGACCTGACTGGGGTATTGAAGCTTTATCAGCGACAGTTCCCGCATCCTACTCCTGAAATTGCTGAGGAAATAGAAGCAATTGACCTTGATTTCTTGCTAGCAGACTTGCCCAAACTTCTCGCTTCCATGAAAGTAGGCGCAGACCGGATTCAGAAGATTGTCTTGTCTCTGCGGAACTTCTCCCGCATGGACGAAGCCGAGATGAAAGCGGTGGACATCCACGAAGGGATTGATAGCACCTTAATGATTTTGCAGAATCGGCTCAAAGCCAAGAGCGATCGCCCTGAGATTGCAGTGGTCAAAGATTATGGGAACTTGCCCTTGGTCGAGTGTTATGCGGGGCAACTCAACCAAGTCTTTATGAACTTGCTCAGCAATGCGATCGATGCTTTAGAGGATAGCCAAACTCCAGCTTCTGAACCTCCGCAAACCCCAACGATTGCAATTCATACCCGCCAGCTAGGCTCCCAATCCGTTGAAATTCGGATTGCTGACAATGGTCCTGGCATTGCTAAAGCTGATCAACGGCGATTATTTGACCCCTTCTTTACGACCAAACCTATCGGCAAAGGAACAGGATTGGGGTTGTCAATTAGTTACCAGATTGTGACTGATAAACATGGGGGAGTACTGCACTGTAACTCTGCCCCAGGAAAAGGCACCGAGTTTTTGATTGAAATTCCTTTGCGCCAAACCTAGGCATGGCTTTTGGTTTGTGGGCGATCGCGATACTACGACCAAGATTTGTCAGACTGCTCTATCTGGTCCTTGGCTTTACTCTCAATGGTCTTGAGGGTCTGTAGGATGAGCATTTCATCCAAATAAGTGGGTGGATTCAGATTATCAGAGGGAGCGCTAACCCGATCTGTAATGGCGCTCTGAACTTTGTCGTCAATATTTTGAGAAACAACTTTGATTTTGTGGGAAAGACGCTCGTAGAGTTTTTTGACTGAAGGGGACTCAGAAAACATAGCAAGTAAGTTTTATTTTTAAATGTAAACTTGCTACTGGTCTAGAGCCCTGTCCCTTTGGTCATAAAGAACACTCAGAAGGCTATGCTGACAGAATTATTTTTAAGTAGTTAACAAAATTCATTGACTAGCAGTTCGCAGCCTTGGAGACCTAAGCTGGGAGTGCTGCGATAAGCCGCGCTAGGAACCCAGATACGTACAGTGCGGTTGGTAGCAATGTAGTAAAGGTAATCAACTTCCGGGCGATAGGTGAGCCCTACGCGTAGATGGGAGAAGTCATCCTCACACATTTCATACCCAAATCTCACGACCAACTGAGCCACTAAACACTCTGGCGTATCACAGTATTCTCCAGAGCTGTCTCTTTCCTGCCAAAATTTTGCTAAGAAAGGCTGAAGCCGAGGCAAAATTTTCGTGGGAGTTCCTTCTCTACTGGCGTAGATGATTGCTGGATTACCTTCTACGATGATGTGACAGGGTGTAGCCATGTGGTTGAACTCCTGATAGTTCGGCGTTGAACTGCTTATATACAGAGCTGCAAATGAACCTAGCATCGCAGTTTTGCCAAGTTCAGTCTGCCCATTGATGAACAATTGGCACCATTACTTACCAAGTTCCTATTGTTTCTCGTCCCTTTGGTATGTCGGAAGGAGTGGTTCAAGTGAACGCAGCCGAACAGGCCCTCGATCTTGAAACCGCCAGCAAAATCGCCACGGTGGTTAATTTATTTAAGCTAAAGTTTCCTGATGCCAGAGCGGATCTCAAGCCTTGGGCGAATGATTCCGATACCAGGGACTTAGTAGACCCGGACTCAATTGACATTGGGTTTCACTTTCCGGGGCGCAGTCGTTTGTTTCAAAGTCGCAGTATTTTGGTGCAAATCCGGTTGTATCAAGACCCGCTGACGAAAATCCGGCGAGCGATCGGGGTGGAAGCAGTCGGGTTCGACCATAAAGGTAAACAGTGGCGGCTTTCGACGATAGAAAACTGGGCGTTTGAAGGAACGACTCAGCCTGTGCCCGAAATTGCTCAAGAACTAAAAGGATTTTGCCGCGAGATCTTAGAACTGTTCAACTATTCCAGCTAAAACTGGTAGCTACAGAAAAAGGCTGAACTACCAAGAATTAGGTAATTCAGCCTCTGATAAGTTATTGAGTTATTGGGTTTAGCTAACTAGAAAAGCCTTAAGCAACGCCAGCAGGGATTCTGTCGGCTGATTTGACTTGACTTAAGAGCTTGTGCAGCGTTTCGCCTTCAATCACTTCTGTTTCGAGGAGTTGAGTGGCGATCGCCTCCAATAAGTCTCGGTTTTGGTTCAAGATGTCGAGGGCATGTTGATGAGCCGTTTCGACAATGTCCTTAACTTCGCGATCGATCTCTTCGGCCACTTTTTCGCTCACCATGCGGCGAGGATTCATGCCCTCGCCCCCTAGGAACATGCCCTGTTGACCTTTGTCATAGGCGAGCGGCCCAAGTACTTTGCTCATACCGTAGGTTGTGACCATGCGCTCTGCCAAATCGGTAGCGCGTTGAAGGTCATTAGAAGCGCCTGTGGTGATGCTGCCAAAGATAATCTCTTCAGCGGAGCGACCTCCCAGCAACGTGGCAATTTGACCGCGCAGTTCTCCTTCATCCATCAAGAACCGATCTTCAGTAGGAAGCTGCAAGGTGTAACCCAGCGCTGCCATACCGCGTGGAATAATCGAGATTTTTTCCACTCGACCACTGCCAGGAATAAGAGCACCGACTAAAGCGTGACCGACTTCGTGGTAGGCCACGATCTTTTTCTCTTTTTCGTTGAGGACGCGGCTCTTTTTCTCTAAGCCTGCTACCACCCGCTCGATCGCTTCTGCAAAATCTTCTTGCGCTACAGCTTGGCGATTTTGGCGAGCCGCGAGGAGAGCAGCTTCGTTGACCAAGTTGGCTAAGTCAGCGCCCGCAAAGCCAGGAGTGCGAGTGGCGATCGCTCGCAAATTCACATCTGGTCCTAGCTTCACTTTCTGGGCGTGGATTCTGAGAATTTCTTCGCGACCCGATAAGTCTGGGCGATCGACCAACACTTGACGGTCGAAACGGCCTGGGCGTAGCAACGCTGGATCTAAGCTCTCAGGACGGTTGGTTGCCGCTAGCACGATCACAGTCGCGCCACCCGCCGCAAAGCCATCCATTTCAGTGAGCAACTGGTTGAGGGTTTGCTCGCGCTCGTCGTTGCCACCGTAGAAACCACCAGAGGCACGGGACTTACCGATCGCGTCTAATTCATCAATAAAGATGATGCAAGGCGCTTGTTTCTTGGCTTGCTCAAACAAGTCGCGGACACGGGAAGATCCGACACCCACAAACATTTCAACAAACTCAGAACCAGAGATGCTGAAGAAAGGCACACCTGCTTCACCTGCAACTGCCTTCGCCAACAGAGTTTTACCCGTACCCGGAGGGCCGACGAGCAACACACCTTTAGGAATTCGAGCACCAATTTGCAGGAAGCGATCGGGAGTCTTGAGGAAGTCCACAATCTCAACCAGTTCAGTTTTGGCTTCTTCTACGCCTGCCACATCCGCAAATGTGATTTTGGCAGACTCACCTTCCACATAAACTTTGGCCTTGCTCTTGCCAATGGACAGCACGCCGCCTTGAGAGCCACCACCACTCCGAGCAATAAAGAACTGCCAGATGCCGATGAAGATTAGCGGGGGAATCACCCAACTGACGAGGGTGCCGATCCAGCCATTCTTAGGTGGTGGAGTCGCACCAAACTCAACTCCTTTTTCTTCTAAAAGCTTAGGTAAGTTGAGGTCAAAGATGGGCGTAGTGCTGAGAACTTGACCCTGTTGGTCACCTTCTCCTTTCAACTGATAGCGAATTTCGTTTTGGCCTACAGAGGCTCTAGCGACTTCTTGTTCATCAACTTGATGAATGAACAAGCTGTATGGAACTCGGGGTACTTGGGAGGCAAATAAAGTCGGGAAAAATAGATTTACCAACAAAAATAAGCCTGATAGCAATAGCAAGATATTGCCAATTTGGCGAGAACGGGGAGCTTGAGGCTGATCTTTTTTAATTGGCATTTCTGAAAGCTCTTGAATTCTCTTAAAGCAATTGCTTGAATTCTAGAAGTCAAAGAGCGTTCGGGTAAACCTGCTGAAGGGGTGGTTATCCGCTATACCGTTTCCATCCAGTCGAATACGCGATTGAGCTGGTCAAGGGTGATCAACCCATACTGCCAAAGAATCATCGGTAGCTGGCTCATATCTTGCTCCCGATGGCGTAACCCAATAGCGATCGCAGCGGCGGGTACTGCCAACTCCTCTCGCAGAAATTTAATCAATCGGGCCAATCTTCTAGTTTCCATAACGGTTTTTGCGATTTTTTGTTAAAGGATGTGAAGAAAAATATTAAGTATTGAAAAGTATTTTTCAGAATTGATGGCTGAATTATACAAGAAACAGTTGCCTTTCAGGAGCACAAAGGCAGAGGGGATCTCCGTACTTCAGCTCCGATATTTGCTTGAACTGCAATGTACTGTAGCAGCTATAGCCCTCGACTCTTCCTCAAGATCAGTCCTATTCCCATCCAAGAGACAGAACTGAGAAATTAAGGTTCCTGTATCAAATTTGTAAACAGGTCTCTCATTTTTCATTAGTGAGGAGTGAGGGGAGCGGAGTGAGGAGATAGAAAGGATGAAGGATGAAAGAGAACAAAAGAATCGAAACGCTCACACTTAGCCTCGTTTGGAGGGGGTCTGGGGGACGCAACCGTCCCTCAGCGGGAGTTTGAGGGCAAGTGCCCTCAAGGGCTTGGTTCTCAAGTGTCTCACTAAGATTTAGCTCGCTTGCTTCGTCAGCAATCCTTCATCCCACAAACCTCACCCCACCATCTAGCCTAGAGATAACCCGACCCGGTGAGGTGCCATTATGGCTCATTTGCAGCAGCGCCACCCCCAAAATATCAACGGTGATTTTTATGTTGATACAACTTGTATTGACTGCGATACCTGCCGTTGGATGACCCCGGAAGTGTTTCATCGCGAAGATGAGCAGTCAGTAGTCTATCACCAGCCTGTTGATGAAACTGAGCGATTGCGGGCCATGCAAGCCCTGCTCTCTTGCCCCACCTCATCCATTGGCACCGTAGAGAAGCCCACAGATATTAAAACCGCTCAGCATAGCTTGCCAATCCAGTTAGAAGACAATGTCTACCACTGTGGCTACCACGCAGAAAGCTCATATGGGGCTGCTAGTTACTTAATTCAGCGACCCGAAGGCAATGTGTTGGTAGACTCTCCCCGGTTTGCGCCGCCATTGGTAAAGCGACTGGAAGAACTCGGTGGCGTGCGTTATCTCTACCTAACCCATCGAGATGATGTGGCCGACCATCGTAAGTTTCATGACCACTTTGGCTGCGATCGCATCTTGCACCAAGATGAAATTAATCATGGGACGCAGGATGTAGAAATCCAGCTCAAGGGTGCGGAACCTGTGCAATTAGCTCCTGATTTGTTGATTATTCCTGTGCCAGGGCATACGAAAGGTCATACCGTTCTGCTCTATGACCATAGGTTTTTGTTCACAGGCGATCATCTAGCTTGGTCTGAGTCCCGGCAGCAGTTAGTAGCCTTTAGAGATGTGTGCTGGTACTCCTGGCCAGAACTGGTGAAATCGATGCACAAGTTAGCTAAATATGACTTTGAGTGGGTGTTGCCTGGGCATGGTCGTCGCTACCACAGCGATCGCGCCACCATGCAGCAGCAGATGCAAAAATGTTTAGCTTGGATGGATACGGTCTAATGCACCATCATTCCTGACATTTCTGGGGCTGGGACAGAGCATAACTGGTCGAGATGAGTGGCAGGCATCGTTAAGTACAGGACATCTCCCGTTTGAAGGCAGGTGTTGAGTAAGTCCCAACCATGCACTCTGCGTTGCCCAGTTTCCAAATACAACGGGACGAAATCCGCATCCATAGCGGCATCTTTAACAACTCGGTGGCAAAAAGGATGTCCAGCCGTAATCAAGGTTGACAACGCTACCCACAGACTATGCCCTGTCATGCCGTTGCCTAGAATTCTGCCTCCCAGCGCCGCAGCGGCAAAGGTGGGAGCTACCAGTTCTGTGGGACTGAGGACGGCTTCAAAGCCAAATACTTGATGGGCCATCCGGGCAAACGTGGGATCTTGGTAACGCACGATCGCAGTACTTTTGGGAGTTAGACCCTTAGCAGTGAGGGCAATTTCTAAATTGGCAGTATCGTTGCTAGTCACGGCTAGTAAGGCAGAGGCATGAGCCAGGTTAGCTGCCTTAAGCGTAGTCGGTAAACTAGCATCGCCTAAAATGACTGGCACCTTCAAGGCTCTAGCAATGCTTAAAAACCGACAGTTGGCATCCTGCTCAATCGCCACTACGTCATAGCCACAACTCCGCAAGTGCTGCACAATCTGAATTCCAACTCCGCCTAAGCCACAGACAATGTAGTGATGATGAGCTGGAACTTGCACCGTATCCCAAAACTGGCGAAAGCGAGTGCCCAACACAAAGTCATTGAGTAGGGCATAGCAAATCCCAATCACTCCCGCTCCTAATAACATCATTAACGCGGTAAAAACTTTAATGCTGTTAGGAGCCTGCTCTATAACTTGCTCTTCACCACCAGCTCCTGTAATCATGCCGACGGAGAAGTAGAGGGCATCAATGATGGAGGTATGGCGATTGAAACAAACATAGGTGAGTGTGGCAATCAAAATCGTCACTAGCAAAACCAAGGTGACGACAACCATTGACTGACCGTAGCGCTGAAATTGGCGTAAGTTATTCACCAGCTTAGTGCCACGCTGCCGCCAGGATCGTCGCACCGCTTGAACGCTAGCATTCGGCTGACTGCCAATAATTAAGCGATCGCCGACTTGCAAAACTTGTCCTCGAATGACCGCAGAGACTAAGTCCATCCGTTTGTCGGCCGGCAGGTAATAGATCAACATGCGCGATCGCTCATCCCACAGCTCGCTGAGTTTGCGGCCTTGCCAAGGATGGT
The DNA here is from genome assembly GCF_014695845.1 of Trichocoleus sp. FACHB-591. Lineage (NCBI taxonomy): Bacteria > Bacillati > Cyanobacteriota > Cyanophyceae > Leptolyngbyales > Trichocoleusaceae > Trichocoleus > Trichocoleus sp. FACHB-591. Next base: position 126,993 of record NZ_JACJPA010000110.1, read on the forward strand.
ATTCATCAATGTATTCTTCGTGAATCGGCCAAGTCTGGTTAAACAATCGCAACTGCCCGATGGCTCGGCTGCCCAACGCGGCAAAGGCAAACACAGGAGCCGCTAAAGCTGCCACACTGAGGCTGACATGATGCGTAAGCGTGTGGTCAAGGCGATCGCCCAAACTAGTGTTGAACAAGCGATTGATCACGCGAATGTGAGGATTCAAGACTCTAGCTTGCATCAAAATGGCCAGATTCAAAGCATCATCCGAGCTGGCAATTACCAGCGTATGCGCCTGTTCAATGCCCGCAGCCATCAGAGTTGGCGTGGCCTTTAAGTCCCCGACAATCACATCTGGGTCGGCGAAGCTCAGGGGTTGATCATGAATCCCAATAACTGGGATGCCCTGTTGCCGCAACAAAGAGAAAATTTGATAGCCAGTTCGACCCAGACCACAAACAATAATGCGAGATTCCATAGCGAACCCGGAGCTTGGCAAAGCTGTCTGAGTTCCTATTCTTGGCTAGGACCAGCCGTAGGACTGTAGCTGAAAGTACGGGTTTACAAAACGTTGATTTGTCAGCTTCTTGAGGCTTGGAACGTTTCGTCTTGGCACGCTTTATTGAGGTGTGGTAGTGATGTAGCCGTTCTTTTGCAGGAAATCTCTTAAGTCAATGAAATATTGGCGGCGATCATCGTATGGATAAGCCTGCTGCACCAACTGCCACCCCTCTTGTCCTTGACCGAGCAAGTGCTTATCTGCCAAATAAGCCGCTAAAAACCCTCGAGTGGCGCTGGCTCCAAGGTCTTTGCTAAAGGTGTAGTTTTGCCAATGTTGCACGGCATCTTCATAGATCAATTTAGGGTAGCTGCGGGTTACATTCTGCATCTGCGATCGCCGATATTGCCAAATCTGGATCGGCAGCCCAGAAGCCGCGTGAGCGGTAAATTGAGCATCGAAGCGAGGGTCACCACTGACAAACTCAGGCAAATTATCTTGATCTAAATCTTCGAGCCGATAGCTAGGACTGCCCCAAAATTGCTTGACGTTCCGATAGGCGTTTTGGGTGGCATTGTAGCCATAAATATAAGAAGACGTGCAGCAGTAAGCGCCACCACTGAATAAATCCACCACGACTTCTGGTTCCTGATCGCCATCCAGATCCCGCACTTCCAGATTAGAAAAGCGCTGCAATTCTTCGTCTACTGGTATCGCTGCTTCTAGAACTGTCTGACCGCTGCGACTAATTTGAATCCGAAAATTGTCAGCTAAAGGCTCACGGGGTCGATAGGTCAGTTGCACCCGGACATTTCCCTCCTCAGCAGTCTTGGTCTCCGTCGAAAATTGCTGAGTGTTGGCAATATATTGCGTTGGCACCAATCCAGGCTGAAGCGCTTGACATAAAAATGTGGCTATTTCCGCCCGACTAGCGAAGCGGGTAGGCTCTAGCTGCTGAATTTTAGGATAATTAACGACCAAATTCTTCTCGGTGGCGGCTGCTACGGCGTTGCGCGCATAGTCTGGGATTGCTCCCGCATCTGCATAAGCCGCATTTAGAACTGCTGTTGTTGGCTGTGTTGCCGCATATTTTAAGCCACTCGCTAGCGCCACGAGAGCCTGGACACGGGGAATTGATTGAGTCGGGATAAACTTGCGATCGGGATATCCGGAAAGAAACCCCCGGCGATAAGCTTCCTGAATGGCAGCAGCAGCCCAATAGTTGCTTGGGACATCGACAAATCCGATGGCCTCTCTGACTTGCGGTTGATTTGGAAAACCTTGACGCAAGAGCGCTGCAAACTCTGCTCGTGTCACCGGGTCAGCCGGACGAAACCGACCATCTGGATATCCCTTAATGATCTGCCGTTGCGCTAATTCTCCAATGCAAGCAGCAGCCCAATTGTTTGGCTGTACATCACTAAAACCAGTTGTTTGGGCGATCGCACTAGACAGGCCACTAAATGGTGCGATCGCATTTACTGCTACCCCTAAAGCAGCAACTAAACTCAACCCAACTGGCTTTCTTGCAACAACCACACCAATCTCCTTGCCAAGCTAGTCACACAGGTATTCTAGGTTAGGTGGAGACTTTGAAAGTAGCAATTTTCCAGGGAGCAATCTGGGTGGATTGCAGCGTTCCTGATGAGTTCTCCGGTTCGATCGCTTGCTCCAAAAGATTGACGGGATGAGCGATCGCTAAGCCTAAATCACTTTTTAGCCTTAACTCGGCGGGTTGGCCGTGGCACTCGTAGCACCGCAAGATCCACTGTTGCGGATGATCTTCGGATTGCTTGAAAGCGCTCAAAATCAGGTTTTCAGATTGCAGATCTAAAAACTGGCCTTCAGTGGGCAATGTGGTTGCTGGAGAGTTTAGCGATCGCTCAGTTTCTAACCAAATCGCTTGCAAAGGAATGTTTAGCTCATAACCCTGGCGAACGGTTTGGGCAGTTTGCCAAGTTCCCGCATGAGGGTAAAGGGTATAGGTAAACTGATGCTGTCCGCGATCGGCTTCCGGATCGGGCCAAGTTGCCCCCCGCAGCAAGGTGAGTCGGAGTTGATTCGGTTGGGCATCGTAGCCGTATTTGCAATCATTCAGCAGGCTCACCCCATAGTCATCAGTACTCAAATCAGCCCAGTGGAGGGCGGGTACTTCCCACTTGGCTTTATCTCTTGGTTCTGTGGGGTTGGTGGGGCGGGCGATCGCGCCATAAGGGATTTCGTAAGTGGCCTGCTCTGATGCCACGGTCAAGGGAAAAGCGGCTTTCACCATCACATGCCGTTCTTGCCAGTCAACCTGGGTGACAATCTTGACTACCGGAGCGTCGGCTGGCAGCATATAATCTTGGCAAAATTCTGACTGGCCCAGTTGCCGTATCACTCGCACTCGCTGTAATAATGTGCCGCGATCGAGCCACTGGATTGATTTCAGCTTGGTGGATGGTAATAGGTGTTGGGCATAGTTGGGGTCAATATTCCAAGCATCCCAGTATTGCCCCTGGTCCTGAAAAGCCTGGAGTTGATTGCCTGCGCCATCTAGCACTTCTCGCTGCTGAACTTTGTCCCAAACACTCTTTAGATCGCCTGTTTGTGGATTAACGGTTACGCGCAGAGCTGCATTCTCTAAAACCCATTCGTCAGCGGGCAAAGCAGCTATAGAAAGTTCGGCGATGGCTTGCGGACTTAAGTAGAAAACGCAATATCCCACGCTAGGCACTTCTTTCGCCCAGAACAGTAGAGTTGGCGTTGATTCGCCTTGCTCGTTATAGGTTGTGACCTGGCAAGGCACCGCTTTACCCACTGAGTTGTGTACTTGCCATCCTGATTCGGTGCCCGATGGAATTGGAATCGAAACCACTTGCGATCGCGACCAATTCAAGGAATTAAACACCACAATTGGTCGGGCATCAAAGTGCGGCGGTTCAGGTAGTTGAATGGAAGCGGCGATCGCTTGCAAGCTTGCCTGTAGTACCTCTTGCCCAGTCTGCTCTGCTTCCTGCCAAAGCTGGTTAGCATCGACAAATACTTCTGGAATCGACGACCCTGGCAGAATGTCGTGGAATTGATTAAATAGCACTTTCTTCCACGCTGCCTCTATCTCTGCTTTCGGGTACGCAACGCCAGCCGTCAGCGTTGCCAATGAGGCAAACAATTCTGCTTGGTAAAGCAACTGTTCACAGCGCCGATTCCAGTGCTTCTGCTGTGCGTGCGTCGTGTAGCAGCCTCGGTGGAATTCGAGGTAAAGTTCGTCGTTCCAGGTGGGGCTCCTCTCCCCTCTCCCCTCACTCCTCACCTTCACCAAATACTCCTCTGCCGTTGCAAACTTCAACTGCGGCAAGAAGGGTGAGGTTTGCCAGCGTCGGGCCATTTCTAGCATGTCTCGCGTCGGGCCACCGCCATGATCTCCCACCCCTGGTAGCCACAGCGTTTCGAGATTGCCTGTTTTGGCTTCCCACATCGAGGCGTGCTGGGTCATTTTGATCGGGTCCATGCCTTCGCCAATCGAAGCGGACATCAAGCTGAAAATTTCGGTGCCGTCCGGCGATCGCCACCAAAAGGCTTCGTAGGGGAATTGTGTGGTGTCGTTCCAACGCAGCTTTTGGGTGACGAAGTACTCAATCCTGCCTTGCCTTAAGATTTGGGGCAACTGCCAGCAAAAGCCAAAGGTATCGGGTAGCCAAGCAACTGGGCTAGTTTGACCGAACTTTTCTTGGGTGTAGCGCTGTCCGTACAGCACTTGACGCACAATCGATTCCCCACTGACCACATTGAGTTCTGGTTCCACCCATAAGCCACCCAAAGTTTCCCATCGTCCCGCTGCTACTTGCGCTTGAATAGCAGCAAACAACGCAGGGCGGTTGGTTTCGATCCAGTCGTAGAGCGCCGGAGTGGAATGACAGAAAATCAGCTCTGGAAAGTCTTGCTGGAGTTGCAACACCGACTTGAAGGTGCGCTCAGCGGCTTCCCAGGTTTCACTCATAGGCCATAACCAAGCCAAATCTAAATGCGCATGACCCAACAAGCAAATTTGGCGTTGCTTGATCCAATCACTGTACGGCTGCAAGGTTTGGCGGAGTTGCTGCAAGGATGGGTCAAATGGGCTGGGTGAGCGATCGCTCTGGCTAAGAGTGGTCCAATCCAGCTCTGCGATCGCGGTTGCCAAATCTGCTAATTTCTCCGGCGCAAAAGCGGTGAGGTACTGCTGGAGAACTGCAAGTTCATCAGCGACGAAGCTTGGTTCCACGCGATCGCCCAAGGCTGCGGAACTGGATGTTGCTGAGCCAGATGCCACCTCATAGAGGCAAAGCGATCGCACCAAGGCTCCATCATCATGCCCTGGGCTAACCAAGCGCAGAGCTACGGTGATGGTTTCTCCAAGTTGGGCCGCAGCACTTAACAAAATCCGGGCCGAGCAGTCAAACAAATCACCTTCTTGCACCAACTGCCCATTAACAAAAATCTGGGCAGATTCAGCCCACCAAGTCAGGGCCAAACGCAAAACTAGCCCCTCCAACGGGTAGCCTTGCAAGTCAGCAGGAATCACCAAGCTCTGACCTAGCCACAAGACCTGTCGTCCTTGGGACCAAGCAACATGCTCTCTGGCATTGAGAGTTACCGAAGGCCAAGACTGCCAGTACTGCGGTTGATTGGCCTCAGCGATCGCTAAATCCTCCTCGCACAGATGCCAGCCTGTCTGGACGTTAAGCTGCGTGAGTTGCCGAAGTTGAGTAATTGCCTCAGAGATTTGGGCTTGGAGTTTCGCTGGGTCAGCCATCTTTAGATAGAATCAGGTCACTAGCTGTACAGCCTGATTCACGCTGAAGTCGCTACGCCGTGGCAGCCTGTACACCATCCTCACTTTACAGCAGCCGCCCCGCTGACAACTGCCATGTCCTCCGCCTCTTCTGGTCGCTATCAAAGTCGGTTGTTCAACTTTTTCTCTCGGCAATCGCGTGAGCTTGTAGATCAGTGCGATCGCGCCTTCCGACATGCCAAAGTCGCGACGGTTTGGGGAGCGCAAATTTTGCTTTACCCGATCTACGCTATGTTTCAAGCCACCCGCTTGGTGGGTAAGCAGATTCAAACCTCGGTTGAGACTGAACGACCCTCTTTAGATGCAGCCCAGGCAGTGGCAAGCGATGCAAGCTCAGAACCACCGTCAGCGAACCAAGTGGTTTGTAACGTCTTACAGGTGGTCGAAACGTTTGCCTTACCAGAAGTTGTAGTGCCCCCAATCGCAGCTAATGGCAGTTTAGCGGTTTCTCGGGGCCAGGCTGTGGTGCGCTCCAGCCAATCATCCGCTGCTGCAACCCTCGGTGCAACCAAGACTTCAGTCGCACTAGGCCAGCAGTCAGCGATCGCAATTCAAGGGGTGGCTACAGCTCTAGAAACTCGAACCTTGGTTTTAGTCACCTGCCAAAACCAGATTCTGAATATTTTGACGCTGGAGCAACAACAACAGCTCTACCAACGCATTGTTTGGGAAGTCAGCCACTATCAACGCTACTTACAGATATTGGTTCGCCAGCGATCGCGCTCCCCGCTCCCGCTTCCCAGCGACGACTCCAAAGTTTTACCGCCAGTTCAGTTAGTGCGGCAGATGATGGCTTGGGTACAAACTGGGCCTGTGGCGATCGCGCTCAACTGGTTTCAAGAATCGACTGCGGTAGCCCAGCCCATCCACTTAGAGGAGCCATACTTTAGTAGTTCTGCGACTTTCACGGCTGGAATCTTGCCTATTCCACCCATTCCCTACGAAGCGCTAGCGCCTCTCGACCAAGCGATCGCTCAGCTAGAGGCTCACTCCTTACCGCCAGTGCTGACACTGACTGATGCGTTGGTGCAACGAGGGCAAGGGCTACTCAGCACGGTACGAGCCAAGTTAGTCTCGCTCCCCACGTTCAACCGCTCTACTGCGGACCCTGAGATGGCTCCCCAAGTTGCGGGGGCACCCATGCCACTACAAAGTTTGCTGCGGGCGGCAGTTGACTACTTCTTTGGCGATCGTCATCTAGGCTTATCAGGAACAGGCAATCCATCTCACCCAACCCAAATGGCTGGAGATCAGGCCAACCGCGATCGCTTGTTGACGGGCGACTATGACTGGCACCCCGATCCTTGGTTGAGCTATGAGGATGTTTTCGGTCAGACCTCAAGTGCTACCCGCGATCGCCCCCCGGCTGCCCCGAATGCTTTATCAGAAGCTTTACCCGAACAGGCGATCGTTTCCCCCGCTCCTTTGTCACCAGCACTGCAAGTGCCCATGACGACAGCTAAGAATTTATGGGCCAGGCTGATCAACCGATTTTGGCATCGTGATGCACGAGCTGATGGTGGCGCGATCGTGACAACTCTCGGCTCATCCCAGGATTTAGTTCCTCAATCTGCTCAGACAACTGCAGTGACTCCGTTGCAGAACCGTGGTTTTGGGGCAACTTACAGCACCCCTACGTCAGCGGGATTGCCTCATGTAGGCTCTGGCACAACTGCAACCAGGGATCAGCTCACCGCTAGTAACTTAGCTATGTCCGGTGCGGAGCTAGCGGCTCGTTCTGAAGATTACGGCGAACTCAGCAATACCTGGATTGAGGCAGAAGCCACTACACTTGGTTACGTCAAGCATCCTCTAGAGCGGATTCTCGGCTGGCTCGATCGCGCCATGCTTTGGCTCGAAGAAGTCATGCTCTTAGCAGGGCAATGGTTACAACAGTTGTGGCGCAAGTAGTCTTGGCTCTGATGAAAGTAATTACATTTACCTAGTTGTAGGAAGGCCCCAAAAAGACTTAATGTAACCAAGCAGTCCCTGCTGTAAATCGGTTAGTCTCAACCGCTGGGAACGTCTAGTCAGGAATGGCGTCAAAGCTGACTGAAGCCTGGAGCCAGACTGAGGATTACTAAGACGGCTGAGTAGACTCAAAATTGAGGCAGCATTCCGATATGATTAGAGAGACTTGTCTCTCAAGGTCTTGGTATGGCAACCCTCAAGATTGTGGTCTATATCGTCGTTACACTCTTTATCTGCTTATTTGTGTTTGGATTTCTATCCAGCGATCCTACTCGCAACCCTGGTCGGCGGGATTTGGAATAAGCAGCTACTGATTCATTCCTCAGGCCATAGAATTGCCTCTGAGACGGTTGAGGTAACGTGTCCGGGCTGTCTTGTCGGAATCATTCTGCTAAAGTATGCCCTACCCGGTCCTACCCCCTGAGCCGCCCGCTATTATCAATTCCTTGCCGCCTGAGGAACACAAATCCTCAGTGACGGTTGCAGCGACGGTACTTGAGCCTGCATTCCATGCATCAGAAAACGTTTCTGAAGCTGCTCAGTCTGTCGTGGTAGGGACCTTAAGCGCCCCTACCCCACCAGAAACTTTTGCTCCTGAAAATTCTGCCGCTGATGAGCCTTCCGATGAGCTTGCTTTGCCTGCGGTATTAGCAGCCGAACCTGAGATAGCAGCTCCTCAAGCTCTCCCGCCTGCTGCGGAAAGTCATGCTGAGTCGGCTGCGGCCTTAGGCTCGCCTCAAGTTGTTGAGATTGGAGATACCTCGGTTGCAGCTTCAGAGACCAATTCATTCGCTGAACCTGTCCAATCTGCTAACCATCGCCACTCTGACGTTCACATCAACGCTACAGCTCCTGCGCTGCCGCCTCGCTACACTAACAGCGTTGCAGCTAAGCAACCTACGGCGATCGCAACCTTCATTCCTAGCCTCACGGCTTCATCTAGTCCCCGTTCTACCGCTAGGTCGGGCTCTGCGGCGATCGCACCCACTCGCCCGCTTAAGGCTCCAGTGTCTAGCTCAGCACCCTCTACCGTGGCGACCGTTCCGCCTGCGCCATCCGGTTGGTCGATTGTGGCTACGCCTCCTGCGAGCAATAGCAAGCCGAGTTCTGCCCCCAAGCTGCCCTCCTTGAGTCCGGCAAAACCAACACCTCCTCCAGTCACCCCCGCTGAGCAGCCCCCCGTTCAACCTGTCAGAGAGCGACCTACTCCTCAGCCAGCTCTAGAAACGGCTCCTGAGGTTACTCCTGCGACTGCTCCAAGCACCCCAGCCACTCCGCCTGCTCGCCCTCAGCCTACTGTTTCTCCATCGAATACGCCGACATCGGATACGCCGACATTAGTCATACCAGAATCCACACCGCCAGCCGTGCCACCCCAATCGGTACCTGTGGTCACGCCTCCCAGCCCTGGTACGCAGCCTAGCGCTGACCCTGCCACCAGTGGCGTGATCGAACTCAGTGCCGATCGCCAGGAATATGACGAACAGCGGCGGGTGTTTACGGCTGAAGGTAACGTTTTGATGCGATTTCGAGGAGCCGTCCTCGATACCGAGCGCCTCCAAGTCAATATTCCGAATCGTCTGGCAGTCGCTGAAGGTGACGTAGCGCTCACTCGTGGCGAACAAGTTCTACGCGGCGATCGCTTTGAGTACAACTTTGTGCAAAACACAGGCACGATCGCAGGGGCGAGGGGTGAGATTTTCTTGCCGTCGGCAAGCACCGATTTTGCCCCCACATTACCAACGGATGTGAGTGCTGGCGTCACCTATGACCGCCCGTTGAGCGATCGCGTTACCGCAGCTCAGCCGACTCAAAATGTTTTTAGCCCTGGGGGAATCAATGTAGGAACAGGTGTGGGTCAAGATGCACCCACTGCGGTTCAGGGAGGCTCCGTGCGGCGGCTGCGGTTTGAGGCGGGGCAAATCGCCTTCAACCCGAGAGGTTGGCAAGCCCAGAATGTCCGAATTACCAATGACCCGTTCTCGCCCCCCGAATTGGAGTTACGCGCGGATGAGGCGACACTGACTAACCTTTCTCCACTCCGGGATGAAGTGAGAGCCAAACGGCCTCGGCTAGTGTTTGACCAACGCTTCTCTCTACCGCTGCTGCGATCGCGGGTGATACTCGATCGCCGGGAACGCGATCCTGCTCTACTACAGTTTGGCTACGACGAGGAAGATCGAGGTGGCTTGTTTGTCCAAAGTACGTTTGAGCCGATTTCCAGCGAGAAGATTCGCTTTAGCGTCACGCCTCAGTTCTTTATTCAAAAAGCCCTGACAGATAGTAATGGGGCTATCTTTGATCCTTCTGTCTATGGCTTAAAAACCAAGTTGACGGCTAATCTCAGCCCTCGCACCACGCTGACCAGCTCCGTAACACTGAACAGCTTAGATCCCAGCGATTTTGATGAAGAAGCACGAGCTAATGTGCGTTTGCGTCAACTCCAAGTCGCAGGCAACCACACCTTAGCGCTTGACTATAGCTACCGCGATCGCCTCTTCAATGGCTCTTTGGGTTATCAGGATGTGCAGAGTAGCTTGGGTGCCTTCTTGATTTCTCCGGTGGTGCCTTTAGGAAATACCGGAATCAGCCTGAGCTACCAAGCGGGAGCCCAATTTGTCACGGCTGACAGCGATCGCCTGGATTTACTTGATGCCAATCGCAGTAACAATCGGTTGAGCTTGGGACGTTTTGAGGCCAGCGCTGCTCTGAATAAAGGATTCTCCCTTTGGCAAGGCAAAGCTTTACCGCCCACTGCTACCGAAGGTCTACGATATACTCCCGCTCCGGTAGTGCCTTATTTGCAACTATTTACTGGAGTCAGAGGGGTTGCCAACGGCTATACCAGTGGCGACAGCCAAACGACTCTAACTGGCACCATTGGGTTGCAAGGACAGGTAGGTCATTTTTCTCGGCGCTTCTTTGACTACACAGGTTTCAATCTCAGCTACTCGCAAAGTGCGATTGGCGGTCAATCTCCCTTCTTATTCGATCGAGTCGTGGATGATAAAGTCGTCTCCGCTGGGATTTTGCAGCAGATTTACGGCCCATTCCGCCTCGGATTTCAAACCGCAATCAATGTGGATACAGGCAATGAAATTAGTACGGATTACATCTTAGAATACAGCCGCCGCACCTATGGAGTGACGGCACGCTACAACCCAGTTTTATCGATTGGTTCCATTGGCTTACGCATCAGTGACTTCAACTGGAGCGGCGGAACAGAACCCTTTGCGGGCACTGGTATCCGCCCCGTAGAGGGGGGTGTGGTGCGGCCCACCAACGACTAATCCTCCTTAAGTCATTTGAATCTAAGGGCGATTTGCGGTTTAATGGCAAAATCCGTCGCTACTCCAGTCTGCTAACTTTTGTAGACTGCGTTGGGGCCGAAGATCCGTTGTCAATCAGCTTAGACCTAGGTCCCACCCTCCTGCGAAAAGCGATCGCAGTTTGCCTAAGCTAATTTGAAAGGGGGATGCAGTAAACAATTGAGATGACAGAATCAGTAAAAGACTCTGTGAGCGCAAATGCAGCGGCTCTGCTGATTCACTACAGCTTTGACCTCAATGGCTACACTGCTGATGAATTAGTGGCTGCTTGGACAGGTATCTATCAACCGCTTTGGATACGCTCAGCCGTCATTGAAGCCTTGTATCAAGGGCGTTACAAGGGGATTTCGGTTGAGCAAATCTTGGCGTTGTGGCTACGTCGAGGGCAACCGCTTTATCATTTCAACCATGAATTTGAACGCATTGTTTGCAGTAAATTCCCGCAGGTGCTAGTGCCCAAACCTGCTACTGCAAGGGAAATTGTGGCTTTGCCACCCCCCAGGTTTCCGCCCCAGTCTCACTGGCGCTACTTGCTGCCCGCAGCGGTCACCCAGACTGACAACCTATCTACGGCTCCGGTTAAGGTAGCGGCGACCGAGTTGCCCTCCATCGCAATCTCCTCGCCACCGCTCCAAAATGAAGGACTAAACCTTGCGTCTGTCGCTGGGGAGGAGCAACCAGACCAGGTTGGGGCTACTAGGTTAGAAAACGCTTCCGAACCAACCGTGGCTGCGTCAGCTTCCAACTCAAGCTATGCCCCAATGGATGCTGTGGCCGCAGAGCCGATATCAATGGCGCTAGAGCCGAGCATCGATGAATCTGAAGTTGTTGCAGAATCCAACGCTCTATCTAACCCGACATTACCCCTAACTTCCAGCTCCAGCCTGGCTGAAATGGCAGTTGAGTCAGACATGGCTTCGGATGGAGCCCTAGAATCTGTTCTAGAAGAAGCCGATCGCCTACTCTCTGACTTGTCAATCACAGGCAGCGAAGCTTCTGGTTCAGAGATGACTCAAGCAGGCCAAGCAAAGCCCGAACCGATTCACCAGTTTGTACCGCCTCCGGAATCCTCTGAGTTCTATAGCAAGCTCAAGGCCGTGGCCCAACCCCAAGAAAACTCCCTCGTTCTATCCGAACCCTTAAGTCCTAGCGAAACCAAGAGTCAGCGGGTCTGAAAAATGTTTGAGCTTGCCCTACATCATGCCTAGATGAGGGCATTTACTAATTAACCCGCGATCGCCCTTAACCCATTAAGTATTAGTGGTAGAGCTGGCAGCTTCGGCCTGAGGTTGCGTGCCACCCATGCGAATTTCTGAGCAGAAAGTGGCCATGCTGAAACCACCAAAGCGCTTTAGGATGCTGTTACGCAAGCGTAAGTTGGGACTGGCGAACCACAGGCGCTCTTCAGAGTACATAGATTCATACTCGGTAATCAGCGTTAGGGCTTCGTCGTCGCCCATTTTGTAACGACCTGCGACAGGAGCCTTTTCGGCATAGCCCATTTCGCGCAACAACTTGCCTTCCTTGGGGTTTTCTGGATCAGCGATTGGAACCAACACTGTGGAGCCAGTGTGTTTTTCTTCGTCCCATTCCATCGTGCCGTTCCAGGTGACGCGAGCACCACAGAGAGCCAGCGTGGGATCAATTTCATATTGTTCGCACAGCTTTACCACTTCGGGGTTATCGCTGGGCAACATCTCAATCACAATATCTGATTTGCCACTTTCTGATTGCTTAAAAGCCAAGTGGTGACTGGTGCGCTGGGAAAACCACTTGCCAGCACTCTGCTGGAAAAACTCCACAATATTCATGAATTAAACGATCCTATTGCCCACAATTTCTAATCGTCATCTTTACTAAGTTTAAGGTGCAAAACGAAGAAATTTTATCAACCACCACTTGATTGCTGTAGTGCTGTTGGTGTGCCTACCACTGTTGCCACGAGACCCCGCTTAGCTCAACGGTTCCCCATTTGAGGACCGAATCGTGATGTCACCCGTGGCCTGAAAAATTACTTGAAACCGCGCTAAGGTGGCTACCTCAGACCCATATTTTTCTTGATTTGCCTGACCTGCCTGACCTGCTGGCTCTATCTCAGCTAAAGCTGGGAGTGGGGTTTGCTCTGCGTAGTCAAATGCTGCTTGGTTTACAGGCTGATACATCGCGATCGCGCCTTCTGCCGTCACATCTACGAGGTAAATCAGATCTTGATCTCCAGCCATCTCAGCAATAGTCGTTTGATGCAACTGGGCTTGTAGCTGTTGAGCCAGCGATCGCAACAGGGCTAAATCGGTAACTTCTGCTGTGGCCTGGAACTCAGCATCACTAGACTGACGACGGGCAGAACTACCTTTTTGCCGGAGGCTACAGAGTGCGATCGCGGGCAGCAATCCTTGAAGAGTTAAGGCTGGAATTAGTGCCACGTAGGGCGGTCCTGGCAATCCTACTGCAATTCCTGTCGGGGTCTGCCCTAGCATGACCAAAAACAGCAAGCTAGAGAGCACAAACGTAACCGGAGGAACGAATAGCCAAAGCCAAGCAGACCTGGCATCACGTCGTAAGACAAAGCCTTGCGCTAACCCCAACCAAACATAGGCTAGGCGGCTCAGGACAAGCCCTAGCTTAGCTTGCCACCCGAATCCGACCGCTTGGGCGATGAGTCCACCCATGCCCGTCGCTACGATCCAGAGATGAGTCAGTCCATATTGACGTAAAATCACCCACTGAGCCAGCCCCAAGACAAAGCTGGATATGGCCCAATCTGTATACCGCCAAATTGCGGCAGCAAAATCGCTGAGTGTGTCTACCGCGATCGCCCCCGCAACGCCACGCTTAAAAGCCAGCTCTACCAAACCAACCAGGACAGTTGCTAGCGTCAACCCGCAGATAAAACTCAGTCGCTTAGCAGGTGGAATCAGAAAAGGCTGCGGCGCGGGCGGGGCTAGTGCTGGAGGGACTGATGAGCTAGGGTCAAATTGCATAAGTTTTGTAACGGTAAGCCAAGCAAAACAAGCATTGACACCATCCTGCCCGATCTTGTCACCATTGCCTGGTTAATTCCCGTCGCTTTCTCAAACTCACAGCGAGAAAGGGGGATCGGGGAATGATAAGCTAACAAATGCATTTAAGAAATGAATGGTGAATCTTCAATGGCCGGATCGACCCAAATTCCTTATCTGTTGCGGGCTGCTCGTGGAGAAGTTCTAGATCGGCCACCCGTGTGGATGATGCGACAAGCGGGTCGCTACATGAAGGTGTATCGAGACTTGCGCGACAAATATCCCTCTTTCCGGGAGCGCTCCGAGAATCCTGATCTGGCAATTGAAATCTCCTTACAACCTTTCCGGGCATTTCGGCCCGATGGCGTGATTCTGTTTTCTGATATTTTGACGCCGCTACCCGGTATTGGCATTCCGTTCGACATCGTGGAGAGCCGGGGACCAATTATCGATCCGCCAATTCGTAGCCTAGAGCAGATCAACAATCTGCATGAGATCGACCCAGAAGCGTCGATGCCCTTTATTCGCACGATTCTGCAAACCCTGCGCCAAGAAGTTGGCAATGAAGCAGCGGTACTCGGCTTTGTCGGCGCACCTTGGACCTTAGCCGCTTACTCGATCGAAGGGAAAAGCTCTAAAGATTACACCATCATCAAGGGTATGGCGTTCAGCGAGCCAGAAATGCTGCATAAATTCCTGGCTAAGATTGCAGATGCGATCGCTACCTATGCGTGCTACCAAATTGAATGTGGGGCGCAGGTAATCCAAATGTTTGATTCTTGGGCAGGTCAGCTTAGCCCCCAAGACTTTGATGCCTTTGCCGTCCCTTACCAAAAGCAGGTGTTTGCCAAGATCAAGGCAGTGCATCCTGATGTGCCTCTGATTCTCTACATCAATGGCAGTGCTGGAGTGCTGGAGCGGATGGCACAAACTGGCGCTGATTTCGTCAGTGTGGACTGGACAGTCGATCTAGCCGAAGCTCGTCAGCGTCTCGGCGCTAACATTGGTGTGCAAGGGAATATTGACCCCTGTGTGCTGTTTGGTTCTAAAGACTTCATCCGCGATCGCATTCTAGATACAGTGCGCAAAGCGGGCAATCGTCGCCACATTCTCAACCTTGGTCATGGGGTGCTGCAAGGCACTCCTGAAGAAAATGTGGCTCACTTCTTTGAAACTGCAAAGCAAGTTGACAAACTCTTGGCAGTTCATGCGTAGGTGGTAGACAGGTAATAATTTTGAGTGGTGTACTACTCAAAATTATTACCTGTCTAGAACTACCCATGCGTAATGGGAGCTGGGGTCTCGGCTCCACTCCTTAACTCTCTATTCATTCATACCTCCATGCTCCCCAAGCGAATTTTCATGACGGGTGCCAGTGGCTGCATTGGTCACTACATCGCGGAAGCTTTGATTCAGTCCACTGAGCATGAATTACATCTGCTGGTTAGAGACCCTGCAAAGCTGAAGTTTGACTACCAAGCTCGTCCTGGGATTCACATCATTAAGGCTAATATGCGGGATGTTGACCGCATGGAAGACTTATTGGCATCAATGGATGTAGCGATTTTGGTGGCTACTGCTTGGGGGAATGCTCAAGAAACCTATGATGTAAACGTTTTAAAGACGTTGCGGTTGATGAGCTTGCTCGATCCAGAGCGCTGCGAACAAGTAATTTACTTCTCAACTGCCAGTATTCTCGATCGCAAAAACCACTTGCTCAAAGAAGCAGGGCAACTGGGAACCGACTACATTAGCTCGAAGTACTCTTGTTTTCAGCAGATATCAAAGCTGGCGATCGCTCCTAAAGTTACTACTTTGTTCCCTACCTTGGTGTTTGGTGGGGATGAGCATAAGCCTTACTCAGCCGTAACATCTGGGATTCCAGAGGTTGTCAAGTGGATTGATTTAATTCGCTTCCTCAAAGCTGATGGTAGTTTCCACTTCGTTCACGGGCGTGATATTGCCCAAGTGGTGCAGCATCTAGTAGAGCATCCGCCAGAACTAGGCCAACCACGGCAGTTGGTGCTGGGAAATGCGCGGGTGACGGTGAACGAAGCGATAGATACAGTTTGTGATTATCTAGGAAAGAAAATTCAGTTCCAGATTCCGCTGTCACCTGTGCTGGCTGATGTGCTGATTGCAGTATTTCGGATTCAGATGGCAGCTTGGGACCGTTTCTGTTTGAAGTATCGGCATTTCACCTACGAGAATGTGGTGAATCCGGTGACGTTCAATTTGCCGACTTATTGCGCCACATTTCGAGATGTGTTGAAGGTTAGTGGGGTGCCTGGCCAGGGTGGGGTGAGGGCTGCTGAAGCTAAAGAACGGGCGATCGCTGAGTAGCTATTCTTTCAAACTTCGCTGAATCAACATCTTTGGGAAATCCGAACCCTTGGGGGCACTCGCCCCCAAACCCCCGCTAAGGGACGGCTGCGTCCCTCAGACTCCCTCCAGAAGAATCTGAGGGTAGGCGTTTCGATACTTTGGCTTTTCTCTTGCTACAGCTAATTTCTTGTCCTTTAGGGCTACCTGTCGCTCCTAGAATCACTCAAGACATACGTTTTTGAGTTGCGTCTGTTAAACTCCAGTACAAGTGATATAGGAAGTTCCTTGATCTTTGGTCGAAGGAATACACTTTTTATCGCGAGGATTGGCTTGTTTCGCGTCGAGTTGATTCAGTCAATCGTTGTTCATTGACTGAAAGCTTTTATCGTGAGAGTTTTCAGGATAGATAGACATATCAATATATCTGGGAACAGGCCGTCATTTAGATAAGAGGCTAACAATTAATGCGAGTTTTACTTCTCTACCCCCTTTTTCCTCGGTCGTTTTGGTCTTTTGATAAGGCTCTAGAACTGATTGGGCGCAAGGTTTCGCTGCCTCCGCTGGGAATGATTACGGTTGCTGCGATCCTGCCTCAAGAGTGGGAGTTTCGCCTGGTGGACCGTAATGTGCGGCTGGAGACGGAAGCTGACTGGGATTGGGCAGAGTTGGTGATTATCTCTGGCATGATTGTCCAAAAGCCAGATATGTTGAATTTGATCCAGCAGGCTAAGCAACGTGGCAAGTTAGTTGCAGTGGGTGGCCCTTATGTCACCTCTGTCCCAGATGCAGCTCAGGAAGCTGGAGCTGATTTCCTGGTATTGGATGAGGGTGAAATTACTCTTCCCATGCTGGTTGAGGCGATCGCTGAAGGCAAAACTTCGGGCGTCCTCCGGGCTGGGGAGGTAAAGCCAGATGTCACTACTTCTCCAATTCCGCGCTACGACTTGCTAGATTTCAAGGCTTATAACGAGATGTCGGTGCAATTCTCGCGCGGATGTCCATTCCAGTGCGAGTTTTGCGACATTATTGTGCTTTATGGGCGGAAGCCTCGCACCAAAACTCCAGCTCAGCTCATTGCTGAAGTGCAAACCCTTTATGACTTAGGCTGGCGGCGATCGATCTTTATGGTCGATGACAACTTTATTGGCAACAAGCGTAATGTCAAGCTGTTGCTGCGTGAACTTGGCCCCTGGATGGCAGCTCATAACTATCCCTTCCGCCTCGCTACCGAAGCCTCGATTGATCTGGCCCAAGATCAAGAACTGCTGGACTTGATGATTGCTGCCAACTTTGGTTCTGTGTTTATTGGTATTGAAACTCCTGATACCGATAGTTTGGCGCTGACTCACAAATTTCAAAACACCCGTACCTCGTTAGTGGAGTCGGTGCAAACGATTAATCGAGCGGGCCTGAATGTGATGGCTGGCTTTATCCTGGGCTTCGATGGCGAGAAACCAGGAGCGGGTCAACGCATCATCGATTTTGTCGAAGCTACCTCGATTCCCAAGGCGATGTTTGGTTTACTCCAGGCACTGCCCAACACGGCGCTCTGGAACCGACTAGAAAAAGAAGGTCGGATGTTAGAGGCAAACAAAGAAACGCAGGGCCACCAGATGGCGCTGACCAACTTTATTCCCACCCGTCCCGTAGAAGAATTGGCGCGTGAGTACCTGAGTTGTTTTTGGGAGCTATACGAACCCAGCCGTTACCTATCACGGGTTTATCGCAATTTCATTCAGCAAAAGCCATCGCCGCACAAGGTGCCATTTCGGATGTTGGAACTGGTGGAACTCCGGGCTGTTTTCACCATTTTCTGGCGGCAGGGCATTAAGCGAAGTACCCGTTGGCAGTTTTGGCGGCAGCTCTTTGCGATTCTGCGCCATAACCCCAGCGTCTTTGTGCCTTATATGAGCAATTGTGCTTTGAGTGAGCACTTCCTGGAGTATCGCCAAACCGTTCGCGACGAAATTGAAGCTCAACTAGCAGAGTACTTAGCCACTAAAGCGAAATCGCAGGCTCAAACTGCAAAGTCAGCCGTCACCGCTAATATCAATGCGATCGCCAGCTAAATCGCGAGCTAAACTGAATTCTCCACTTTCGCCCGGTTTGTGGAAGCTTCTCCGGGAAAAGTGAATAACCATCCAGCAGTTCGCCCAAGCTTTTTTGACCGGGCTCTTAACCTGTGAGGCTAAATTTAAATGCGAGTTTTACTCCTCTACCCCCTGTTTCCTAAAAGCTTTTGGTCATTTGAAAAAACTCTAGAACTGGTCGAGCGCAAAGTTTTACTACCACCTCTGGGCTTAGTCACCGTTGCGGCCCTTCTACCTCAGGAGTGGGAGTTCAAACTGGTCGATCGCAATGTCCGCGCTGTCACAGAAGACGAGTGGGCTTGGGCTGACTTGGTGATTCTCTCCGCCATGATTGTGCAGAAAGAGGATTTCTTGGCCCAAATTCAGGAAGCCAAGCGCCGAGGTAAACCCGTAGCAGTGGGTGGCCCTTACCCCACCGCATTACCAGAAGAAGCTCAAGCGGCTGACTACATGATTTTGGATGAGGGCGAGATCACTTTGCCGCTCTTTATTGAAGCGATCGCGCGTGGCGAAACCCAGGGAGTCTTTCGTTCCAATGGGGTGAAGCCAGACGTTACCACCACACCCATCCCCCGCTTCGAACTGCTCGACTTTAGCGCTTATGACAGCATGGCGGTGCAGTTCTCACGCGGTTGCCCGTTCCAGTGCGAATTCTGCGACATTATCGTTCTGTACGGACGCAAACCCCGCACTAAGGCTCCGCAACAACTCTTAGCCGAGCTGAACTACCTCTACGAACTCGGGTGGGATCGTAGCATCTTCATGGTGGACGACAACTTCATCGGCAACAAACGCAACGTGAAGTTGTTCCTCAAGGAATTGAAAACCTGGATGGAAGACCACCGCTATCCCTTCTCCTTCTTCACCGAAGCTTCGGTAGACTTGGCCCAAGACCCAGAAATGATGGAGTTGATGGTGGAGTGCAACTTCACCGCCGTCTTCTTAGGCATTGAAACCCCAGACGAAGACAGCCTAGCCCTCACCCAAAAGTTTCAAAACACCCGCGACTCTCTCAGCGAGGCCGTGGAATCCATCACCAAAGTGGGTTTGCGCGTCATGGCAGGCTTCATCATTGGCTTTGACAACGAAAAACCGGGTGCAGGCGATCGCATCGTCCAATTCGTCGAAAAAACCGCGATCCCCACCGCCCTCTTCAGCATGTTGCAAGTTCTTCCCGACACTGGCCTTTGGCACCGCCTGAAAAAAGAAGGACGCTTACGCGGCGAAGCAGGCAACATCAACCAAACCACCTTGATGAACTTTGTCCCCACCCGCCCCTTAGAAGAAATCGCCCGCGAATACATGCGCGCCTTTTCCGAGCTTTACGACCCTGAGAAATTTCTCGATCGCGTGTACCGCCACCACCTGATCATGGGATCGCCCAAATTCAAAGCCCCCGGTAAAATGCCAGCCTGGGTTGATGTTCGCGCCCTACTCACCGTCTGCTGGCGGCAAGGCGTAGTTCGCAGTACCCGCTTCCAGTTCTGGCGCAACCTTTGGAACATCTTCAAACACAACCCCAAAGTCTGGGATCGCTACCTGACCGTCTGTGCTCACAACGAGCACTTTAGCGAATATCGCCAAATCGTCTGTGACGAAATCGAAGCGCAACTCACCGAATACCTAACCGCCGAAGCAGAGGCGCAAAAAACTGTGCAGGCTGCTAGTACAGCGAATGTTGAAGCGATCGCTAGCTAAAAAAGCAGGATGCAGGCTCAGAATGAAAGAGGGGAAGCAGAAGCCAGAAGCGAAGAGCGAATAGTTTCTATAGCGCGATAGGATTGCCCAACAATCTCCCAGTTGGCATAATGCTGGAATTCCAGTCAGTACAACTGTCATGCAAGACGACCTCCTCAAGCGCGAACGTGAATTTCACGACCTGTGGGCTGCGGCCATTGACATCGAAGGAATTCAAGTTCGAGATTATTTTGAAGCCTGCACTGCTCCAGAGAATCGCTTTATCCTCAAGCACTTAGGAGATGTCAAAGGGAAATATCTACTCGACCTGGGTTGTGGGGCTGGGGAAAACAGCGTTTATTTTGCGACCAAAGGGGCACGTTGTGTTGCCGCCGATTACTCGCCAGGTATGGTAGATGTCGCGCTCAAGCTAGCAGCC
This sequence comes from Trichocoleus sp. FACHB-591, assembly GCF_014695845.1. Lineage (NCBI taxonomy): Bacteria > Bacillati > Cyanobacteriota > Cyanophyceae > Leptolyngbyales > Trichocoleusaceae > Trichocoleus > Trichocoleus sp. FACHB-591. The sequence goes on from NZ_JACJPA010000110.1 coordinate 147,117, forward strand.
AGCAACCATGTGGCAGTGGAGGGTCGCACCATTAATGCGATGGAAATTGAGTTTCCTGACAACACTTTTGACATTATCTACGCCTCTAATTTATTGCACCATATTCCCCAACCAAAAACAGTTATCCGGGAGATGTATCGAGTCCTGAAACCAGGCGGTAAAGCTTGTTTTTGGGACCCTCTGAAACACAATCCAGTGATTAATGTGTACCGTCGTATTGCGACTAAGGTGCGGACTGAGGACGAAACTCCCCTTGATATTAATATTGCCAACTTTGTTCAATCTGTATTTACAAAAACTGAATATGACACCTTTTGGTTAGCTACTCTTTGGATTTTTCTACGCTTTTATTTAGTAGAAAAAGTTGATCCGAACAAAGAGCGATATTGGAAAAAAATTATTTTGGAGCATGAACGCTTGAGACCAACTTATTTGAAGTTGGAAAAAGCAGATCAAAGCTTGAAAAAATTGCCCCTAATGAAGCGATTTGCTTGGAATATTGCAGTAGTAGCGACTAAATAACATGAATAGTTCTAAGCGACGGGCTTTATGGCAACGAGCTGGCATGTACAGCTTGCTAGGAGCGATCGCGCTGATAATGCTGTTGCCCTTGATGTGGCTGGTCAGTACCTCGCTCAAGTCTCCAACCGAGAACATTTTTCAGTTTCCACCGCAACTATGGCCGAGCCAACCCACTTGGCAAAACTTTGTTCGAGTGTGGCAAACTAATCCATTTGGTCGCTACCTATTCAACAGCACCCTGGTGGCCATACTGACAGTTACGCTGAATTTGCTGTTTTGTTCGTTGGCAGCTTATCCATTGGCGCGGCTAAATTTTCGGGGCCGAGATGCGATTTTCACCCTCGTTGTCTCAACAATCATGATTCCTTTTCAAATCGTGATGATTCCGCTGTACATCTTGACCGTACAGTTGGGGCTACGAAACACCTATCTAGGACTAATTTTTCCCGCGATCGCCTCGGCCTTTGGCATCTTCTTGTTACGGCAAGCGTTTCAGAGTGTGCCTAAAGAGCTGGAAGAAGCCGCCCGCATGGATGGCTGCTCAGAGCTGGGGTTGTGGTGGCATGTGATGCTACCCTCAATTCGCCCGGCGCTGGTGACGCTAGCAATTTTTGTATTTATCGGTTCCTGGAGCGATTTCCTCTGGCCTTTAATCGTGCTCGATCGCCCGGAATACTATACGTTGCCGCTAGGAGTTGCAACGCTAGCAGGAACGTTTTCCCTGGATTGGCGCTTGATTGCGGCGGGTTCTGTCATTTCGATCGCGCCGATTTTATTCTTCTTTTTGGTGATGCAGCACTATATTGTGCCGACTGAGGCGGGGAGTGGGATGAAGGGGTAGAATCAAACCCCTTAAGGGTACCTGCCGAGTACCTGCCCCGCACCCATGTAGGTTTCTAAGTGAAGTCTGTACTCAATGAATAGGATTCTCAATGTTCTAGCCTCTCACCTTCTTGGGGCTTAGAAGCTGGAACCTTAGTAAAGACGTGCTTGGTTGAAACCTAAATGGGTGAGGACACCTGACTCCCAAAGGCTCAGTTCTAGATCAACTTGGCAGCCCGCAGGCCAAAAAACAAACCAAGAGCCGCAGCATAGAACGAACCGAGCACTAACACGTAAGTAATTACACCAGACATTGACAATTCTCCACAAAGCCCAACAAAACTATTGAATCATTTAAAACTATTGAATCATTTAGTGGAGTAGTATTCCACCACATTGGTTTTACGGGCTAGGCAGGCTGCGCCAGCCCCACCATCCGATGTGGTGAAGTAGTAGAATACAGCCCACGGGCATTTGTTAATCGCGGCAGCACGAAACCAATGAAGTCTGTAATTCCTGTCGAATTACCACAACAGTCTTATGATATTGCGATCGCATCCGGTGGTTTGGAGCAGCTAGGAAACTGGCTCATCGGACATGGCTCACAGCCACTCAAACTCGGCAAAAAAATTCTCCTTGTTTCCAGTCCCCCGATTTTTAAGCATTACGGAACTCAAGCGATCGCCTCTCTAGAGCAAGCAGGCTTTACCGTCGCTCAGTGCATTCTGCCCGCCGGAGAACGCTACAAAACTCCTGCCTCCCTACAAAAAATCTACGATGTAGCTCTAGAAAACCGTCTAGAACGCTCCTCCACGATTCTGGCATTAGGCGGTGGCGTCATTGGCGATATGGCAGGCTTTGCCGCTGCCACATGGCTGCGGGGCATCAACTTTGTGCAAGTCCCCACGACCCTGCTCGCAATGGTCGATGCCTCCATTGGTGGCAAAACAGGGGTTAACCATCCTCAAGGCAAAAACTTGATCGGGGCATTTCATCAACCCAAGCTAGTCTTGATCGATCCTCAAACTCTAAAAACCTTGCCAGCCAGAGAATTTCGGGCAGGCATGGCCGAGGTGATCAAATACGGCATCATTTGGGATGCGGAACTGTTTGAGAAACTAGAGCAAAGCCAGCGGCTCGACCAACTGCGCTATGTTAGCGACGACCTGCTTCAAGAAATCCTAACCCGTTCCTGCCAAGCGAAGGCTCACGTCGTCAGCAAAGATGAAAAAGAATCAGGGCTAAGAGCCATCCTCAACTACGGGCACACGATTGGTCATGCTGTCGAGAGTGAGACCGAATACAAAGTAGTTAATCATGGCGAAGCAGTGGCGATCGGTATGGTAGCAGCGGGGCAAATCGCGGTAGCTTTAGGCATGTGGGAGCAAGATTCCAGCGATCGCCAACTTGCCCTGCTTGAGAAAACTGGCCTCCCCACCAAACTGCCGGGAGGATTGGATATTGAGGCGATCGCGGCTAGCTTGCTAACCGATAAAAAAGTCAAAGACGGTCGGGTGCGATTCATTCTACCCACCCAAATCGGCACCGTCACCATCACCGATGAAGTTCCAGCGGATACAATTCGGCAAGTGCTTCACGCTATGCAGTAGGGCTAACCTGAGACCTAACCTCCTAACCCCTTTCCCTTCGAGGGAAGATGAATTTAGAGGATTGAAAGCCCCTCTCCGCGTTGGGGAGGGGTCAGCAAGAATATTGACCACGCACTAATCTCAACATTTCATTCTTGAAGCAGAACGATGAGTTACTTCCGTCCTAGCGTTGATGCGATGACTGGCTACCAACCCGGTGAACAGCCAGCCCCAGGCGTCAAAGTCATTAAGCTCAACACCAACGAAAACCCCTACCCTCCCTCGGAGGCGGCCCTGCAAGTCCTGCGTGGCTTCGATGGCGAACTGTTGCGGCGTTACCCTCATCCGATGGCCGATTCGTTCCGTCACGCTGCGAGCCAAGTGTTAGGCGTCCCCCACGATTGGATTTTGGTGGGTAATGGCAGCGACGACATTCTAAATTTGCTGGTGCGGGCTTGTACAGAAGGCGATCGCAAAATCGTCTACCCTACCCCCACCTATGTCCTCTATGAAACGTTAGCGGAAATCCAAGACACGAAAGTAGTTGAGGTTCCCTACGATGAGGACTACAACCTCCCCGTCGAGCAACTGATTGCCGCGAATGGAGCGATTACCTTCATTGCTTCTCCCAACAGTCCTTCTGGAACGCTAGTTCCTTTAGATGTGCTCAGTAAGTTAGCCAGCCATTTGTCTGGAGTGCTGGCGATCGATGAAGCTTACGTCGATTTTGCCGATTACAGCGCTTTGGAACTGGTGAAAGAGCACAACAACGTGATTGTCCTCCGCACCTTCTCTAAGGGCTATTCTTTGGCAGGCTTGCGCCTCGGCTTTGGAGTCGCCAATCCAGAATTATTGTCGGGGCTAATTAAAGTCAAAGATAGTTACAACGTGGATGCGGTGGCTTGTGCAGTGGGAGCAGCAGCGATCGCGGACCAAGCGCACAAAAACGCCAGTGCCGAGCGGGTGAAAGCTTCTCGTGCCAAGTTAACCGCTGACCTCACCCAGCTAGGCTTTAACGTTGGTCCTTCACAAGCCAATTTTGTTTTGGCTCAGGCTCCCAATAACAAGGCTGGCTCTCTCTATCAAGCCCTGAAGGAACGGGGCATTTTGGTGCGCTACTTTAAGCAACCCCGCCTCGACGACAAACTGCGAATTACCGTCGGCACCGAAGAACAAAACCAAGCCCTCATTTCTGCATTGACAGAGTTATTGGCTTAGGAACCTAACCCCCTGCCCCTTCCCTACCAGGGAAGAGGAGCCAAATTCAAAGTCCCTCGCCTCTTAGGAGAGGGGTTTGGGGAGAGGTCTGCTTTTATTCGGCGATACTCACAAAAATGCTCGCGAGAGAGTCAACAATTGCTCGGCCAAAGATTCAATCAATTCTCGGTATGCCAAGCGCGATCGCCACTCCGTCGGAATTCCTGAGTCACCATAGAATGCACCTGCAAGCTGGCCATAAACAGCTCCAGTAGTATCGGCATCGTCACCTAAATTCACTGCCAGCAAACAACCTTCCCGGAATGAGTTGCTATTGTGGAATGCCCACAACGCCGCTTCTAGAGATTTCACCACATAGCCAGAGCCTTGAATTTCGGGTGGGTGTCGCTGCTTGAAGGAACCTCTGGCAATCTCAGCGATTTCAGGAACGAGCGAATTAGCCTCCCAGGAACCTGAAATCGGGCTGTAGTGGTCTGCAAGCAATTCTTCTTTGCTGGCTCCTTGAACCGCACCTACGATCAGTGCGCCTAAATAACGGCAGGCATCAATCGTCGTGGGGGCGGCGTGAGTGGTGCGAGAACTTTCAGCGGATTTGGCGATCGCCTCCTCTGGCTGCGCGGCATAAAACAATGGCACCGGAGCTAACCGCATAATTGAGCCATTGCCCGCAGATCGGGGATTGGTGGAACCGCAGTATGAATTTCCTGTGGCGACAAATTCTTCTAGGGCGGCGCGAGTGGCGTTGCCAATGTCGAAACAGCGTCCGGTGCTGCTGAGATAGCCTTCGCGATACCAACGGTTATATTTTTCTAGTTGATGTTTGGGATCAAAGCCTTGGCACTCGATCAGGCTTTCAGCTAAGCAAAGCGCCATTGAGGTGTCATCAGTCCATTGTCCGGGCTGGAGGTTGAAAGGACCACCGCCGACCAGATCAGTGATAGGAGTAAATGAACCTGGCGATTCAAATTCTAGTGTGGTGCCAACTGCATCCCCTGTGGCTAGTCCTAACAAGGCTCCTCGATAGCGCTCAATGAGTTTCACTATTCCTCCACTCGATAACCCAATTCTGCGAGGCGAGTGCGTGATTGCCGCCACTTCGGTTGGACTTTCACAAACAACTCTAGGTACACTTTGCCGGCGATCAACTTCTGCATTTGCTCACGGGCGGCACTGCCGATCGCCTTCAGCATACTGCCGCCTTTACCGATAATGATGCCTTTTTGTGATTGGCGTTCGACATGGATGGTTGCCAGCAAGCGGGTGATCGTTGGTTCTTCTTCAACTCGATCAATGGAGATCGCCACTGAGTGCGGCACTTCTTCACGAGTGAGGAGCAAAATTTGCTCGCGGATCAGCTCGCCCATAATGAATCGCTCTGGCTGATCGGTGACCAGATCTGGCGGGTAGTAGTAAGGGCCAGGTTCCAAGCGATCGCCCAACAAAGTTTGCAGCGGTTCTAACCCTTCCCCGGTCAGGGCTGAAAATTTCGCGATCGGCCAACCGTAAGGTTCTGCTAAGGCCCGATAGCTAGCGTCTAGTGCTTCTGTCGCGGCGGGTTGTTGATCACTTTTGTTCAGGCCCAAAATCACTGGAGTTTCGGTTTTGCTCATTAGCTCGGCAATGTAGCGATCGCCTCCGCCCGCATCGACTGAACTATCGACCACAAACAGCACTACATCGACTGAGTGAATGGCAATTTGAGCATTTTTGACCAACACTTCGCCGAGTTGATGGTGGGGTTTGTGAATGCCAGGAGTATCCACAAAAATAAACTGTGTATCTGGTGTGGTCAGAATGCCCAAGAGCCGATTGCGCGTGGTTTGAGCCACAGGCGACGTAATGGCAATCTTTTGCCCCACCAAATAATTCATTAAGGTTGATTTGCCGACATTGGGACGGCCAATGATGCCCACAAAGCCTGATTTAAAGCCTTCTGGTGCAACTGGAATGCTCCACTGATCCGATAGGTCTGACATAGGTATGATTTTTGCCTGCGCCTGTTCACCGTTTGCTGATTTGCCAAGAAGCGCAATATTGTCATAGTAACGTTGCCAGCGCTAGTCCTATTCGCCTGAATGCGACCGAGCGATCGCTATATCCCAAGCAACCATGCAGCTTGTACATCAGTGGGTGAAGTAGATGTAAGCAAACCTAAAGCCAACCTGGAATTCTTTAGAAACGCCACCGCTTAGCAGTACTGTACAGCCTGACCTTATTTGTCGTTGAGGCGACGGCGGGCGATATGGGACAAAAGCGGATTGGGATTCTGACCAGTGGAGGCGATTGTGCTGGACTCAACGCTGCCATCCGAGCGGTGGTGTGTCGAGCGGTGGGTACCTACGACTGGGAAGTACTAGGGATTCGGCAAGCGACCCAAGGACTCATGCACAGCCCACCCCAGGCAATTCGCTTAGAACTGGAAAATGTTGACTCTCTGCGGGTTGCGGGTGGCACCATGCTCGGCACGACTAACCAAGGTGATCCCTTTGCTTTTCCTATGTCCGACGGCACCCGTTGCGATCGCTCAGAAGACATTATTGCTGGCTACCATCAATTGGGTCTGGATGCGATCATCGGCATCGGAGGTGATGGCAGCATGGCAATTCTGCGGCGCATTGCCGAACAAGGCAAACTGAATTTAGTGGCGATCCCCAAAACGATTGACAACGATGTCGGGGTGACGGAGCACTCGATTGGTTTTGACACCGCCGTCAATACCGCAACCGAAGCCCTCGATCGCCTGCACTTTACCGCCGCTAGTCATAGCCGCGTCATGATTCTGGAAGTGATGGGGCGAGATGCAGGCCATATCGCCATTACCGCCGGGATTGCTGGGGGTGCTGATGTGATCCTAATCCCCGAAATTTCCTACACCATCGCTAATATCTGCCACAAAATCAAAGAACGCCAAGAACAAGGGAAAAACTATTTGCTGGTGATCGTGTCGGAAGCGGTGCGGACGGAGGCAGGAGACCCAGTGGTGATCACCAATCGCTTGGGTCAATGTCGCTATGGAGGAATCGGCGACTACTTAGCCGATCGCATTTGTGCCTGTAGTGGCGCTGAAACTCGCGTGACAGTGCTGGGTCATGTGCAACGGGGCGGAACGCCTTCGCCGCTCGATCGCCTGGTCGCGTCGGCCTTTGGCGTGGCTGCGGTCGATCTAATTGCTGAGGAGAAATATGACCACATGGTCACTTGGCAAAATCGTCAGGTCGTCAGTGTCCCCATTCCTGAGGCGATCGCCCAATACCAAGCCGTTGATCCTAGTGGCACCTTAGTCAAAACCGCTCGTGGCTTAGGTATTTACTTAGGCGATTAAAAAAAGCCCTTTTTCCAAGGTGGAGAAGGGCTTTAATCTCTCCCCTTCTCTATAGGGAAGGGGTTGGAGGTTAGGTAATCGTTAGCGTTTCGCCTTGAACGAATCTAACCACTCTCTGGTTTGTTGAGCTGCAATGTCTCGACCACCCAGACCAAAGGCCAGTGCGATCGCCACGGCAACGGCTCCTAGCAACAGACCAAACGCCAAGTTGACAATATTCGGCGCAATACCCATTTGTTGCAGGGCCATGGCGGAAATAAAAGCAATAATGGCAATCCGAGCGGTTTGCGCCAAAACTCTTGCTTGAGCGTTGCCAGAGCTTGCGATCAAGTTGAAGGCCAAGTTCGCCAAGTAAAGACCAATGGCGAACACCACCAAACCAGACAAGATGCGGCCAAAGACCACTAGCAACCCAGTCACAATCAGGGTGAGACCTGCAAAGTTGAGGACATTTGTCGCTGCCACCGTGGCAAACAACAATATGCCAACCAACGTCACAATCCCAATCACTTCCGAAGGAGTGCGAGTTCTAGGAGTAGTGGGGCTAACTTGACCCAACTCTTGAATCACAGGGGATTCATCTGTCGGACGAACTGGAGGTGCTGAGTAGGGAGTTGGTTGTAGCCCTAGCCAGTAGAAGATGTTGTTGAAACCCAGGCTGGTCAGAATATTAGTGACCAGATCAGCTACAAACTTCCCAATCACATAAGCGATCGCCAGAATCAAGGCTGCCGTGAAGATCTGGGGGATAGCATTGAGGATCTGAGTCAGCATCGAAATGGCTGGCTGAGAAATCGCATCAATCCGCAGCGCATTCAGAGCCGCGATCGCCGTTGGGATCAAGATTAAAACATAGACAATCGTGCCAATAATCCAAGACAGCGATTGGCCACCAGTCCCAGTCGTGCCTCTCAACCCAAACCGCGTCCCAATGCGATCGGTTCCTGCCGCTGCCAGCAGATTCGTCACGATCCGGCGAACCACCTGAGCAATCAGCCAACCCGCTGCTCCAATCAAAACTGCGGCCAAGATATTGGGCAGGATCGCCAAAATCTCATTCAACAGTTGTTGTACAGGTTGCAACGTCCCCTGCAACTCCAGCGTGTTTAAGATCGCTGGGAGAAACAGCAGAAAGATAAACCAGTACAACGCATTGCCAATCGTTTCGCTCAACGAAAATGGCGGATCAGACGGCGGCGGTGCAATCGGTCGAGTGGCACCAGGTGCATCCGGGGCATCCGAGCTAGCGGGTGGTTCATTGATCTGTTCACCCAACCGTTGATCTAAGCCAAATGCATGGAGTCCCTGCGTCACAATCAGCTTGACCACCGTTGCCAGCGCCCAAGCGATCGCCAGCAAAATCCCAGCCCCTGCCAGCTTAGGCAGGAAGCGCAAAATTTGGTCGAGGAAGGTGTTTAAAGGTTGAGAAACAGCGGTTAGGTTGAGCGCCTGTAAAAAGGCCACAACCGTAAACACGACGATTAGCCAAAAAACAGCGTCTCCTACCCATTTTTCTACGTTGGGTGGTCGCGCTCCTGGTTGGTGGCGGATGACACGCGCGGCTAGTTTATTGTCTATGTCGGTGCGGTTCAACAAGCCCCGAACCACTGCTGCGACCAGCGCCGCAATGAGCAGCCCCACCACTAAAATCAGCAGGGCTTTGATTAAAGCTGGAATTGAAGTGCCCAAACTCAGGCCAATTCCCTGGAGGAAACTGTCTGCACCCGTGGGGTAAACCCCTGGGTCCGCTTGTGGTGCTGTAGTTGTCGCTGGGGGAGAAGTCGCTGGAGCCTGTGCCAATAGGAGGTTAAGTTGCGGTATTGGTACAGATGTGTTGACGATTTGTGTAAATTCTTGCCAAGTTCTAATCATAATTCCTGAGCTAGCTTTAGCCCCTCAGTCCAGTAAGAACACGACTTTTGCACGATAGATTCATTTGTGAGAATTAGCTTACGTAGCACCCCACGTTTCTACTGTCATCCAGCTAGCAAAGTACAAGCTGAGCGACGTAGAACTAAACATTGATAAAGTAAGCTCCAATTCTGGCTTTTTCATCTATCTATATGGAGAATTAAGACGTAAAAAGCTAGGATTCGTTGATTTTTAACGATTATTCAAGACTTAACCCAAAAACCTTAGGCAAAGGTGAGTTTGATAGGCAATCTTTACGCTGACAACAACCAACCGTGAACTAATTTAGTGAACTAGTTCGATGAAACGGTTGTGCGTGCTGAAGCAGGTGGGTTCTCGCTAGAGTAGACGAGTCAACAGTTGCTGGAGCCAATCGGTGGCTTGCTTCTTCTGAATGTTTAAGTCGTTTAGTAATAGCGGTAGGATGCGTTCTATTCCCACCCTGAAAAAGACCAATCAGCGCCGAATGCCATTTCAGCAAAGTTTCGAGCAGTCTGTTCAAATCAACGCCAGTGCCACCGCTGTAGAGCGATGCATTACAGATCTCAGCTTGATGCACCGTTGGCTCAATCCTGCTCTGCGCTGCGAACCCGTAGGCGAGTGGAGTACGGACGTTGGTAGCCGTAGCCGTTTTGTGATTCAGATTCCTTTCCTACAGCCTAGTTTGAGTAGCGTAGTTGCTGCTCGCGAACCTGGTTTAGTAGTTTGGGAGTTCGACGGTTTTTTTCATGGCCGCGATCGCTGGGAGTGTAATCCGAATGATCGGGGTACCTACTTGCTCAATCGTTTTGAGTTCGAAATCCCTAACGCCTTGATACGATTTGGCTTCAGCACCTTTGCCGCCACTTGGACTCAAGAAGACATGCAGGCGCAACTCCGACGCCTAAAACGGGTCGCAGAAGAGCTGCACCAAAAATTGCATACTTAGGCCTTAGGCGAGATCCAATGGAGCTAGACTGTACCTGACTAAACGATTAACTCAGTAATCTATTAAAGCGAGTACACCTGGCCATCAATCAGCAGGCGAGTAATGCCCTTCGCTTGCAAATAGACGCTAACTTTCGGTAGCACTCTGCCATCAGGAACTTTGATAACTCGCTGATTGCGCTTAGAGAAGCGACGAGCAATTCGGTGATTGTCAAAGATGGGCAAGGTTTTCGCTTGAACATCTTCGCTAGGAATCTGTCCTAAGTCTCCAAACTCCCGGAGGGGTCGAGTAATCAATTCCGCCATTCGATCTACAACTAAGTAGAAAGTTTTGGGAATCGAGGCATCCGCTAACGGCAAAACTCGTACAAACGCTTGAGTTTGAAGCTGACCTCCCATGAAGGCATCAGCATCATCTAAATCATCGTCATCGTCATCGTCGTCATCCTCGTCATCCAGATCATCGAGGTCATCGTCATCGAGGTCGTCATCAAGATCATCGTCGTCTAAGTCAACCAACTCAGCAGCCTGCGCTTGTAGATCCGCCGACAAGCTTGCTTCTGTAAACCCTAGACTCGGCTCAGCTTCCACTGGCGCTACCGCGACTTTTATGGGTGGCGCTTTCGTTGGTTTTTTCTCAACTTCCGGCGCAACCGAAGGAACTTCTAAAAGCTGTAGCTGCGCCTCTACTACTTCCGGTGGTTCAGAAGCAGGCTCAGACTCGTTTGTTGATATTTCATCAACAGCACCAGAACGCTTACGCTGTCGTCGCGTAATCGGTGGTGCGATCGCTGGCTTTGGCGTTGAAGTGGCAACTGCTTCTACCGTTTTTACAGGCGCTACTTCTGGAGCTACTTCTACGGCTACTTCTACAGCTTCTACCGAGATTTTAGGCTGAGCGATCGCGGTTTCACTCACCTCTATAAACTCTTCTACAGCTACTTCTACTTCTGTGGTTACTTCTACGGCTTCTACTGGGATGTCTGGTTGAGCGATTGCAGCTTCACTCACCTCTATAGGCTCTTGAACAGGCTCCTGAAGAGGCTCTTCTACAGGCGCTGTTTCAAATTCCTCAAAGGCTAGTTCCGCAGCAAATTCTGCAAAGCCTGCTTGAGGACGAGCTGCTCGCTTTTGTTGCACGAGTGCTTCATATTCATGTTCAGGCAACAGACTCTTTAAAACACGGCTAATTGTCGTGTTGCTGACTCCATAGCGCTCTGCCAGGGTCGAAGTTGTCTCTCCTGGATGCCGATACAGATGCAAGATGTTTTGTTTATCCGACTCAGACAGTTTTCTTGGAGTCATGCCACCGCTTCAGAAAGAAAAATCACTGGCTAAATTGTTTAGCCATCAACATTAAAAGAGGAAGGAATATTTTGCTCTCCAACGGAGCGATCGCTTAGCTAGAAAAGATTCGCCCTCTCGGTGCCAACCTAGCAAAGCTGAGTGTGCTGTTCATGACAGAACTAGCTTCATCTATTCTATGTCGTACCTTGACGACAGAGGGAGATAAATTCTAGATGCGATCGCCACCATTCTACGTCCGGATTGATTGGAAGCTGTGCTTAAGCTCGTCTTCGGCCTCCGGTTCGTCGCGATCGGGTAGATAAGTCATGTTCTAGCGCTGCCCCAATGCCAAATAGCACCCCGCTAAACACCCAGAATACTTCCGGCAAGCTACCTGTTTGGTAATCGGGGATGTGTTTTTGAGCATATCCGAGCCAAATATCAGCAATGTAAAGCGAGAAGGCTGCAGCTGCAATCATGCGCCAAGATTGCGAAAAACGCCCACCCCAAAACGCCAGTAGCAAGACGGTGGCAATGATCAGCAAAGCCAAGTCACTGACGACATAGAACCAGCCCAAGATAGTTTCTAAAGGAGCTAACGTCTCCTCTACGCTCGTTACCCAAGCAGGTACATCCTTCTGATCGGTTGTGGCTGGCGTTGACGAAGTGGCTGGAGCAGGAGTTGACGCTGGGGGGGCTGCGGATTGACCTGGCTTTAGCGCAGGTGCCTTCACCGCTTTGGGTGGTGCAGCAGTTTTTGGAGCTGGGGCGGTTTGCGCGATCGCAGGCGGCATCAGGAATGATTGAGCCGTTTGGGTAGGTGCAGCGATCAGCCAAGCCAACAATCCACCAATGACTGCGATCGCGCCAACGACTATCCACTGCCAATTCTCTAAGTTCAAGCGTCTAGAGAGCACCGCTAACAGCATGCCCCAACCGAGGAAGAGATAAGTCGCTACAAAAAATAAGTCACCAGGCGACACCGTAGGATCTTGCTTCAGGCCCAGTTCCCAATAGCCCAACACCAAGTTGCCCAGGAAATAAGACAGCATGCCCAGTCCAATCCCTAGCCAGACATTGCGACCACTCACGATTTGGGGACTGCGCCAATTTCTCAGGCACAGTACCGCCGCTCCCAGATAGGCCACCTCTTCAAAAATATAAGTCCCAATTGCATACCAAGCTGGGCGCTCTTCTCCGGGTGCTGAAGTGCTGAACAGTAAGAAGAAGAGGAGGGCTAACACAGCCCAACTCACCGCACTGAGAACAATCGTTTGGACTGACAGGAGGGATTTAGGGCTAACGGACTTATTTGAAGGGCTGCTCATGGAAGGTCAAAACCGGGTAACTGGCAATTGAATAATGGAAAGGGCAGCAATACGAGATTGTCTGCAAGCGTCGCACATCCCTGTCGGTTATGGGACTGTGATCAAACATTCTTAAGGCTATTGCCACAATTTCCCTACCGGAGACTGGCCCAGCCATTGCAGAAATTGACCACGGTCTCCAGCAGACATATCCTGCAAAGCCTCTAAAGCCCGCTCTGCAAACGTAGCATTGCCGAAATAGGCTTTGCCAAGGCGATGCAGCTCCTGCATCAGTGTATTGAGATGATGCTCTTGCCAAGGTGGAAGTTGCAAGGCACTCACAGGGTCCATAGTCAGCAAATAATTGATTGCTTCTGGGGATTCTGCTTGGGGGAACCGCCACTGGCGCAAAACTTCCGTAATATCTTTTTGGAATAGGCCTGCTTGTCGGCTCCCTAGCAAGTCTTCAATGTCGATGTAGAGAGCTTGCAAAATTAGCAGGCCTGCTTGAGTAAAGAAAGAGGCGGTCGCATCTCCCGCAATAGCGCCCTCGCTTGCCAATTGTTCTATGCGAACTTTGCCCCAGACACTATATCGCTCTGGTTCTTCTAGCAGCACACAAGCTTTGCCACGGTTGTCAGTAAGGTCTCGCCAAAAGGCTTTTGCCTCTTCTTCTTGACTGGCATTAAAGACACTAATCAAGCGAAAGGTTTGCCCCTGATAATGGAGAATCAGAATCTGTTGATCCCGCTTGGGATGCTGAACGCTTGATATTTCAACATCCTGTCTTTTTAGAATAAACATGACGCTGCCAATTGACTCCTATCCGGGTCGGGGATGCTGTGCGGGGAATAACCGAGCAACTCTTTTGATATACAGCATGCTAGTGCAGAAATGATGGCTTACAGGCGATGCATTTCTTAGTCACGACATCCTACTATGCCAATGTCATAGCGGCCAAGGTCATAGGTGGCGATCGCGTTGCTTAACACACTACCTCAGTCAACGCTTCATTATCTGGTTTTTAGCGTACATTTACTATCAATCCGTTTGATGGGGTAACACCTAGAACGGTTAAGCTGCTCGACTCTAGCTTTCCCTTAAAATACAGATAAAATTTACGTGAGCTGGTGTATTTAGATCAAGCTTTGTTCTAAGCGATTAGCTGAGCATTTAAATTAAGGTTCACGAGGTGCCCTACGACCCAACCGTGACTCCTTCTGATACTATTGCTTTAGGGCTGTCAGAAACTTACAGTCTAAAGTTGTGGCGAACGCCAAACTTGATCATTGCTAGCTCCAGTAGCTCAGTGGATAGAGCATCTGCCTTCTAAGCAGATGGTCGTAGGTTCGAATCCTACCTGGGGCGCTTTTAATCAACTTCTCTGCGTCTTGTAAGAAGGCGCAAAAGGCCACAGTGGGCGATCGCTCTTTGAGCCTTTGATGCGGTTTTCTAGCTAGATATTCGTAGGGGCAAACGGCCGTTCGCCCCTACAGCCAATCATTTGTAGCCCGATTTTTAGGGATTGGTATAAACCATAAAGGGAGATGCCTGCGCGACGTACAAAAAACTATCAGCAAAAAAGTTGCGGCAGAAACAAATTTCCTCTGCCGCAACTTTTTAATATTTAGCTAAAGAGCCCGTGACGAGGATTGAACTCGTGACCTCACCCTTACCAAGGGTGTGCTCTACCACTGAGCCACACGGGCATTAATGAACGCACAAGATCAAGAACTTGGTTTGTGCGTTCCGTGGATGGGCCGGGCTGGATTTGAACCAGCGTAGGCGTAGCCAGCGGATTTACAGTCCGCCCCCATTAACCACTCGGGCACCGACCCGTTCACCCACGGAAACCTATATTAACACAACGATTTGGGAAATCAAGTACTTCCTAAAAAAAATCCGTAGACTGTAGCCGAACTAGAATGCCTAGAGTTCATCGAGATAGACGTTATTCATTCTCTGCCATTGCTCTAAGAACTAGAACGGTTGCCGGAAAGGAGACCTAGCCTTTTAGCTGCTTTAGAGCGGGCGGGAAAGTCGCTTTCGTCGTAAATTTCCCCTACCAACTGCTCCAGAATATCTTCCAAGGTTACTAAGCCTACTGTGCCACCATACTCGTCAACTACAATGGCAATGTGAAACTGTTGTTGCAGCATCTCTTTGAGCAGATCGGTGACTCGCTTACTCTCAGGAATGTAAACAGGCGGGTCCATCGCTTCTGTAACTAGGCCATTATCCTGCCCTGCTTTTCGCAGTTGTTTCAACTGTTGCAGAGCCCGCTTTAGATGCACAATGCCAACAATTTCATCTTTCGACTCTTCTTGGACTGGGATGCGTGAATATCCCGTCTCTAGGCAAAAATTGACCAAGTCTTGTAGCGTGGCTGCTTGAGAAATCGTTTGCATGTCCACACGCGGCTTAACCACATCTCGTGCCGTGACGCGATCGAGCATTAAAGCTTTATTGAGGAGTTGATGTTTGTGGAGGTCGAGTTGACCTTTGCCGCCCAAGATCTCGATCATCAGTTGCAAATCTTGAAGTGATTCTCCTTGCTGGGCAGAACTTCCCTGGAACAAGCGCACCACACTCTGAGCGATCGCCTCAAAAAAATAAATGATGGGCAGCAAAATCACTGAGAGCCAGTAAATAGGTCGAACGGCCAAGATAAATACTGGCATCACATTATTAATAGCGATGGATTTTGGCGTAATCTCGCCAAAAATTAGTACCAGGAAAGTGACAACGGCGGTAGCGACCCCAATTCCCGCATTTCCTAGCCAAATGGCAAATAGATTGCTGGTGAGAATTGCAGAGAAGTTGTTGACTAAGTTATTACCCACCAGCAGGGTGGTAATAAAGCGAGCCCGTTTCTCCAGAACTAAGCGAAAAAGGCGGTCGGGGTCGCCTTGCTCTTTGATTAAAGCTCGTAACTTCAAGTTATCAAGGGCAGTAATCGCTGTTTCAGACCCGGAAAAGCAGGCTGATAAAAGCAGCATGACTATCAAAATGGCTAGGTCGAATTGCACATTCCCTAAGAGGGGACCAGGTTCGGCGATCGCCAAGGGATGAGTTGGAGCAAACAAAACAATCACAAGTTGCCCTAAGGCGAAGTATGAATCAAAGATTTCTAAAGCAAAGGAGGAGACTATTTAGTTGATGATAACCTCCTCCTTTCTCTCCCCTGCATTAAAATTGCGCGATGAGCCTGGGCGATCGCTTCTAGCGGTTCTTGTCTAGTTTGTGCTTAACTGACCCTTGGCTAAATTAGCTCTCCGGTTTCTTGCAAGGAGTGCAAACGGCGATAAATTCCTGCTTGTTGCAGAAGTTCATCATGGCTACCCATTTCCACAATGCAGCCTTGATCGAGGACTACAATTTTGTCTGCCTCTCGCACTGTGCTCAGACGGTGAGCAATGATGATGGTGGTGCGGGTGCCGAGAATCGATCGCATAGCCAGTTGAATGGCTCGCTCCGATTCGTAGTCGAGGCTAGAGGTAGCTTCGTCAAAGACCAAGACATCTGGTTCAGCCAAGAGGGCACGGGCAATGCCTAAGCGCTGTCGCTGACCGCCAGAGAGCCGCATACCTCGCTCTCCCACGATTGTTTTGTAACGCTGCGGTAATTGCTGGATAAATTCTTCGCACTGAGCGATGCGACAAGCTTCTTGTACTTGTTCAAAACTGGCTTGGTGATTGCCGTAAAGCAGATTGTCGAGCAAGGTGCCATTAAAAACATCTACTTCTTGATGCACGATCGCCAACCGTTTTCGGTACTGAGTCACATCCAATGTGCTGATGTTCTCCCCATCCATCAACACAGAGCCTTGGCTCGGCTCGAAGTAGCGAAAGAGTAGCTTGACCAAAGTGGATTTGCCAGAACCAGAGCGACCGACTAGCGCCACGGTTTGATAGGGTTCGATCAACAAGTTAATGTCTTGTAGCACAGGGCGATCGCGATGATAGCCAAAGGTGAGATGGGAAAACTCCACTTTGCCTGTAAATGAGTAAGCCGCATCTTGCTCGGACGGGGGCTGCAAACTGCCTGCATCAGACCCAACGGGTAACTGCATAAACTCATGGAATCGCAGCATGGAGGCATAACGCCGCGCAAAGGTCTCGGCCAAGTTACTAATCGGTTCTAGCTCTGAGTAAGCCATGCTAGAAACGGTCAGCAGAGTGACAAAGTGCCCTAGAGAAATTTTGCCGCCTACCGTTGCCACTAGCGTAAAAGCCAGAATAAAGAACACGCAGCTTTGCACTACTAGGCGCTGCCAAGTTCCCAAACGGGTATAACCCTCGTGAATGCGGTACTCCACCACTTTTAGCTCTCGGTCTAAGCGTTGCGACTGTCGCTTTAGCTCGGTTGCTTCTGTAGCAAATGCCTTCACCGTTTTGATGTTGGTGATTACTTCTGAAGTTCGGCTTTCTGTGTTCTCCTGGTAGCGATCGAGAATTTCTTCTCGCTGAATCAGTCGTCCTAGATGAGCAAACGTGAAGCTGAGAATGAAAATAAACGAGACCAAGAAGGCGATCGCAATGCGCCACTCAATCAGCCAAATGACCACAAAGATGCCCAGCACCCGAAACAACTTAGGAATTAGTTGACCAGCGATTTCTGGGTAGCTCCAGGTATGGTTTGCCAAACCTCTTGCGACTCGACCCGCAATGCGGCCTGGGTTGTTTTCGTCATAAAACTCTAACGGCAGCGTCAGAATTTTTTCCAGTACCCCCCTAGAGTGATCGCGACGGCTACGGAGCGCAATATCCCAATGGAACCAACTACCAATCCAAGGCTGGATGGGTGCTCGTACCACTGTAATGATGAAGATGACACCCAACAGCACTGCTAACTCTAGGAAGCGCTGGTTAGGTAGGCGCACTAAGCTGGCGACAAGCGCCACTAGATCTTGCATAAAGGGATCTAGCGGTTCCTGCGAGAGCACATTCAAAATTTGGCCGATCGCGTAGGGCACTCCAAGATCAATAATTTCGAAGGCACTGGAGGCAGTGATACTAAAGGCGGCTGTAGGCCAATAGCGACGGTAATAGCCGAGGACATCCCGGAAGGTGGCCATGACTTTTCCTAGAGAAACTGCAAAATGATTTTTCAGAGCCTTAATTTTATGAACAAGCTCTGAAAAAGTCGTACGAATAAGCTGAGCAATGATTTACTCAGCTACTTAGTCCAAAGGCTAAAAAACTGTGAGGGCAAGTAAGCAGCGCGACGATGAGATGATTCACTTGAACCTACGGATTGTAGCATGATATGTAGTATGTTGTAATCCCTGGAGGCGACCGCAACTCTTGGTGATTCAAGTAGAGATTCAGGCATCTCAGAATTTTCTGGTCTATGCTGGGTCTGTTTAAACTTGGCTCACTTAAAATCATTCGTGTTGCAAATAGAACTTTCCACCGTGAACATTGCAGGACTGCTTTTGGCAGGGCTCGTGGGGCTGATCATTCTATTGGAACTTGGCTTGCGCTTACTCTTTGGTTTTGGTAAGCCGTTGATTTATCTCGCCGATCCAGACATTGGTTATCTGCTAACGCCGAACCAACAAACTCGTCGCTTTGGCAATCGCATCGCCATTAACCAATATTCCATGCGGAGTCCCGCGATCGCCCCCAGTGCTGCACCCTCCACGCTGCGAATCTTGCTCTTAGGTGATTCCGTGGCCAATGGTGGTTGGTGGACTGACCAAACCAAAATCATTTCCGAAATTTTGCAGCAGCAACTAAAGTCAGACTTGCAGGGCACCCGTTGGCAGCAGGTAGAAGTATTGAATGCTTCGGCTAACTCTTGGGGGCCGCGCAATGAATTGGCTTACCTCCAACGCTTTGGCAGCTTTGAGGCTCAAGTCGTTGTGCTGTTGCTGAACACGGATGATCTGTTTGCTACAGCTCCCAGTTCACTGCAAGTGGGCAACGATATCAATTACCCAGACCGCAAACCGCCTTTAGCCTTGGCAGAAGTCTTGCGGCGCTACCTCTTTCCACCTGCGCCCAATCCAGATTTCAAAGCGAAGTTCAAAGCCGTCCAAGCAGAATCTGGCGATCGCGTGGGGTTTAACTTAACGGCGATTCAACAGATTCACAGCTTAGTTCAAAGCCAGGGTGGGCAATTATTGCTGGCTATGACACCTTTATTACGAGAAACCACCGCCAAAGGTGGTCCCCGTGATTACGAACAAAAGGCTCGGCAACGCCTGTTAGACTTCACCGAGCGTGAACAGATTATCTACGTTGATTTCCTACCCAGCTTTAATGCTGTAGCCCAACCAGAAACGCTCTACCGAGATCACATTCACCTCAGCCCAACCGGAAATCAACTCGTGAGTGCAACGATGCAGCGATCGCTCCAACAAACAATTCTGGACCGCTCAACTTCCCAAACTTCCAGCGACTCAGAATCGTAAAAACTCGCGATCGTCTCTAGTTCTACTCCCCGTACTCCGTGCCCCCTCTACAGGAGTTGCAACTAAACAGGCACAGCCGAGGAGGGGGAAAGCTCCAGTTCTAACTCCTGGGTTTGCCAAACTTGACCATCTAAAGCCATTTGCTCAATCAAGCTCGCTAAACGCAAGGCTTTTAGGGCTTGTTCGCCTCCGACAGAAGGTTGGTTGCCGCCCCGGACACAAGCGACAAAGTGCTCCAACTCAGCATGTAGCGGCTCGATATTGCTGGTGTATACCTTCTCGATCAAACCATCTTGGCGGTACAGCACCTGACCGTAATCGGTCATGTAGTCAGCGGTGGTCTGGCGGTGAATGGAAATATCGTTACTGAGGAAATCTGCTTCGGTGAGCGAGTTTTTGCAATGGGCAGCAATTCGCCGGATTTTGCGGTGGGTGACTTTGCTAGAGGTTAAAGTTGCGACGATGCCGTTAGCAAAACCTAGTGTGGCTGTGACGTAATCGAGGTAGCCAGAGTCAGAGGCGCGACTGCCACTCGCCGTCAGCTTAGTCACTGGAGAACCTGCCAACTCAAGCAGCAAGTCGATGTCATGGATCATCAAGTCCAGCACGACCGACACGTCATTGGCGCGGTTTGAGTAAGGACTCATCCGGTGTGCTTCTAGGGCCAGCAGCTCCTCGGTTTTGAGCACCTTGCTGAGTTCTTGGAAGGCTGGGTTAAACCGCTCAATATGCCCCACTTGCAAGATGCAGTGAGAGTCTGCCGCCGCATTCACTAAAGACTCAGCTTCTGCAATACTGGCCGCGATCGGCTTTTCGATCAGCACATGCACGCCTGCCTGTAAACAGGCCATACCCACGGCATGGTGGAGTCGGGTGGGCACAGCCACACAAACTGCATCTACGTGCTGGAGCAAGTCGTGGTAGTCCTCGAAAAACCTTACTCGGTATTTACTGGCTGTGTCTAAGCCTCGCTCCACGTTGACATCGGACACACCGATCAGTTCTACATCTTTTAGCAAACTCAAGACGCGAGTATGATGCTGTCCCATGTTGCCAACCCCAATCACCCCCACACGAATGGGTTCTGGCTGGTTGCGTTGCGAACCGACATTCGAATGCGTCGATGACATGTTGTTCTGCACTCCTATACCTCCACCACCACAGGGATCAAGCAGATTGGCTACACTGAGCCGCCTCAAACCATCCAGATAGTAGCACAGCGGCTCTCTTTATGAAGAATTCCAAAGTTTAATCTAGGTTCCTGAAACTCAGGTAAAGTTTTGCTCAAATCGTGCCTTTCTATCGGGCATAGTAGAATTTGGCAATCCCTGGCTATCTCTAAAGGCACGAATGCACGCTTTTCTTCGCTCAAAGTGGCTGTATCCAGTGAAACAACGATCGCTCCTGGTAGCCTGGGCGATGCTTTTGAGCTTGCTGCCTGGAGTTGGCACGATCGCTACTACTCATATCGCTACTGCCAACCCAGTTCCGCAAGCCACTACCAGTGCCAGGGTAGAGCAACGGCAAAAACAGGTCCGCTTAGTCCAGCCAGAAAACTACGACCTCAACCGCTACCCCGTCACCGATGCGAATGAGCGGCATTGGCGCACAGTGCTTTGGGCTACGGCGCTGAGAGAACCGCAACCAGTCGAGGTAGCCCAGGCGTTGCAGGGAATTTTGGCTCTAACCAGTCGCCCCAAGCTCTCGCAGCCCCAAATGCGTACCGTAGATATGGCCATGCAGGTAGGAACGCAGATGTATCTGCACTTCCCGGCTCGGTACGGTAGTTTAGAGTTGGCATTTCGCCAAACAGTTGAGCGCAGCCCTGACCCGCAGTGGGTAGCAATGGCGCTATCTGCTCTGGCTCAGGGAGACTCAGCTCCAGAAGAGTTGCAATCACTCAGCGATCGCGTGCGGCAACGTTTTCCTCGGTGGTCGCAGGATGTGGGGCTGCAAACAACTTTACGAGACGTAGCGGAGCACGTTAATCCTCCTGCCATGCCGCCGTTACGAGATTTGTTGCAGTGGACGATCGCGCCCCAACAACCTCATCTGTATGTGCTCTGTCCTCGCGATCGCGGCTTACTCTGCCGTGCCGTTTTGAAAGATCAATCGGGGCAATTTGTGCAGCAGTCTGGTCAGCTTTGGTCGGTGCCTCTGCTGTCGCGATCGCTCCATGATTTAGCTTGGAACTTTGAACGCGGGGAAACGCCACAAGGGATTTACCGGATTGAAGGCGTGGTGCCGCAACCAGATTTTGATTTTTTTGGCGCTTATGGTCAGTTTGCTTTAGTAAAATTGTTCGTGCCCTTCGAGTCAGGTGTGCGATCCTTTCTTCCTGGTCAGAAAGGACGATTCGCGGGTACGTTAGCTGCTTATCAAGCTTTACTGCCACCTGCTTGGCGCAATTATTTTCCCATTCAGCAAACTTACTGGGCTGGGAAAGCAGGGCGATCGCTGTTCCGGATTCATGGCAGTGGGGAAGCGACTAATTTCTTCAGCGGCAAGGAACGCTATCCTGCGAGTGCTGATTGGAACCCAACGATTGGTTGCCTATCTGCTTTAGAGACCTATGACGAGTCTGGTCGTTTACAACAAGCTGATATGCCCAAGATTTTGGCTGCCCTAACCGCAACAGGCGGCAAAAACTTCTCCGGTTATATGGTCGTGGTTGAGGTTCCTGATACCACGCAAATCTCCTCAACCGCAGCGATCGCCGCAGTGGTCAACGAAAGTACCAGCCCCAAGACGAGGAGATGATTTCCTTCATCTAGCAATCTGAATCTAGAGATTGCTGTAACTTGTCATAACCCTCAAAAATTACTTCCGCCAGAGCTACTGATGCTGAATATAGTTGAGATGGTTGAATGCGAGGTGCGGAGATTGACTGTGAAAGCTGTAATTTTGTTGTCGGGAGGGTTAGACTCCTCTACCGTGCTGTATCAAGCCAAAGCCGATAGCTGCGATTGTTATGCTATCTCCTTTGACTACCAACAACGACATCGTCGCGAGCTGGAATCGGCTGCTGCGATCGCCCAGGTTGCAGGCGCAATCCAGCATCAGGTAGTGAGTTTTGATCTGCGTCTTTGGGGCGGCTCTGCTCTCACGGATGACAGCATTGCAGTACCGAGCGATCGCTCCTTAGTAGAGATGGCCTCTCACATTCCTGTCACCTACGTGCCTGCCCGCAACACCATTTTCTTGAGCTTTGCCCTGGCTTACGCCGAAGCTATAGAGGCAGAACGAGTTTACATCGGGGTGAACAGCTTAGATTATTCTGGCTATCCAGATTGCCGCCCCGACTATATTCAAGCTATGCAAGAAGTTTTTCGTTTGGGCACGAAGCAAGGGCGCGAAGGACAACCGATTCAAATTGTCTCACCTCTGATTGAGCTGAAAAAGACTGAAATCATCCAGTTAGGCGATCGCTTGGGAGTGCCTTGGGAAAAAACTTGGTCCTGCTACACGGGTGAAGCAGCAGCTTGTGGCATCTGCGATTCTTGTCGCCTGCGTTTAGCGGCTTTTTCCGAACTGGGACAAGTTGATCCACTTCCCTACAAAACTCAATTGTCTTGATCGAAACCAAACTCTTGACTGGAAGCATCTGAGTTTGGTTTATCTACCTGACGACTGGAACGGGGCGTTTCGTTTGCTGCCGTCTCTGAAGCCGCGATCGCTTCATTCAGCTCCTCCAAGAATTGCTCCGTTTCCGGTTCTTCTAACCGCCGAATCCGAATTTGGTCCAGGCGAGGGCCTTCAGCCGAGAGCACAGACAACTCCAGGCCCTTGTACAGCAGCACCTCACCTTCCGTAGGAATTTTCTGCATTTGATCAATCAAAAAGCCGCCCAAGGTTTGGTAATCATCTGTGAGCGGCAAGCTCAGATTCAGAAGTTCATTTACTTCTTCGAGGTCCATCTGAGCCTGGACTAAAAACGTCTGGTCCTCTAAGATCTGCACCGTTAAGTCTTCACTGCTCTCAGATTCAGGCGTTTCACCAATAATCTCAGCCACCAAATCGGTTAAGGTGACCAGACCAGAAGTGCCACCAAACTCATCCACCACCATCACCATCATTTGCCGCGATCGCTGCATCATAGTCAACAGCTCGCTCAACAGCATGTACTCAGGGACAAATCGCGCCGGATGAATCCAAGGCTCAATTTTAGTTTCAGGAGTGAGCAATCCCTGAGCCATCGGTTCGGCTAATTCCTTGAAGGAAAGAATGCCGCGAATGTCATCCAAGGACTCTCCCATGACCGGATAATAAGAATGCCTCGATGCAGCGACTTCTTCTAGGACTGCTTGAAAGGTGGCATCGCAGGAAATAGCGGCAATGCTGGTTCGAGGCACCATTGCTTCTTCCGCCAAGACTTCACCAAACTCAAACACATTGTTGAGCAGTTCCCGTTCCTCAGCCTCTAACCCCGTTGACTCTGACGAAGTGGCAATGATCAGTTGCAACTCCTCTGGGGTGACTTGGTTATACCAACCTTGACCAGTGTATTGAATCCCTACAAGCTTCAGTAGCCAACGAGTCGATTGATTTAGAACCCAGATAAAAGGATTAAAGAAGCGCGCGATCGCCAAGCTTGGTGGACCTAGAAATCGAGCAAGTTGTTCTGAATAAAGCAACGCTACCGACTTCGGACACAACTCTCCCAATACGATTTGCAAATAAGCAATCAGTAGAAAAGCGACTGGCACCGCAAAAGAATGAGCTAGCGTTTGGCGCAGGGCCGCAGGGACAGGTAATTGAGCTAACCAATCTGCCATTAAAACGGCCATTGTGCTCTCGCCAATCCAACCTAAGGCCAAGCTAGACAAAGTAATGCCGAGTTGGGTAGTGGAGAGTAGGCGATCGATACTTCTTTGCAGATCCTGGACCGTCTTAGCCTGCACATCCCCTGCACCTACCAGTTGATTGATGCGCGATCGCCGGACAGAGACAATCGAAAACTCAGCCGTAACAAAAAAGCCATTAATTGCAATTAGCAACAAAACTGCCAACAAGCGTAGCAGGGCCTCTCGCCCTGTGACAGGTAGGGGATTACTCGTCGCCAGCGCAAAGACAATAGGGGCAATCATCTGTAAAACCGGACCAACGGGCTATAGCGACTCCAAAACTTACCTGGTAATTGGAATACTAGATAGCTTCAGCTGTAGTTTTTGCTCTGGGTAGTCAGTTAAAGTCATCGAGAGCTTGTCAGCTCCGTCCAACAAAGACATGGGGACACTTACAGTACCAGAAAATGGACCACTAGCGGGGGGTAACTCTTCCGGCAACCCTTCAGCGGTAGCACTCAAAGCTCGCCCCCGCTGATCCGTTATATTCAAAAAGCTGTAAAGAAACCGCACATTTTGCTTCCCCTCGTTCCGCATCTTGACGTTGAGCAGCAAAGAACCACCTTGTTTCTGTACGGTATCGACTTCTAAGCTGACATCTTGATCTCGACCTACAACCGGGAATCCAGGCTGGGCGATCGCAGTCTTAGAGTCTGAGTCAGAGCTAGCCCCATCACTCAACGCTTTATTGCGGTCTTTGTTAGCAGGGGCATCGTCAGCCTTGTCCTTGCCCTCAATGCGACCTTTAACCCGTTTCAAGATGTCCTCTTCCTTGAGAATCATCACCTCTTCTCGGCGCAGTGGCTTATTTTTATCTCGACCTACCAACTTGCTTGTTGGTCGGACATCGGGTTGAGTAATTCCCCTGAGGGCTTGACGACCAAGCGCAAATCCCCAAGCAGCACTAACTAAGCCTGCTCCAAACATCAAAGTCAGCAGAACTAGAGTAAGTGCCACATTTGCATTTAATTTCATTGCTAATGATGGGGGTACGTGATTACAAAATTGATGCCACTGAAAAAATACGTTAGAAGAAGTAAAACAAGATGCGAATTGAGAGAAAGATTATTTCATAACATAATATGGATAGAAGATACCAAAGGATTCGGTACAGAAGGTTAGGTATCAGGATACAATCAAAAAGCTTAACCAGGGTTGGCCGAGCGGTTGAGGCAGCGAACTCATAATTCGCGATAGGCAGGTTCGACCCCTGCACCCTGGATTAACAAATAAATCCTATTTCTAAACCCATTGCAACTACTTGGGTATGAATTTCTAATGGGTTGAGGTTGCAGCCGTTTCGAGGGAGATTCAGCAGCATCGTCTGTGTTATTGCCGAATCTCCCTTGCCAAACCCTATAGCTTAGCGAGGAGGTAGTGTTTCAAACTGTAACTCGCCACCCTGAGGAAGAGCATCGGAAGTCAGGCGGTTGACGTAGATAGTCGGGTTGACCAGTACCGATGTAGTGTACGGATTTGGTAAGTCTGGAGTGCGAACCAAAGGGCCATCAGAAGCTTGTTGCTCTAACGCATCTCGATACAGAATATTAACGAGGCGGGCGTCCCGTGCAATCCGATTCTCAGCGAAAGAGTTACGAACAATTGACCCTTGACCTAGAATCGTATTCGTCTGGTTGAGTAATCCTTGCTCTCGAAAAAAGTTACCTGAATTGGTATAGAGAACTCGATTAAAAGCATCGTTAAGCTTTTCTGTGCTAATGCGATCGCTAACTGTTACCTGCTCTTGTGCCATTGCGGCAGAGGTAAAGACTGTGGACGCTGTAGCAAGCACTAATAGACTAACTAGACCTTTAAACCTCATACCCATAGCACTACTCCTCAATTTTTCGATTAAATACTAACTCACCCTTGAGTTTAAGATCATTAGCTACAGACCTTGGTGATCTGCTGCATCTTACGGTTCTTCAACTTTACCTGCTCTTACCATGACTGACGGAATTTTAGTGCAAACTCGCGAGTTTTCTCCACTAGTCACTGCTGATTTACCCCAGGTGCGTCAGCAGTTGTTAGATCTCCTATGTGAAGTTGCTTACAAAGAAGGCAATTTCACCCTTTCTTCAGGGCAGCAGAGTTCGTATTACATCAATGGCAAGCAGGTGACGCTTCACCCCTATGGAGCGGTTGGCGTGGGTCGAATTTTGCTTTCGTTGCTACCAGAGAATGCCCAAGCTGTAGCAGGATTAACGCTAGGCGCAGACCCAATTGTGACCGCAGTGAGTGTGGTCGCAGCCTACGAGGGACGGGTGATCGCGCCGCTGATTATTCGTAAGGAGGCCAAAGGGCATGGCACTCAAGCTTATATTGAAGGCTTAACCCTACCTGCTAATAGTTCTGTCGTAGTTTTAGAAGATGTAGTAACGACGGGTGGCTCAGCCATGAAAGCTGTGGAGCGGCTACGTGATGCGGGCTATGTCGTTGAAGAAGTAATCTCTCTGGTCGACCGCCAGCAGGGGGGAGGGGAGCTATACGAGTGCGAAGGCTTAAAGTTCCAAGCGGTATTTACAATCCAAGACCTCCAAGCCCACTGGAAACAATTGCAGGCATAACCGTAGGGGTGCTCCTTGTAGGTACCCTCTTCACATCAATATTGCTGCAAAGAAAAAGGGCAGGTCTCGTGCCTGCCCCTACGTGAGACGTAATGTATTGAACAGGCCAATTAGCCTTGGGTCACGGGTTCTTTGGCGAGGAACTTCTCTAGCTCGGTGAGCGCGTCCGCATCGACCTTGGTCTGCATGGGGCAGAACTTAGGCCCACACATGGAGCAGAACTCAGCGGTTTTGTAAATGTCAGCGGGGAGAGTTTCGTCGTGGTACTCTTTGGCTCGCTCTGGGTCAAGCGACAACTCAAACTGGCGGTTCCAGTCGAAGTTGTAGCGAGCTTTGGAAAGTTCGTCATCGCGATCGCGAGCACCCGGACGATGACGGGCAATATCGGCTGCGTGAGCCGCAATCTTGTAGGCAATCAAGCCATTCCGCACATCTTCAGCGTTGGGCAAGCCCAAATGCTCTTTGGGGGTGACGTAGCAGAGCATGGCTGTGCCGTACCAACCCGCCATTGCTGCCCCGATCGCGGAGGTGATGTGGTCGTAACCAGGGGCAATATCGGTAACGAGAGGGCCAAGTACATAGAAGGGCGCTTCTGAGCACTCTTCCATTTGTTTGCGCACGTTGAACTCAATTTGATCCATTGGTACGTGACCAGGACCTTCTACCATCACCTGGACATCATGCTCCCAAGCTTTCCGAGTCAGTTGGCCTAGGGTTTTGAGTTCAGCTAGCTGTGCTTCATCGGAGGCATCGTGGGCGCAACCGGGACGCAGCGAGTCACCCAAGCTAAAGGAGACATCGTATCGCTTGAAAATCTCAATGATGTCGTCGAAGTGAGTGTAGAGGGGATTCTGCTTGTGGTGCGCCAACATCCACCGAGCCAAGATACCGCCACCACGCGACACAATTCCCGTAATCCGATTTCTCACCAAGGGCAAGTGCTCAATCAGAATTCCGGCGTGAATCGTCATGTAGTCCACACCCTGCTGGGCGTGCTTCTCGATGATGTGCAGGAAATCATCGGGGGTGAGCTGCTCAATATTGCCGTGGACCGATTCCAATGCTTGGTAGATGGGAACGGTACCAATGGGTACGGGCGAAGCATTGATAATGGCGGTGCGAATCTGATCTAAGTTGCCGCCCCCGGTGGACAAGTCCATGACGGTATCAGCGCCATATTTCACTGCTAGGTGCAGCTTGGCAACTTCTTCGTCCATGTTGGAAGAGTTGGGCGATGCACCAATATTGGCGTTGACTTTGCACTTGGAAGCAATGCCGATCGCCATTGGTTCGAGGTTGGTGTGGTTGATGTTCGCCGGAATAATCATCCGACCCCGTGCCACTTCATCCCGAATTAGGTCTGCTGGAAGATTTTCGCGCTGGGCGACGTAGTTCATTTCTTCCGTGATCATTCCCTGACGGGCAAAGTGCATTTGAGACACATTGCTTTGCCCGCGACGCTTCGCGACCCATTCTGTCCGCATATTAAGTTCCTCGATAAACAGCTTCCCTCCGCTGGTATTACCCAGGTTCAGGTTCTAAGGGTCTGATCTCAGCCTGTCGCTCCAGGCACCCCTAGCTTGGTTAACGATTGTATCACTTGGGTCTGGGACGGATCGCCGAGTTCTCAAATCTACGAAAACCTCAGTGTTTTGTAATCAAGTGCGATCGCCACTCATTTTTTGTCAACCTATTTTGGTTGAGCCTCTACGACTTATTTGAGGTTAAGTATAATCTTCTACTAAATTTATTTTTGGCATGTTGTATAAAGCAGTAGTCATCTCTACCTACGGGTAGATGATTTCGTGAAAGCTTTGGGATCAAAAACATAAATATTTGTTATTCTCAGTACATTCCAAATTTTCTAAGTGTAAAAAGTTTTGGAATCGCCCTAGACCCTTAGCACGATCGCGACCCTTATAGCGTCTATTTGTCCTCGGCCCCTGAAAGCCACTTCAGCGTGATTGCTACCCCCTGAAACCGCATGAAGTGATATTTGCTTTTTAGTCGTTGCAACCGAGAGCCAATCAGTACCGGAGTCAGCGCGATCGCTAGAGGACAACTCCAGCTACCTGTAAGCCAAAATCACAATGAAGAAAGGACTTTGGAGCCTGCTACTTGCGCTACTACTCCTACTTTGGTCATTTTCGTTACCAACCTTTGCATCTCCAGATCCGGGGCTGATTCAAGCTCAAAACAATACTTCTGAGAGCCTTGCTCAGGGCAATTGCCCTAGGCAGCTCCAAAGTCCGATCGCTCCAGAACCATTGTCAGCAGCCATTAGCATCAATCCTGAAGTTTTGCCTCGCATTGGCGTAGCTCGAATTCGCTCTGGCATTCTCCCCGGTGTTGTCATTGGCGGGCATCACGAAGGCGTTCTCAAAATTCTGCAACAGCACTACACCGCTTCTGGACAGTTGGATGAACAGCTAGAAGATGCAGCTTTACAAGCGATCGAGGATGAATTGGTGGATGCTGGCTACAAAGTGGGCAGATCAGAGCAGCATTCATTGTTTGATGAGCAACTGATGGAAGAATCTGAACCCGTTAGATTCTTAGTGGGGGGCAAGATTACCAAAGTAGAACTGAATTCTTACAGTTCTTTCTTCAACAATAGAACGGCAGACCAAAGAACGATTCAGTGGGAAATCTTCGATCGCGACACCAACAAAGTGATTGTGCGACAGGCAACCACAGGTCAAGCTGAAGCTGAGGGCATTGATAATCCTGCGGCCACCTATGAAGCAATTCGAGCCAGCTTTAAGACCCTCCTTGCTCAACCCAGTTTCACAACCTCACTCCAGCAGGCTGTGGGACGAGATTTAGCCCCAACTTCCGCCAAAACTTACCAAATTGCGGCTCTGCCTAGCTCGCAACTACCGCTTTCTACAGAGCAAATTGCTAGCCATACAATTCCTTCTGTAGTTTGGATTCGTACGCCTACGGGACGCGGTACAGGTTTTGTGATTGACTCATCGGGTTTGATTTTGACCAATCAACATGTCGTAGGTTCCTCGTTCTCAGTCAAAGTAAAGCTGTACGATGGCTCCACCCAAACGGGACGAGTGCTGAAGCGCAACGCAGCCTTTGATGTCGCGTTGGTCAAACTTGAAGGGGAGGTTAGCAATATTCCCGCCTTGCCGATCGCGGATCTTAGCGCTGTTAAGGTGGGAGAAGAAGTAGTAGCGATCGGCAATCCCATTGCTTATTCCAACACGGTGACCAAAGGCATTGTCAGTGGCATTCGGAGCATCGGCAACCGAGACCTAATTCAAACAGATGTAGCCATTAACCCTGGCAATAGTGGTGGTCCGCTCCTCAACCAGCAGGGAGCAGTGATCGGGATTGTGACCGAAAAAATGGTGAGTCGAGGCATTGAAGGCCTGGGCTTTGCCCTCCCGATCAGCGAATCCTTGCAGAATTTAGATGTGTTTGTGAAACCATCGAGATCTATAGGTTCTATGGCTATGTAGGGCTGTGGCTGAGTAATCTAGCTGAGCCCGATTGCTGCCCTATCGCTACCCGATTGCTGCCTGCCTTTCTACCGCTGCCAAGTGATCGGCACATGAGGTTGAGAGGGCCAATTAGCAGAGGGTCTGGTTTGGGTTTCTTCGTCTAAGACTTTGACCACTCGGTTGTAGATGTCTTCTGCTTGCTGAAGCGAGTTGCCGATGCTAGTAACTCCCACTTTGCCAAACTCAGACAACGCTCCCATCAGGTGAAACACAGTCCCCGTTTCGGTACTGCTGTCAAAGTGCAGCTGATGGTGAGCAATGATGTCCATCAGGTCGTTGGGGAGCAACCCGCGATAGCGTTCTTTTTGCAGGTTGTCGGTGGCCATGTAATACTTAGGTCGTCCTTGTTGGCTGTAGAACAAGCCACTAGAGAGGTCATAGCGACCGTTGGTAAGAAACTTGAGGGTCATGAAGGGGTGAGTCGTTCCCCCTTTACGCAGATTGATCTCGATCGCCTGCAAATCCCATTGGGTTTGTTCAGTTTTGGGGTCGTGATGTGGCACCGCGAGAAAATCAACCCCGAATCGCTCTAAAACCCCTTTCGCCGCTAAATTCTTGCCTACTTGCCGTCCTAGCTCTTGCAGTTTTAAGCGGTAAGACTCATCGGCGGGAAAGCTGCAACCTAGATAAATTTGTCCATCAGGGCCACCGAGAATTTGGTCATGGGTCGAGAGAATTTCCACTTCACCCGTAGGCGTAATACGACCTTGCACACTGGGCGATCGCTTTTCCTCCCCTTCAATAAATGCTTCAGCGATCGCTCCTAGTTCTGGAATGCGGCTACTAAAGTTGCTCCAGACTTCAGACTTTGCTTGAAAGCTCATGCCCTCAAAGCGATCGCGGATAGCACTTACTCTTTCTGCGTGAGTTGCCTGTCCCGGAGCCAAGCTAAGAATGGGTCGAAGATCTAGCAGGGCATTGCCTTCACCTGAAAAACCCTCATTCAGCTTGATTACCATCCGCTTTAAGAGAGGTTGGCGCTCCCACAACTCTGCTGCCACCTCGGCAAGTTCATCTACGCTCCGTACTAACTCACTGCCATCCGGGCAAGGAACCCCAGATTCCGCAAAGATTTGGCGGCTGCCGCTTTTTGTCCCCCAGTACAACAAATCTGGATCAAGGGCATACAGGGGTACATTAAGCTGACAAGACAAATCCCGCTCCAAGGGGCTGGAGTTGTAGCAGATCATAAAGGTCTTGTCGGGCCGCAATGCCTGCCGAATCCGCTCCATCAAGCGCGGACGCTCCAAAATCTTCTGAGTCAGTGAAGTGGACGCAGAATCGTAGGTCGAAAACAGCAACAGGCGATCGCGAGCATGGGAGAAGGGAATCCCAGGCAGCAGTTGTAGATAGTAATCAATAATGCTGGGATGCAGCGGCTGCGACGTGACATAGATCAAACGAGTCCGGGGGTTACGCAACCGAATGAGTGAGAACAACAACCGCTCTTCGTAGTGGTGTACCCCTTGAATCTTTAGCAACTCTCGCTGATCTAAGCTGAGGGAGGGAATGACAATAATATCCGCATCGCTGGGATCAAACGATTCTATCGCCTGCCAGCGATCGGACAACAAAGCCTGTAGATGACGAAACTGCTCTGCCTGCTCAGAGGAGGAAAAATCAAGAGTTTGCATGAGCTTCTAAGGCTTGCCCTGCCTCAGCGATTCTTACACCTGCGATTTTAGCTGGATAAGGCAAATTACACCTCTATCAATCGACTGGCAGAAGTGATGAAACGCTAAAATTTATAGCTCAGAACCCGGACGACAGAACCTTCTGAGGGCAGATCACCCGGTTTGATGGTGATGGCATCATTTTGCACTTGGCGAATATTAGCGCCCTCCATCAAGGCCAGAAACTCATCTACAGAAGTTAAGTCGCAGCTTGCGCCATCGGCAGCAGCCGTACGGTAATGAGTCGGAATAATTACCTTCGGATTTAGAATCTGCACTGCCTGCTTAGCTTCCTGTGGATTGTAAGCTTTAGGGCCACCCCCGACTGGAATCAGCAACACATCAGGCCGACCCATCAGAATTTTTTGCTCAATGGAAATGGGAGCCGCTGCTCCACCAAGATGCATAACGGTGATGCCGCCTTGCTGCCAACGCCAAGCCACATTAGTACCAAAGCGCTTTCCTCCCCGGCGATCGTGGTCAATGCTAATGCCCTGGAGCTGAAGACCCGCTACCTGATAAGCCCCTGGTTGATACAACAGCTTGGGGTTGCCGGAAAGCTCCTCAACGGCTCCTTCATCCAAAAGTTGACTGCTGATCAACACTAAATCCGCACTCACTTTTGGGCTGCGATAGCCTGCTGTGCAACCCAGTTGTCGAAACGGATTAGTCAGGATGCGCTGGCCGCTACCTGTAAATAAGAATGCGGTATGCCCTAGCCACTTAATTGACAAGCCATTGCTGGTTTGGGCTTGATAAGCTTCAAAACCAGAAGCTAAACCTAGGCCCCCAGCAGCCAACAAACCCGCCTGCGCGTAGCGCATGAACTGTCGCCGTTTCATCTTTCTCCTCACGTCCCCGGTGTTTGCATCTAAATCGCAATCAGCAATCAACTATTAGCGATTAGTGGGTAAGCTTAACGCTACTGTTTGAGCAGGATCAAGGATTAGTGATCCTCAATTCGCCTCCGTAAATAGGCTACAAGATTTTCTGGTCTTAACTGCTAAGCCTTAGTGGCTAAGCGCTAATTGGCGATCGCCAACTGACAACAGAAAGTTCCGCAATAACTGCTTACCCGAGTTAGTCAGAATACTCTCTGGATGAAACTGGACGCCTTCAATGTGAGGATAGTTCCGATGCCGCACCCCCATAATCGTGCCATCATCCACCCAGGCTGTGACTTCTAGCGTATCTGGACAGGTTTGTGGCTCAATCACCAAGCTATGATATCGGGTTGCTGTCAAGGGATTTTCTAAGTCCCGAAAAACTCCGATCCCTGTGTGATGAACTTGCGAAGTTTTGCCGTGCATCAACTCTGGGGCGCGGACGATATTGCCGCCAAACACTTGACCAATACTTTGATGGCCTAAGCAAACTCCCAAAATAGGTAGGGTGGGGCCTAACTGACGAATCAGATCTAGCGAAACGCCTGCATCCTCTGGGCGACCTGGCCCTGGAGAAATCACCACCGCATCAGGTTGGAGTTGCTGCACTTGCTCTAGAGAAATTTTGTCATTGCGGTAGACTTGGACTTCAGCCGCGACACGCAATTCGGCACCAAGTTCACCTAGGTACTGCACCAAGTTGTAGGTAAAACTGTCGTAGTTATCAATAACAAGAATCAAGATTGACTCCTAGGAGTAAGAACTAGGGATGCATTAGCTAACCAACTGCCGCTGGTTTTGCTGATCTCTAGCGTAAAGTAGATTGCAGCAAGGTTAGGAGTGGCGGCAACAGAAGGGAACCCGCGACCAAAATGGCAGCGATCGCCGAAATCAGTACCGCGCCTGCCGCACAGTCTTTGGCAATTTTAGCGAGCTCATGGTAGGACTGCTTCACCGTTAGGTCAACCACCGACTCCAAGGCTGTATTGAGCAGTTCCATCGCCAGTACAGCTCCGATCGTCAAGCTAATGATTGACATCTCCACTGCACTCAGCCGTAAAAAAGCACCCAAGCCGATCGCTAGACTGCCGACGATGACATGGATTCTAAAGTTGCGTTGGGTGCGGAAGGCGTAGCTCAAACCCGCCCAAGCATATTTGAAACTAATCCACAAATTAGCAGCAACCCGCCAGGATAGATCCCGATTCGGTTTGGCAATTACCTTATCACTCACTTTGTTAGAGGTTTGAGTTGAGAGATCTGGGGACATAGGCAGGGAAGCACAGGTGTTAGTGGAGTTGGGCAACAGGCTCTCCTTTGGAGTAGCAGTCTATCCTGTTCTAGTAGCAAAACCAACCACTTGCAACAGAGTTTCTTGCTGACTTAACATTCGCACCAAACTGTCATCGTCAGGATGGTCCCAGCCTAAGAGATGCAATAAGCCGTGAGCAGCTAGCCAGGCTAATTCGTAAGTCACTTCATGCCCTTGTTGTTCTGCTTGGCGCTGAGCAGTATCTACAGAAATTACAATGTCTCCTAGGTACAGAGGTAGCGATCGCATCTCCTCTGACTGTGGGCTGTCTACTTCTAGGGCGGCAAATGCTAGCACATCGGTTGGCCGATCGATTTGGCGATACTGAGCATTCAGAGTTTGGATTTCAGCATCATCAGTCAATCTCAAACTCAATTCATAAGCTTGGTCTAGCTCCAGCGGAATTTGATCTGCTTGATCTATCTGGCTCAAAGCTTCCAGCCAACTCTGAAACCAAATGTCCCACTTTTCAATCGCAATGGGGTTGTTGGCGATCGCCCCAGTTTGATTCGCTTCCGGGTGATCCAGTTCTGGCAATTTGGACTCTAGGTCGGCACTTTCAGGCTCAGGAGATGAGTAGAAGCAATCCTGAACACTCACTTCAACTTGCACGCTTGAGTCTCCCCATCAATCCCAATCAGTGGATAAAAATTCTTTAGCGGGTCAGATAAGCCAAACCAATCAGAACGGCGAATAAACCAACGGTGGTCAAGGTGAAGTGCCACAAGGACTTACCCCGTTTGCGGACCATGTTACGCATGGCTAATTTGACGTAACTAGGCTTCGGAGAAGTTTCCACTTCCGGTGATGCGTTGTCAATTCCAGCATCAGTAGCGGGCGGAATACTAGGTTCGGCAGGCAAAGGATCTGAATTCATAGGGCTCGTCAAAGCAATGTGTGCCAGTTCAAGTGACTGTTGACTGTAAAACTAGGGGTGACCTGTAAAACAGCCACCAGCCTATTGCCTAAATGTAACAATTTGTTTGCAGATTGATCACAATCATCGTTACTCAGGCAACAACTCCTAACTAAGCACTTTGCCTCTACTGGGACAATTCCTGCACAAAAGGCGCGATCGCTTGAACAAATTCGGTAGTTGTTTCGTAGGGCATGACATTGCGACCTGTCATCTTGAGGCTACGGCCTTGAGGCAGATGGGCGAGGTAGTCAGCAATGCGTTGCTCGGGAGTTTCCTGTTTGCCAGAGCGGCTAATGCTGGAGGCAGTTTCCCCGACGACAACTAATGTGGGTTGCTGAATTTTGGCGATCGCCTCCTCGTAATTTTGCCGCCAAAAGCCCGCAAGGAAAGCAAACACCGCATGACGACTGGCGGGATCTTGAGCGCCTTGTACTAGCATATCTACCCATTCTTGATCCACCGCTTCAGTGCGATCGAACAGTTGTTTGGTAGAGAACGATCGCAAAAACTGAGGACGGCGAGCATACCGGAAGAAGGCTGCCCCCAGGGGAGAGTCAAAGAGATTCCAGGAGAGTCGTCGCTGCCAAGACTTAGAAGCTTTAGTCATCACAGGCCAAGCGGGTGGGCCAGAGAGGACTAACCCACGAATTAAATTTGTCTCTTTTTGCAGTTGGGTAAGGGCGATCGCAACTGGAAATAAAGCTCCCTGCACCACGACAATTACAGGCTTCTGAACCACCGTCTGCAAAAAGCATTGCAACTGTTCTGCCCAATCTTCAGGGGTATAGGCAATACGAGGCATATCGCTTTCGCCGCAGCCCAACAAATCAGGGTTGTAGATCAGGTTACGGTTTCCTGCTTGATACCACTCTTGACAAAAGCGCTGCCAAAAATGCCGTGACAATCCCACTCCAATGGGCTGAATTAATAACAGAGGTGTTCCGGTTACTGTAGATGAATCAGTGGGAGTTTGCACCTCGTAAGCGCAACGATATCCTTTCCAGGTATAAAACTGCGTGGGAGAGACAGTCTGGTTTCCAGGGGCTGAAGTTTGAGATTGCATAAAAGATTTTGTAGGGGGCTTGAAGCCCTCTCCGCGTCGGGGAGGGTTGGGAGGGGTAATTCTTCACGCATTTTAGGATCAATATCCGCTCAACAAACCTCGTTGCTTAGCTCGGCGTTCGGCTTGCCAAAATAGCAGCACTCCAACTATTAGATATACAGCTCCGTTGATGAAGGCGATCGCCAACTCGTTCCAATCTAGGGCTTGCCCTTCAGCCATCAGTTCTCGCAGCACTCCAGCCCCAGCGGTCATCGGCAGAATTCTTGATAACATTTGCAGTGAACCTGTCCAATTTTCAGTGGGGGTTGAAATCAGGAACAATAGGGCAAATTGAAAAATGCCTAACACCTGCTGTACCCGCTTGAGTAGGAGTGCCAAGGCTCCGAGCGCGAAGGATAAACCATAGGCTCCAAGCAGAATGGTGCTGAGCGGTAAAAATAAACTGAAGCTGAAATTGAGCCGACTGCCTGTGATTGCCATGATGATCAGCAGCCCTACAAGAGTCAGGAATAAGCGGAGAGTGAGACTTGCGATCGCCCGCATCAAGAAGACTCGTGAGGCTCCGAAGGGAGATAGGAATAACTGCTCTAGCGTCCCGGTTTGGGCTTCTGCCTGTAAACCAACGGCGATGTCGTTCATGATGAAGATCAACAGCGTCCACAGCACATATCCAATGACTATCGCATCTAAGCGATCGCCAAACTGGACGGTAGGCCCAGCAATGTAACGGGCACTAGCAAACAGCCCGTAGAAGACCAATGTGGTGATCAAGAGTCCGGCAATCGCGTCGGCAGGGTAACGAATGAACTGAATCCAACTCCGCCGTAGCTCGGCCCAAAACAAATTAAGCATCTCGCCCCTCCCGCACCAGTTTCAAAAAGATGCCTGTCAAATCAGCTTGGTCTTTCTTCACCCGCAGAATCGGCAAGGGCTGCAAAATAGCAAACACCTGATACAACGTTTCAGCACCCTGAACATATACGGTTTGTTCAGTTTCAACGACTGCACCCAAGGCTGCGATCGCCTGACTCTGCTTGGCATCCAATGGGCTTTCAAGTTCAATGGTGTAAGCAGAACCGGAGAACTGCCGAATTAGCTCACGAGTGGGTTCCTCAGCAATGATTTCGCCTGCTTGAATAATCGCTACGCGATCGGAAAGCTGTTCGGCAATGTCAAGTTGGTGGGTGGTGAGCAGAATGGCCCGTCCCTCCTGAGCAATCTCCCGCACCAAAGCTTTGACGTTTTCTGTGGCTTCTACGTCGAGGCCAAGGGTGGGTTCATCCAACAGTAAAAGTTGCGGTTGATGCACCAGAGCTACGGCGATCGCGAGTTTTTGCTGCATCCCTCGTGACAATGCTTGCACTGGAGTCCGGCGTTTGTCCATTAAGCCAAAGCGTTCTAGCAGCGATCGCCCATACCGTTTCGCCTGACGTTGATCCAGCCCCCGCAACATACCAAAGTATTCCAGATTCTCTTCCGGGCTGAGCCGCCAGTAGACATTACGATTGCCTTCCAAAACTGCACCCAGCAGCTTTAAGGCACGCGGGTCGCGGTGGGGGTCACTGCCAGCAATTTTGACATAGCCAGTGTCAGGACGAATCAAGCCCGCAATCATCTTGATCGTGGTGGTTTTGCCTGCTCCGTTTGGCCCTAAGAACGCGAGAACTTCTCCGGTTTTGATGGTTAAGGAAACATCGCGCACGGCTTGAATCTGTTTACCGCGATCGCGATAGGTTTTGCTCAGGTTGTAGGCTTCGAGTGCAATCATGTCGCTTACACTAACCAACCTGTCTCGTCGCGTTCGTGGCGTTCGTGCCGAGCTTGGGCAAACGCTAGTCGTTGTTGAGCGGATTGTTTTTCGCACCACCAGCGCAAACCTTCAGCAATGGCGCGATCGCGATCGCGGGTCAGTTGGTCTACCTGCTGCACCAACGCTGCATCTAAGGTGACAGAAATCATCTGCTGTGAAGAATCCACCGGGGACATGGTCGAGAATGCCAATAAGGGTCAGGGTTTGCGATCGCTTTGTTACTATATCAACCCAAACTGTCTACCTGAGTCAGCTTGCTCAGGGCAGATAAGCCCAGTTCATAACTCAAATGCTTGAACCTCAGTACAGGAATGTAGCAATCGGCATAAGGGTATGCCCGACAACCCCCTTTATCGGTAGTAAGTCCTTTTAGATCGCCCTAAGCTCTCCTAAATATTAAAGCTGCTTTCCACATTTCAAGGGGGACTAAGGGGGAGTTACAAGTGATTAATGTTACCTTGAGCTACTTCTGAGACATTCTATTAGAAGTGGGCAGAATAAAATGTACCTATACCCTGCTTAGTTTATGGCTAGTCAGAACGTGCAATGTCAGATTTAACTAACATTGAAAAGCTTAAGTTAAAAAAACTGCTCGTAATGAATCGTGGTTGTGTACTTGATTTTTCAGAATTTGATTTCCAGGAATTCATTCTACAAAGACTATCTATTGATATATACGATGAAAAATATAGTTATCGTGCTGGCTCAAACGCAAAGCGCTTAAGACGCTTTTGGGCAGTAGAACCCAACCCTATAGTAGGTGAACTTATAGAGAGGTTATTAGAATATTGGAGAGCAAAAAGTTTAATAAACAAAAAAGCTATTACTCCTGAAGATGAGATTCTATTCAATGAATGCCAGAAGATTGTTAAAAGGCTAAGAGGAGATATTGAAAGAACGAAGATTGAAGAGATTAAAGAACAGGAAAAATTCTCTCTAGCTCGATCCAAGATTTTGATTGAATTTGATAAATTTGCAAGCATGGAAAAGGTAGGAGACAAGAAGCAAAGGGGATTTTTGCTTGAAGACTTGCTAAACCGTATTTTTTCACTCCATGAAATTCCAGCACGGATGAGTTTTGAGAGAAATGAAGGTGGAGATCAGATAGACGGATCCTTTGAGCTTGATGGCTGGTACTGTTTAGTTGAATGCATATGGACTCAAAACCTAACAGATATAAGACAGCTTGACAGCCTTTATGGAGACATAAATCGTTCTGGTTGGCTGACAATAGGGCTGTTCTTATCAATTAACGGCTGGTCAAAGAATGTAGCTTCTTTGCTAAAGCAAAAGAATTATCAATCCATCATCTTAATGGATGGGCATGATTTGCGAGCCGTTCTGGTCGAACATAACAACTTGCATTTGAAAGACCTACTTCTAAAGAAGTTAGAGCGCTTAATGTTAGACGGAGAGCCTTTCTATAGTGCAACGTTGCTATTGCAGGATGTCTAAAAAGACTAAGCCATGATACTCAATAGCTAAGCTTCAAACTCCTAGTTTTAAGAGATTATGACCCTAAAATCGCATTTCGTCACGATCGCGAAATATAACGCTTGGGCGAATGCCAGACTCTACAAAATGGCTCATGAATTGCCCGATGAAGCTTATCGTCAAAACGTGGGTGCATACTTTGGCAGCTTGCAAGGAACCCTCAACCACATCCTCACCGCCGATCGCATTTGGATGCGTCGTATGACTGGGACTGGAGAGCATCCTGATAAATTAAACGCGATCGCCTTTGATGACTTGCCTTCCCTCCAAGCCGCCAGAGAAGCCGAAGACGATCGCATTCTGCAATTTATTGAAGGATTAACTGAAGCAGACCTTAATCAAGAGTTGAGCTATCACACGCTCGACGGAGCAGCTCACCGTCAACCTCTGGGCGAAATTCTCTCTCACTTCTTTAATCACCAGACTCACCATCGTGGTCAAGCTCATGCCATCCTCACCATCCTCGGTGTTGCTGAGCCCGTATCCCTTGACCTTTTAATGATGTTCCGAGAGGCTAAGGGTTCGTAAAGCGATCGCCATGCATAAAGCCAGCAGCATGAGATGAGCAGAAATAAACCCAGCTTCTGGTTGGTTAGAACGTGTCCATCGCCATTTATAGTGGAATTGCAGTCAATTCTTAAGCGATTGTGAAAGCAATTACTCTCCTCGGCTCCACTGGCTCGATTGGTACGCAAACGCTAGACATTGTTTCCCAATATCCCGATCAATTTCAGATTGTTGGGTTAGCGGCTGGAGGGAATGTCGAACTACTGGCGCAACAGATTCGGCAATTTAAGCCAGAAATCGTGGCCCTTTGTGACGAGGAGAAACTGCCAGAGCTGAAAGAGGCGATCGCAGACCTCGACCCCCAACCAATTCTACTCACGGGAGAGGCGGGAATTGTCGAGGTGGCACGCTATGGCGACTCAGAAGCCGTAGTTACTGGAATTGTTGGCTGTGCAGGTTTGTTACCCACGATCGCGGCTATTGAAGCCGGAAAAGATATTGCCCTCGCTAACAAAGAAACTCTGATTGCAGGTGGCCCAGTTGTGCTGCCCTTAGTCGAGAAACATGGCATCAAACTGTTGCCTGCCGACTCCGAGCACTCGGCTATTTTCCAGTGCTTACAAGGAGTTCCCAAAGGTGGACTGCGGCGAATTCTGCTGACCGCTTCCGGTGGTGCATTCCGCGATTGGCCTGTGGAGAAACTGCCCCAGGTGACAGTGGCTGATGCGCTTAAGCATCCCAACTGGTCAATGGGTCGGAAGATTACGGTAGACTCGGCCACCCTCATGAACAAGGGATTGGAAGTCATCGAAGCGCACTACCTCTTCGGCATGGACTACGACGACATCGAAATCGTCATCCATCCCCAGAGCATTATTCACTCACTAATTGAGCTGCAAGATACCTCTGTCTTGGCGCAGCTGGGTTGGCCCGATATGCGCCTACCTCTGCTCTACGCTCTGTCTTGGCCCGATCGCATCTACACCAACTGGGAACGCCTCGATTTAGTGAAAGCAGGCGACCTCACCTTCCGCGCTCCCGATCACCAGAAGTATCCTTGTATGCAGTTGGCTTATGCTGCGGGTCGTGCGGGTGGCTCGATGCCAGCGGTTCTCAACGCTGCAAATGAGCAAGCAGTAGCCCTGTTCCTCGACGAAAAGGTTCGCTTCTTAGATATCCCTCGCCTAATCGAAACCGCTTGCGATCGCTACCAAACCCAAAACTCAGCGACTCCAACCTTAGAAGACATTGTGGCGGCTGACCAATGGGCTAGACAAGCCGTTCTGCAAGCAACAGAAGAACTCAACCAAGGCGATCGCCTGATTTCTCTGCGCTAACATCGACTCATTCCAGTCATTTTCTTGGCACTTCAGTTATGCAGCGCCCAACCCATCAACATGTTCCACAAATTCTAGGAATGATCGTGTTATTGGGTGCGTTTCTGACTGGCTGTGCCACATCTAGCTCTCTCGCCGATGCAGCAAACTTAAATCACCAAGCTGAACAGTTTTATCAAGCTGGATTGGTTCGGTTGGAAGAGAAGGACTATCCAGGAGCCCTTGAAAACTGGGATAAAGCGATCGCGGCTGATTCTAGCTACAGTAATGCTTATTATCACCGAGGCTTAGTACATCGCTTGGCTGGGGACTACGCCAGTGCTTTGCAAGACTATAACAAAGCGATCCAACTTAACCCTGTCTCGATGATTGCCTATGACAATCGTGGTTTTGTGCGCTCAGAGTTAGGAGATAAGCAAGGGGCGATCGCTGACTATAGCCAAGCAGTTCGGCTCAATCCTAAGTTTGCTCCTGCCTACCACAGTCGCGGCAAGATTCTCTTAGAGCTGAACGATTACTCAAGTGCTATGCAAGACTTTAACCAGGCAATCCAGCAAGATTCGAGCTTTGGTCAGGCTTATTACTATCGAGGTAAAACGTATCTGAGTTTAGGCAATCGCGCTAAGGCACTGACAGATTTGCAACAGGCGGTCAAGTTACTGACTCTGCCTGAACACCAGTCGGATCGGCAAACAGCGATCGCCGCGATTCAACAGTTGCAGAAACCGTTAAAGTAGAAGCCGATTTCCTGCGACTAAGTCATTGCTGGAGGTGAGATGATGGGTGGAGAACTAATCCTGCTTCTAGTTGCCCTTATCGTAGCGGCGCTAGTTTTTACGGCTTTAATCAACCTTGTCAAAACCACAGTCAAAACGGCCATCTTGGTCGCTTTAGTGATTTTGGCTCTGCAACTGCTCTTTGGTATTGGTTTCCAAGAAGTATGGAATCAAGTGCTCCAAATTGTTCAGGCTGTTTGGCAGTTCCTGTTTGGCAGCTAATTGCAAGCCTGTTAGCTCACACCTACCAATCGAGCCAAGGCATCTTTGACAGCGGGCGGCAGTCTCCGCATAATTTTGCCTTTTTCCCGATCAACCGCTACCAAGATCACCCGCGCTGTCAGGTACAGTTCCGCGCCGTCCGGAGATTGAATCTGGTAATCCCAGTTGATTCGCACTCCATCCACATCGGCCATCCGAGCTTTCACGAGCGCCGACATCCCCAGGCGGAGGGAGCGATGATAGCGCACTGACAGATCTACTACAGGCAAGTCACAACCCAGCGCGACCAAGTCAGCATAATCAATGCCGATCGCGCGTAGGCATTCAATCCGAGCTTCTTCCATCCAAGCTACATAGGCACCGTGCCAAACGGCTCCAGCATAGTCAGTATGGTTAGGATGAACCCGCACCGGGTACTCAAACCAACTTCCCGATGCGAACAACGGTGGGCTTTGAATGGCTCCCGAAGTAGGGACTTGAGGTTGTATTTGTTTACTTTCCGACACGTTGCGATCGCCTAAAAAATCTAAGTTTTACATTAATTTCTAAACTAATTTTTACACTAGTTGTTCACATTATTTAAGTTTGCCTAGACCCAATTTTGCTGAATTAATTCAAACCGTCGATTTTTACTTCCCTCCCAAGACAAAAACTGACTTGGATTACTACAAAACCTTTACACAGATACTTTTGGCCTAATAATCGTGACATTTCTTAACAAGAAGTTGGAATCACAAATCTTTAAGAGAATAGGACCATTCACTATCCGTAGATATGATGATCTTGTAAGAAGAAGGCTAAAGTTTTTGAGCCATTCGATCATTCAACTTAATGAATGATTAAAAGGTGTTACCAATCACTGAACTGTTCAGGCATCAATTTAAGAAACTAGACAATTTTGTTGGGCACGAGGCGAAACCATGATTGAGAGAATTCTGCTAGCTGACTCCGGAAATGGACACTCTGAAGAGATGCTCAAGGCTTTAATGGCCATTCCGTCCATGCAACGGGCATCCGTTACAGTTCTCCACGTAGTGCAGCCCCAAATTACGGCTGAAGCAATGGCTGCAAAGCGAGAGCAAGGCCAGCAGCTCTTAGAGGCGGCTATACAATCCCTGCACCTTGATTCGGGCAACGTTACGACAATTTTACGGGAAGGCAATCCTAAGGATGAAGTCTGCCGCGTCGCTGATGAGATTGATGCCGATCTCGTGATTATGGGTTCCCGTGGCCTCAAGCGCCTAGAGGCAATTTTAGAAGACTCTGTCAGCCAGTATGTGTTCCAAGCTTCTTCTCGTCCCATGTTGTTCGTCAAGGACGACATTTATGTAAAGCAAATCCATCGCGTCATGGTAGCCATGGATAACTCTGACTCGGCTAAAAAGTCACTCGACTTAGCGACCTTCTTGTTGCGCGATGTGAAGGGCGGACAATTGCTCCTAACTCACGTTAATCCCAAGAAAGAAAGATCTGGTGTGACCATGCACAATCCAGAGCAAGATCCTGTCTTGGCCCCTGCTGTAGCAGCGGCGAAAAAGTGGGGCATTGCTTACCGTTGCATTTCCACCAGCGGTAAGCCCGGAGAAGAAATTTGTCGCTTAGCCGAAGAGATGAGCGTTGACCTGTTGATGTTAGGCTCTCCCGATCGCCGTCCTGCAATTGGCAAAGGCTTGCCTGATCTCGATCGCCTGCTAGGCGGTTCCCTATCCGATTACGTGCGGGTTTATGCCAATTGCCCTGTGTTGCTAGAGCGTACAGTCGGCTAAATTTGCAGTTAATTGAGTTGAGTCAACCAACCTGGGCTAGAGGCAGGCACTCCTGAAATCTAGTCCAGGTTGTTGCTTTG
The DNA here is from genome assembly GCF_014695845.1 of Trichocoleus sp. FACHB-591. Lineage (NCBI taxonomy): Bacteria > Bacillati > Cyanobacteriota > Cyanophyceae > Leptolyngbyales > Trichocoleusaceae > Trichocoleus > Trichocoleus sp. FACHB-591. The sequence goes on from NZ_JACJPA010000110.1 coordinate 191,209, forward strand.
TGAAGCAAAACTTCTGAGCGGTTTTGCAGACGCTACTCTAGAGCCAAGCCTGTTTTAGAGGGTGAAACGTGGCAGAGAGAGTCAGAGCCGCTCGAAATCGTACCCTGACGTTGACAGAAGCGGAGCGATCGCATTACCAATCCCAACTGTTGCAGTTAAGTGGTCCAGTTACCGCTGATGTGCTGCTTAACCAAACCATCTGCCAAGACTTATTCCAAGTTTTGGACTGGTTGCCAGAGCAATTTGTGGATTTATTGGTGGTTGATCCTCCCTATAACCTCACCAAGCAGTTCAATCAGCAATGGGTGAAGCAGCGATCGCTAGAAGAGTACAGTGATTGGGTAGATAGCTGGTTGTCTCGCCTAGTACGAGTACTCAAGCCCACAGCTTCGGTTTATCTCTGTGGGGACTGGCAATCTTCTCTCGCCCTTTATGCGATCGCCTCGCGCTATCTCACAGTCCGCAATCGCATCACCTGGGAACGCGAAAAAGGTCGAGGAGCCAAAGCCAATTGGAAAAACTGCGCCGAAGATATTTGGTTTTGTACCGTCTCAAAAGACTACTACTTCGATGCTGAGTCCGTGCAACTGAAGCGCCAAGTTCGCGCTCCCTATACAGATAGTGGGGGCCAGCCTAAAGATTGGCAAAATACCTCAGAGGGCAACTTTCGGTTGACCGCAGCCTCCAATCTCTGGACCGACATGACCGTGCCCTTCTGGTCTATGCCCGAAAACACTGACCATCCCACCCAAAAACCAGAGAAGCTAATTGCCAAAATTATCTTGGCTAGCTCACCCGTGGGTGCTGTGGTTCTCGATCCATTTCTTGGCTCTGGAACGACTTCTGTGGTCGCTAAGAAGTTGGAGCGGCAGTTTGTAGGAATTGAGTTGGATGAATATTATGCTTGCTTGGCGGCTAAACGTTTGGCTCTAGCAGAGAGCGATCGCCACATTCAGGGCTACTGCGATCGCGTGTTCTGGGAGCGCAACAGCCTACCCCACCAAAGAACTTTGCTCAAACGGAGAGTTTGAGCGCAGCCATAGCAAAAGCGCCACACTCTATAACAAGTTGGCGCTTAGCAGTATCAATCCAATTCAGTTGATCGGAAGCGTAAATTAACCCAAGTTTTGCAGCCGTCGAGAGGAAAGTAAAAGCACAACCCAAACGTCTCTACGATCTCTCAAGCAAACTATTTGTCTTGGTCTGCTGATTGTCGGCTGGCAGTTTGGATATAGAGAATCAGCAAAAATACTGCTGGAACCAACACAAACAGAATACTTGCGACAAAGCCTAATTCATTAACTTCCATTACCCAGCCTCAAATTCATTTCAAAGTTACTAACAGGCCCAGCTCACTCAAGTAAACAAGTTGCCGCCACTGGCAATGCTGTTGTTAGAACTGGGCTTTGTAAAGAGCCTTCAGTGCTCTGTCTATCTTGTATCACAGATGGGTCGCCTGCCAACACCTACCCTCAATCTCTCCTTAAGAGCTTTTAGGCTTAGTGTTCACGCTCACAGGCCCATTTACGAGAGCTTGGCAAGCTAATCGATAGTTATCAGGCTTCTTTTTGAGTTTGCGATCTTCCACCTCAGTGCGAGGAGAGAGATGATCTAGCCCTTCTACAACCTCGACAATACAGGTACCACATTGGCCATACCCGCCGCAGTTCGTCATCTTACCAATGAAGGTATAAATATCAATCCCATTCTCGATCGCCTTAAATCTCAGGTTGGCTCCATCCGCTGCGATGATCTCTTTATTCTCTTTAATGAACTTAATATTTCCCATACCCGATACCCGTTCCCCTCTTTATCCCTTCGTTACATTCACCCATCATCACAAAAGCCGCTCCATCCAAGTGGCATGGGCATTGCAGCAAAAATGTATCAGCTTAGCCACTCAAGGTTCAAGAAATGCAAAGTCTCTCTCAGAATCAAAGCTTCCCGTTTCTAAGCTAACAAATGACTTGCTGCTGATCTGACCCAGGAGGCCCATTCTGCCAGCTCTTAGTTAGAAACCGGAAGATGTCAGGATCTTGAAGGCTGTTACAAGTCACGAAGGACTATTGCGGAACCATCAACTTTGCTTGCATTAGGCTCTAACACTGGTTACACTTCTTTATACATTTCATCTTTATAAGCGCATTGTCAAACTGCTTAAGCTGTCTTGTTTAGAGGCAATTTTGGTAGACAGTGCTAAACGGCAAAAGAGTTACAGCGGTTCTAGATCTGGTAGGTTTATCAGTATCCGGCACCTTAACAAAATGCTGAAAGAAGCGTTGAAGTAGGAATATCTAGAGGAGGAGCGTAGTCAATGGGACTACCCTGGTACCGAGTACACACAGTCGTTCTGAATGACCCAGGGCGACTGATTTCTGTACACCTAATGCATACTGCACTTGTGGCAGGCTGGGCCGGTTCAATGGCGTTATATGAACTGGCTATTTTCGATCCTAGCGATGCTGTCCTGAATCCCATGTGGCGTCAGGGCATGTTTGTTCTACCCTTTATGGCTCGCTTGGGCGTCACCCAATCCTGGGGTGGCTGGAGCATTGCAGGTGAAGCGGCAGCCAATCCTGGTATCTGGTCATTTGAAGGTGTTGCAGCTGCTCACATTATCCTTTCCGGTCTGCTATTCCTCGCTGCCTGCTGGCACTGGGTTTATTGGGATCTAGAACTGTTCAGAGATCCTCGGACTGGTGAACCTGCCCTCGACTTGCCAAAAATGTTTGGCATTCATTTGTTCTTGTCTGGTCTACTCTGCTTTGGCTTTGGTGCATTCCATTTGTCAGGCTTGTTTGGACCTGGAATGTGGGTTTCCGACCCCTATGGCTTAACAGGTAGTGTCCAGCCTGTAGCTCCAGAGTGGGGACCTGCTGGATTTAACCCCTTTAACCCTGGTGGTATTGTGGCTCACCACATTGCTGCTGGAACGGTTGGAATTATTGCTGGTTTATTCCACCTCAGTGTTCGTCCTCCAGAGCGTCTTTACAGAGCGCTGCGGATGGGTAACATCGAGACTGTACTCTCTAGCAGTATTGCGGCTGTTTTCTTCGCTGCCTTTGTGGTCGCAGGTACGATGTGGTATGGCAATGCTGCCACCCCCATTGAGCTGTTTGGGCCAACTCGTTATCAGTGGGACCAAGGTTACTTCCATCAAGAAATCAACCGTCGTGTTGAAGCCAGCGTTGCTGGAGGCGGCAGTCTCGAAACAGCTTGGTCAGAGATTCCTGAGAAGCTAGCGTTCTACGACTATGTGGGCAACAACCCTGCGAAGGGTGGTTTGTTCCGTACAGGTCCGATGAATAAAGGTGATGGAATCGCTCAGACTTGGCTAGGACACCCTGTCTTCACGGACTCTGAAGGTCGCGAGCTGTTTGTGCGCCGTATCCCTAACTTCTTTGAGAACTTCCCAGTTGTCTTGACTGACAGCGAAGGTGTAGTTCGGGCAGATATCCCATTCCGTCGGGCTGAATCTAAATACAGCTTTGAGCAGACTGGTGTAACTGTCAGCTTCTACGGTGGTGAATTGGATGGTCAAACATTCAATGATCCTGCGACTGTGAAGCGTTATGCTCGTGCGGCTCAATTGGGTGAGCCCTTCCAGTTCGATCGCGAAACTCTAAACTCTGACGGGGTATTCCGGACTAGCCCTCGTGGTTGGTTCACCTTCGGACATGCCGTCTTTGCGCTCTTGTTCTTCTTCGGTCACATCTGGCACGGCTCTCGGACTCTATTCCGCGACGTGTTTGCTGGGGTTGAGGCTGACCTTGAGGAGCAAGTTGAGTGGGGTCTGTTCCAGAAAGTGGGTGACAAGAGCACTCGCCGGAAGGAAGCTGTCTAAGACTCTGGAGAAATTGCTGAGAATGGTCTAACGACGTCTCAACCTATAGAGGTTAATTCGTTAGGCCGTTCTTCTCCTTCTGTTGATAAACTAATAGTTAGCTAGATTGCTCAGGAATTTTTGACATGGAAGCCGTTGCTTACATTTTGATTTTGACTTTGGCGATCGGAGTGCTGTTCTTTGCGATCGCCTTCCGTGAGCCACCCCGGATCGGTAAATAGCTTCAGATTTCAGTAAAATTACATTACTGGTGTAAAATTCTCCCAGAAGCAACAATTCAAAGTTTTTGATGACCTGAGCCTCGGCGCTGTTCTTAGAGAGTTTTACTTCTCTGCCTCTGAACAGGTTGCAATTGAAGCGGCTCAGGTTTTCACCTTTGATTCTTTTCCTGCTCAAAGGATTAGGTAAGTATGCGGTGTCCCTTCTGCCAACACCCTGATAATCGCGTTCTTGAGTCTCGTTCTGCGGAGGCGAGTCAAAGTGTGCGGCGGCGGCGGGAATGCTTGAAGTGTGGTCGCCGTTTTACGACATACGAACGCATTGAGTATGTGCCGATCGCAATCATTAAACGAGATGGCGATCGCGAATCATTTGACCGTTCCAAACTGCTCAGAGGAATTGTGCGGGCTTGCGAGAAAACGGGCATCGGCTCAGACCGACTAGAAGCTTTAGTCGACGAAATTGAAGCTGAACTACAGCAAAGAGCAGTACGCGAAGTGCCGAGCACCGAGATTGGTGAATTAGTATTGCAGCGCCTACAGTTTCTGAGTGAAGTTGCTTATATTCGATTTGCCTCAGTCTATCGTCAATTTCGAGGGATTCGAGACTTCATTGATACGCTCAATCACCTGCAAGGATGTCTCAATCAAGGAGAGGGCGCTAGTGAGGCTGCTGAGAGCAGCATTGATGTTGTAGCTGGCGCTGAGGCAGGATCTGAGCAAGAAACACCCGCTGCCTTTATGACCCATTCCTAAGCTTATTCCTAAGAATTATAAAACTGTTATAGAAATTCATAAAAACCCCTCTAAAGATATTAGCGGGGGAAGCTATTGCGTTATGATAGTTCTTCTGAACCCACAAACCATCTAGAGCAGATCTCCTACAATAGTGCTTGGGGGGGATACAGGTGTAGGCTGCACATTAGTAAACGTGCGTGTACATCGATAGGAGACGAAACTACCAAATAGATTAGACACTGGGAAACAATTAGCATGGTCAATCAGGAAACAACGGCTAAGGACATTGGCTTTACACACGACGATTTTGCAGCCCTACTCGACAAATACGATTATCATTTCAGCCCTGGCGATGTGGTCGCCGGCACAGTATTCAGCTTAGAACCGAGGGGCGCTCTGATTGACATCGGTGCTAAGACGGCTGCCTATATTCCCATTCAGGAAATGTCAATTAACCGCATTGACGCTCCCGAAGAAGTATTGCAGTCGAACGAAACTCGCGAATTTTTCATTTTGACGGATGAGAATGAAGACGGACAGTTAACTCTGTCTATTCGTCGAATTGAATACATGCGAGCTTGGGAGCGGGTCCGTCAGTTGCAAGCAGAAGATGCGACGGTTCGTTCTAGCGTATTTGCGACCAACCGGGGTGGCGCGCTGGTCAGAATTGAAGGATTGCGCGGCTTTATTCCTGGTTCTCACATCAGTACTCGTAAGCCTAAAGAAGAGCTGGTTGGCGAAGAGCTACCCTTAAAATTCTTAGAAGTAGACGAAGATCGTAACCGCCTAGTCCTCAGTCATCGTCGGGCGCTGGTTGAGCGTAAGATGAACCGCCTGGAAGTTGGTGAGGTGGTGATCGGTACCGTGCGCGGTATTAAGCCTTATGGTGCATTTATTGATATCGGTGGCGTGAGCGGTCTGTTGCACATCTCTGAAATTTCTCACGATCACATTGACACCCCCCACAGCGTTTTCAACGTCAATGATGAAGTGAAGGTCATGATCATTGACTTGGATGCTGAGCGTGGTCGGATTTCTCTCTCTACTAAGCAGCTGGAACCAGAACCCGGCGACATGGTAAAGAATCCTCAGGTTGTCTATGAAAAGGCAGAGGAAATGGCTGCTAAGTATCGTGAGCAGCTCCGAGCGCAGCAAGAGGGCGTGACCATCGAAGAGGTTCCTGCCGCAGTTGAGGAAGTCGAGGAAGAAGTGGTGGAAGCAGCAGCTCCTGAAGAAGTGGTAGAAGAGCAACCTTCAGCTGTAGAAATCTAGACTTTCAACGACTAGATTTCAGTTCCTGGGCTAGTGCTGCTACAGATCGTTTTTCTCTGTGAGCTAGCGATCAATTATCTAAGTGTTTTTGAATGAAGAGGGGCTGACTCCTCTTCATTTTTATTGCCTTTATTTTGTTGCTTTAATAAGTTCGCAGGAGGGATAGATTTGGCGATCGTTCGCTGCCAGCACTTAACCTTCACCAATATTGAAGCGGTGATTTTCGACAAGGATGGGACGCTGGCGAATTCAGAATCTTTTTTGATCAAGTTAGGTCAGATGCGATCGCACCTGCTAAATCTAGAAGTCCTAGGCATAGAAGCATCGCTGTTGAGAATGTTTGGTTTAGTAGGCGATCGCCTCAATCCTGCTGGCGCTTTAGCAGTGGGCAGTCGTCGCGAGAATGAAATTGCTGCTGCCGCTTATGTTGCGGCCACGGGTCGAGATTGGGTGCAGTCGTTAGCGATCGCTCAGACAGCCTTCAAAGCAGCAGATCAGCATTTTCAGCGTAAGGCTGACTACACAGCCGCTTATCCAGGTGCATTGCCTTGCTTGCGATCGCTCAAAACCTTTAGCGTGAAGACGGCTATTCTTTCCTCAGATAGCACCGATAATGTCGAAGATTTTGCTCAAAGGTATGAGTTAGAGCCGTATTTTGATCTACTAATGGGCACTGAATTAGGGCTCACGAAACCTGACCCCAGATTGCTTCAGCAGGCTTGCGCAGCGTTGGAGGTAGACCCTGCGGCAACGCTGGTGGTGGGTGATTCCAGTGCGGATTTGGTGATGGCGAAAGCAGCGGGAGCAGCAGGTGGGATTGGGGCAACCTGGGGATGGGCTGAGTCCTTCGATTTACCAGATGCAGATGTAGCGATCGCGCGGTGGGAAGAAATTGAAGTATTGAGCGCAGAATAAAAATTGCTTGCAAACCATTGATCTCCGTCAGAGAAGCACTTTGCCTATGGGAGCCTAGGTCGGGGGCTACGAGCATGACCACAAGTGGTATAATTCCGGAACTTAACCCCTGAGCGCTAGTCCGTTTAGCTAAAGAGAGGATATTTCCTTGTCTCGTCGCTACCTTTTTACATCTGAATCAGTTACCGAAGGCCACCCCGATAAGATTTGCGACCAAATCTCTGACACCATCTTAGATGCCCTCTTGGCTCAAGATCCCACTAGCCGAGTTGCGGCTGAAGTGGTTGTCAATACAGGTTTGGTTTTGATTACTGGCGAAATTACTTCCAGAGCCAACGTCAACTACATTGAGCTAGCTCGCCAGAAAATTGCCGAGATTGGCTACACAGGTGCCGAGAACGGCTTCTGTTCCAATAGTTGCTCCGTCTTAGTAGCTTTAGATCGGCAATCCCCCGACATCGCTCAGGGTGTGAACGCGGCACAGGAGCGCCGCGAAGAGTCCAGCACAGAAGACCTGGATGTCACCGGAGCAGGCGACCAAGGCATTATGTTTGGTTTTGCTTGCAACGAAACACCAGAACTGATGCCCTTGCCGATCAGTCTGGCTCACCGAATTGCCCGTCGCTTAGCAAGCGTTAGAAAAACGGGGCAACTGTCTTACTTACGCCCAGACGGTAAAACTCAAGTCACGGTCGCTTACGAAGATGGCCGTCCGGTTGGCATCGATACTATTTTAATCTCTACGCAGCATACAGCTACCATCGGTGACATTACTGATGAGGTTGCGGTGCAAGCCAAGATCAAGGAAGATTTGTGGTCTTTGGTCGTAGAACCAATCTTTGCAGATATTTCTGTGGAACCCGATGAGAACACGCGCTTCCTCGTAAATCCTACAGGCAAGTTTGTCATTGGTGGCCCTCAGGGTGACTCTGGTCTGACGGGACGCAAAATTATTGTGGATACCTATGGAGGTTACTCTCGTCACGGTGGCGGCGCTTTCTCTGGAAAAGATCCCACTAAAGTAGATCGCAGTGCTGCTTATGCTTGCCGTTATGTCGCTAAAAACATTGTGGCGGCTGGACTAGCGGAGAAGTGTGAAGTGCAGTTAAGCTATGCCATTGGTGTGGCTCGCCCAGTCAGCATCATGCTGGAGACTTTTGGTACGGGCAAGGTAGATGATGAGAAACTCCTAGAGCTAGTGCAAGAGCACTTTGAGTTGCGTCCAGCGGGTATCATCAAAGCCTTTAATTTGCAAAAACTCCCTGCTGAGCGGGGTGGTCGCTTCTACCAAGATGTGGCTGCTTATGGTCATTTGGGCCGCACTGACCTAGAGTTGCCTTGGGAGAAAACCGATAAGGCAGAGCTACTAAAGGAAGCTCTGACCCTGTCTAGCGCTTTAGCTTAGTCCTAAGTTACCTATCAAGCGATCGCCACTCTTTATTGGGTCGCGATCGCTTTGTCTTTTCAGCATTCAGGGTTCTAGCCTCAGAAGTGTTAATAACGGACTTGTAGCGTTACAATCGCTGCAACTTCCTGCTCTCCACCAATTATGGGCGTAGGCACTTTGCTGTTTTGAGTTAATTCTCCAGCGATCGCCATTGGCATCGGTGGGGGCATTTGGTTACCACCCATTACTTGAACGTTGACGATTTCTCGTTGTTGGAGATCTAAAGCACCTAACGCGGCACTCACTTGAGTTTTAGCTTTGTCGGTGGCTTCTCGAATTGCATCTTGCTGCGCTGTGGCGATCGCTTCGTCAGAGGCAGCAAAGGAAACGCTATCAATCCGGGTTGCGCCTGCTTTGACAGCATCATCTAGTAAGGTGCCAACTTTGTCTGTCGGCATGCGAAAGCTGACCATGTTTGCCCCCGAGTAGCCTTTGATGCTCTGTTCTCCATCTTTATAGCTGTATTGAGGACTGAGCCGAATGCCAGTGGTTTCTAGCTTTTCGACTTGGCGAGACTGGAGGAGCTCAACCACAGCTTGCGATCGCTGAGCCACTTGTTGTTGCACAGCCTCAGCCGTCTGATTCTGGACTTCCACTCCCAGTTGAACTTGAGTGAGCGTCGTCGGAATATTGACTTCACCTTTACCCGAAACCATTAAGGTTCTAGTGAGTGGGCTGGTGTTTGACGGAGCTTGGCAAGCGCCTAGTCCGATGACACCCAATAACAGGAATGCAGCTTTTAAATAGTGATTTCTGGTGCTAATAAAACGACTTAGATGGGCACAGTTCATATATCCTCAACACTTAAATCGAGCGGATATATCTACTGTGTCACTGGCGTCCTTGGGCAGGGTGGCAAGTTACAGTTTTGGAAACCTCAGATTTTGGGGTTCAGTTTTTGCGAAATCCAGCTAGCGGCTCCACTGACTAAGGCTCCTGCCATCAGAATTCCTAGCGCTGGGGTAAATACGGGGTCCCAGAGCTTGTACCACAAATCTAAGCCTAGAGGAACGCCCGCAGAACGGCCTATCACTGCGATCGCGAGCCAGAAGAAGCTAAATAAAACTAAAAATAAATCAGCAACAAGCGCTAGATTAATCCACTTTAAAAGGTTGTCTTTCATCAATTGTTTAGGCTGAGAGCCACAAAAAATAGATTACAAAAAAAGATGGCCGTACTTGCAATGAGTACAGCCACAATTGTAGAAGCAGAATTGATAATTTTGAAATTAACTATCTAAAAAGTCTGCTTAGTCCAGATCGTTCATTGCTTCTCCGGGAATGCTCAGATCGTCTGGATCTACATAGTGGCAAACTGCATCATCAATACAAATCAAAGCCCAGCCTGATTGATCCATCCCAACCAGCCTGTAAGAAGTTTCTTGAACAAAAAATCCTTTGTGATTCCGAGTTTCTGGCTTAACAGCGACATTCTCAATGATCATGGCGGCCTAACTCCGTGAATGTTAAAAATGAACCAGCGATAAAGCTAAAAGCTCAGCTTATCGCTTAGTTCATAAAATCTTATCATTAGATTTTCGGATTTATCGTTAAGTTGTTTGAGTAATTGTTGAGCGATATAAATAGACAGAGAGTTTTATATCTCTAAACGCTCAGTTCATTACCACATGCAGCTCCTAGGCCTCGAATAGCCACTGCTGAACTCGCTGCAAACTCTTCCAATCGGGTTTTCTGCTTAATCCTTCTTCAAGATTTTGTTTAACTTCGTCCTCTAATTCTTTAGCCACCATCATGATCTGTTGAGCTAACTCAATATGATCACGGACGCCTTTTTTGGAGGTTTCCAGCATGGCGATCGCTAAATTTACTTGGGCTTGCGGATCTTGCGAATTGAGTTTGACGGCTTTTTGCGCTGCATTGTAAGCCTGGGTAGGTTTGTTATCTAAGAGATACAGCCAAGCTAAGCAAGTCCAAGCAGGGCTACTTTTGCGGGCCCGCTCGCAAATATCTTTGAACACAGGAATTAAGGTGTCTGGGCCTTCTCCTGCCTTGTAGCGTTCAATGCTTGCATCAAAGAGATCTTCAATGGTCTGAGTCATATCAGTTCAAAACTTGAATGGTTGAGATGGCAGCAATAAATTAAACCATGCTGAGGGGAGCATGGTTCGTAGTTTTGGACTAATTTTGGGCTACGGTTCTAAACTCAAAGCTGGCTAATTAAGCTGAGAATGACTTCCCGCAACCACAAGTCTGAGAAGCGTTGGGATTGGTGAATTGGAAGCCACCGCCAATTAAGGCATCATTGTAGTCCAGCACTAAACCATATAAGTAGAGCAAACTCTTGCGATCGCAGATGACTTTGAAACCGTCATAGTCAAACACGTCATCGTCTTCACGAATATCCTTGGGGTCAGCAAAATCCATCAGGTAGGACATGCCAGAACAACCGCCATTGCGCACTCCTACCCGCAGGCAGAGATCTTTACCTTGCTTTTCTCGCAGCGCGAGCACTTGGCGGAGGCCATTTTCCGTTAGCAAAATTCCTTGTTGAGACTGAGTTGCTTGTGTCATTGCTCGGTGTGACTCCTTATGCTTCTTAAAACGTAGATTGCTTCAGCTTTTCAGTCTATTTTCTGAAGGGTATTTCAGCTAAATTGGTTGTACCAGCCAAACCCCTCAAACTCGCTGTGATGGTTCTACTCTAGATCTTAACCTCGATAGCCGATTGCTCGAACGCGATTGCAGCTGAGCGATTGCAAACTAGCCATGTCTGCTGTGCTTTTCCCTTGTGTTCTTAATGGCTTAGGTTAAGCCAGATTTAGTACGATAAATTCTCTAGCAGAAGTTTTTTGCGTAGGTCGCTGGCATTGCCATTGGCGCTGCAAGGCTGACTGGGCAACAGCCCCTGAATTTTGCTTGCTTCTCAGCTCTGCCCGACGAGCCCCACGTTTCAGCTTTAATATGGCTACCATTGAGCTTTCCCCTTTGTCCTAGCCTTCTATAATCACTGGTTCGGTCTATGACTACTCTGACTCCCCCCACCTGTCGTCGCCTGCAAAACTTGCAACAAATTCCTAGTGTTTGGGAGGGCGATCGCCGTCCATTGACCGATAGCGCAGCGGCAAGTGTTGGGGCAGAGCTGAAAGGGGAAGGGGAATGCATTCTCTGGGTAGACGGTTCGCAGGCAGTGGTGCGAGCGATGGATATTGTGCCCTTAGAAACAGGTGCAGAGGCGGTGGTTCGAGCCCTTTTGCAAGCAATGGAGCATCCTCATAGCCCTGCCTTACCAGGTCGTCCGCAAAAGATTGTGGTGCGCGATCGCGAACTTCAGTTTTTCCTCCGGGGTGTTCTCCAAAATCTGGACATTGTGATTGATTATGTGCCAGACCTACCCCTGATTGATGAAATCTTTAAGGGCTTTCAAGAAGCTGCTAGCGTCCGCCCGCCTCAACTGCCTCCGGCTTATGCCAAAGCCTTGACTGAGAAAGCTTATGAGCTTTGGGACGGTGAGCCTTGGGAAATTTTAGGCGAGCATCAAATTTTAGCCATCGAGATTAATCAATGGGATGTGGAGACCCTCTATGCTTGCGTCATGGGCATGATGGGCATGGAATATGGCATTCTGCTCTATCGTTCGTTGGATTCCCTGAAGCAATTTCGTCAACAGATCCTAAACCAAGACTCAAGCGATCACATGGAATCTGCGTTCCTAAAGCAAGATTGCATGTTTATCACCTTCGAGCAGACGGAAGATGAAACTGACGACGAAACGCTTGATTTGTCAGAATTGCCACCTTCGGAAGTACAACCTAGCTTTGGCAATTTGCACCCACTGGAGCGCATGCGATCGTATTTGTATGAGGAAGAAGCGATCGCCTGTTCAATTGCCGCAGAAGCGCTCCATCGCTTTTTTCGGCAGCATGGCAAAAAACTATCGCTCGAACACTTCCCGGCTATTAGTAGCCGCTACCGCATTCCGTTGGCTGAACTAGGCATAAAATCCAAGCAATCACAGATTTCCGTCCAAGTTTCTACCTTGCCCGATGTTGCTGCTGAATTAGCGGCATTGACGGATGACGAAGACGAGGATTTAGACTTTCCGGTGCTGCGCGATGATTTGGTGCCCAAGGATTGTCTACGCTGGCTAGAAATTTTGCCCTGGGAAACTGTCGAACTCTTGAGAAAAGACTCAGGCTTTTATCAACTCGCTGATACCCGCGCTGAAGCAGTAGGTGAAGGTCTCCCTGTTGTGTTCATTCAAACCTCGCAGCCCAAAGCCAAAGCTTTGATCCAAGGTCTAGAAGCGGCAGGCGGCCTAAACGCTATTTGTTTTAACCCTGGTGAAGATCCGTTTGCGGGGACAACTTACGACTTAGGGGTTCTGCAAACTAACAACGGAGATCTGCATTTATTTGAAGAGTTTATTGAGGAGAATGCTGCTTACACAGCCGCTCGCAAAAAATGGGAGCGAGTTTGTAAAAAAACGAAAAGCTGTTGCGGCTTAGTGATTGCTAAAGGAGTAACTGGGGCTTCCCGTGGCAAACCACCCGTCAAAGACATGCTGGCGTTGATGGAAGCGCGATCGCTCTCCGCCGAAGAACTAGGCATTGGCCCAATGGAGCTGAAGTTAGAGATCGATTGGGTCTGAACCTCACTTGCTCACTCTGTCTTAAAATATGTAAAGCAATTATCAGGAAAGGCAGAATGCGAGTTGCGATCGTTGGGGCGGGGCTTGCTGGCATGGCCGCAGCCGTCGATTTAGTCGATGCAGGGCATGAAGTAGAGATTTTTGAGTCTCGTCCGTTTGTGGGTGGCAAAGTTGGCAGTTGGGTAGACGCTGACGGCAACCACATCGAGATGGGCCTGCATGTGTTCTTCTTTAACTACGCCAATCTGTTTGCGTTGATGAAAAAGGTTGGCGCATTTGAGAATTTGCTGCCCAAGCAACACACGCATACCTTCGTCAATCGCGGCGGTGTAGTGAAGGAACTCGATTTCCGCTTTCCCATCGGTGCCCCCTTCAACGGTCTGAAAGCCTTCTTTACCACAGGGCAGTTGTCGCTCCTCGATAAACTGCAAAATGCGATCGCCCTCGGCACCAGCCCGATGATTCGCGGCTTGATCGACTACGAAGGTGGCATGAAACAAATTCGGGCGCTCGATCGCGTCAGTTTTGCTGAGTGGTTCCGCAGTCATGGTGGCTCGAATGGTAGCCTGAAGCGGATGTGGAACCCGATCGCCTACGCCTTGGGTTTCATCGACACGGAAAACATCTCGGCTCGCTGCATGCTGACGATCTTCCAGATGTTCGCCACCAAAACCGAAGCCTCCAAGCTGAACATGCTCAAAGGCTCTCCGCACGAGTATTTGCTCAAGCCGATTGTGAATTATTTAGAATCGCGCGGCACTAAGATTCACACCCGTCGCGGTGTCCGCAAAGTCCTGTTTGAAGACGCAGGTGATCAAACCAAAGTCACTGGGTTAGTGATTGCTAACGGTGACACCGAAGAAACCGTTACTGCGGATGCTTACCTCTGTGCCTGTGATGTACCGGGGGTGCAACGCCTCCTACCTTCCGAATGGCGGCAATGGTCCGAGTTCGACAATATCTACAAGCTCGATGCGGTTCCTGTAGCGACGGTTCAACTGCGGTTTGATGGTTGGGTGACGGAACTACAAGACCCCCAAGCTCGTAAACAATTAGAGCACGCTGCCGGAATTGATAACCTGCTCTACACGGCTGATGCAGACTTTTCTTGCTTCTCCGATTTGGCGCTGTCTAGTCCTGCCGATTACTACCGTCCGGGGCAAGGGTCATTGTTGCAGTTGGTGTTGACTCCGGGCGATCCGTTTATTAAACAGAGTAACGAGGCGATCGCTCAGCATGTCCTCAAGCAAGTGCATGACCTGTTCCCCTCTTCGCGAGAACTGAACATGACCTGGTATAGTGTCGTCAAACTGGCGCAATCGCTGTACCGCGAAGCTCCAGGCATGGACCCCTACCGTCCTCCCCAAAAAACCCCGATCGCCAACTTCTTCCTGGCAGGGAGCTACACCCAGCAAGACTACATCGATAGCATGGAAGGAGCCACACTGTCCGGGGGACAAGCCGCTAAAGCAATTTTGGCTAGTTTTTCTCAAGTGACTGAGAACCGCCAACCTATCGCAGTTAACGCTTAACTCACTAACCCCCTTAATAAGGGGGGTTGGGGGGATCTAACTCACCTTCATCAGCGAGATCCGAGCATGTCTGATTGGCTAGAACATAGCGTCCAAGTTGAAGTCGATGTCCCCATTGAGTTGGCCTGGAGTCTCTGGTCTGACCTGGAGCAAATGCCCCGCTGGATGAAGTGGATTGACTCAGTGAAAGTGCAGGAGGACAACCCAGATCTGTCTCGCTGGAAGCTAGCTACAGGCGGTTGGACCTTTAGTTGGCAATCGCGCATCGTCAAAATTGTGCCGCAGCAAATTATTCAGTGGGAATCGGTGGATGGCTTGCCCAACCGAGGAGCAATTCGTTTTTACGATCGCGGTAACAGCAGCATCGTCAAACTCAGCGTTTCCTACGCCATCCCTGGCATCATTGGCAAGCTGATGGACAATCTATTCTTAGGGCGTGTGGTGGAATCCACGATCCAAGCCGATCTAGAGCGTTTCAAGCAATACGCACTGCAAGCTAAAACCCAGGTAGAAGCCTAATCGTGTCGAGCTAGCGTTAAGCAGTCGCGATCGCCCACCTCAAATTGCTTTGATTCTCTGGCCAATTGGAGGCTCTAAGATAGTTCCATTCCTATCTCTACTATTTCTACTGAGTAGAGGGACTTAAAAATGGAGCGTTCAATATGAGTATGACAAAAGGCAAAGCCGCAATTTTGAGTGGTGCGATCGCGACACTTGGCCTGTTTACCGTAGCGGTAAGCTCTGCATCAGCGGCTGAGCAAAACCAAACTCCCACGAAAGTAACGGCTGCTGACAAGATGAGTGAGTCAATCACTCAAAAACCGATGAATCAACCCGCTGTTCGGCAACAGCCAACACAAAAGCCAACCATGCAGCCAGCTAACGAGGGTGGCTGTAGCTGTTGTAAAAACATGATGGGTGGCAACATGTCAGGCATGATGAATCACAACAAAAAAGACATGATGCAACCCATGCCAGGAATGATGAGAATGCCGAGTACAGCTAAGTAAATAGCTAAAATTTTGATGGCGTGGGCAAGATGTCCGCGCTCCAAGTGCTACCTACGCTGTAGCTTTACCGACTAGGCGACGGTAGATGCAACAAAGATAGAACACAGGATTTGCCACCTAACTGGATGGGGAGCGCCTCTACATAACAGTGAAGCGGGCCACAGCCAAAGTCTAGGGCTTCTGTACCTGTTTGAGGCTGTCCACTGTGAAACGCTTCAGCAATGAGGGAGTCGTGGCGGATTGACTTGTTTTTGGGAATGAAGCCGCTGCTCCAACCTTGAGCCTTGGCCCGCCACCACACGCGCAGTTTCTTTTTAGGTTGTGGTTTGGTTGGCAGACAACCTTCTGCTTCCCGACGACGTAGAGCCCGGTGCCACATTACTACCGCGTAGGCTCCAGATTCGTGTTGCACCATGCGGAGTAAAGTGGCGAGCAACGAGGTTTGGTAGAGATTTGCCAGAATTTGTCCGGTGCGGAGGGAAAAGCCGAGACTGCGAAGTTGGGGCAAAAACGAAGACGTAGGCATCAACAACTCGGCGGCTCCGCGATCGCACAACTGCTCTTTTTGCTCAGCCTGCCAGGGTCGTTGAGTGTTGGTGCCTTGCAATAACCGCTCCTGAGCGTCAAACAACAACTCCATCAGCTCATGGCCTTCGGTGAAGCGCTGCCGCACTAAAGGGTCATCTTCTTTAATCAGAATTAAACCTGCATCACTATCCACCAGAATGCCTTGCTGATCGGCTAGCGGTGCCCGCAGAGGCGTAGGCATGCCAAATTCTTGGTAGATGCGTAAGAGATCGATCGGCGGTTCATCACTCAGCCCTGCTGATTGCCGCAAAAATTCGACATAGCGGAACACATCCTGCTCAGTTTGCAGCAGCCCATGACGGGACAGGAAAGCTTGTCCAGGATGCCTGTACTGCATGGAACCGTTTTGCCTCACTCACTGGATTAATGGCGAATCTATTTACCAACGGTCATTTTAATCACGTTATAGAGCAATTCCCATTTTTCCGGGGTCGTGGGTTGCTGACCTCGGTACTTGAGCCGCGCCAACATTAACACATCATCCGGGGGGAGGTCTGCGGTTTTGGCAAACTCCGCCAAGCTGGACGGCAAATCTGCCATTGCCTCCAAGGTTCCCGTTTGTTCTTGCTTCAACCCCAATACCGAGGTGAGGCGTTCCATCACTTGCCAGGAAAGATTAGTGGCCTGCCCGCGCTCGATTTGCGACAGGTAGTTGCGGGAAATTCCTACCTGCTGTGCCAGTTCTTCCTGGCTGAGTTTTTCTTCTCGGCGGCGATCGCGCACCTTCTTACCAAAGTCATCGGTTTCCATTGCATTGACAGTTAGGACAAGTTTTTGACAACTATAGTTTGCAAATTTAGTCTGCTGGCTTTACATTTTCCGAAGTAAATGCCATAATAGTGTTCAGGAAATGTAAACCACAGTTTGCAATCCTGATTTCACTTTAACAGAAATCCCTCCGAAACATTCCCCGCCGCGAGTTCGAGTTGGTTCCAAACAAGTTCTTTCCAGATTCAGTGATTCAAGTTCTAGTTCTAGGAGATGTTTCATGACCTCAGGTGTTGTCAAAGATAGCAAAGCCAAGATTTTAGAAGCATTTCAACAGATTTTGGCGGAGCGGCAAACCGTAAGTCCAAGGTCGCCACCAAGGAAGAAGAAGCTGAGCGATCGCGCACCATTGCCACCGACGATTACGAAGCCAAACAACGCCAAATTGAGCGAGAACTTCAGGAAACAGCTCAGGCCAAAGAAAAAGATTGGTCAGAACGAGAGCGGATTTTGCCAGGGAACCAAACGCAGCTAGAAACTTATCGCCAAAAAGCCGAATCTTCCCCTACAGAATTAGAGGAAGCAATTAAGAAATCTAGAGAGGAAGGTATTCGCGAAGCTAATCAAGGCGCAAAGGTCAAAGCGGATTTGTTCGAGAAAGAATGGGAAGCCACCAAGCAATCCTACGAACTGCAAATCCAATCTCTCGAAGCTAAAAGCCAAAAACAAACGCAATAAATCACCGAAATTTCCAATCAACTTCAAGCTGCAATGCGTCAGGCTCAAGACCTGGCCATGCGTGCCTTTGAAAGCTCCCCCAATCGCATGAGTGCCTAAATATTACGCACCGTAGGGGCGAAGCATTCGACCACAATTCTTTGATCGTTGAGTTAATGCTGCTATCGAATGCTTCGCCCCTACAAAGATTTCTCCACAAGCCATCAATTTTGGTGCAATTCATGAAGCAATTACTTTGCGGTCATACCTCACATCGCAATGAGGCGATCGTAGAACATACCTTTTATGTCAGTGATGAACACCGCACTTATACCTGGAATGGTCAATCTCCTTTAGATGTTCGCATTGATGCTGTGATTGACGTAGCATCTGCCTACATTCATCAAATGAGCCACCAAAAACCTAAATTTCAAAAACTAGAGCTTTCCTCTCAAGTGCTGAGGAATGGTGAAAAGTATTACTACTTTCTCGTGATGTTTGAGCCTCCCTGGTGGGACGATCCAGACGCAGAGATTGCTGGAATCACAGAGGCGATCGTGACGCTAGATTACAAAGTCATTGAGCCAGAAATTCATCATTTCACAACTGAAGCAGAGTACCAACGACATCGAGTTCTGCAACGGTTACAACATCAACTCGGAAGCCTGGAACCAGCCTTAGAAGAGCAAATTTCTCGCCTTTCTACCAACATACTTTGGAGTTTAGACACAGCTCTCTGGGATTTCAATAGTGAGGCTGATTTGACAAATTGGTTGGAAACTCACACTTCACAGAGCCGTAAGCGCAATAAATGAGCGTTGGCGATCGCACGAAAAACAGTGGACCGAGCAAGAAACCGCGATCGCTCAATATAAGAAACAATTTGCCGAGTTGAAGGAAAAGGTGGAAGGCTTCCCCAAAGAGTTGGAGGCGGCGATCAAACGCGCCAAGGAAGAAAGCAAGGGCATTGCTCATCACCAAGCCAAGGTCAAAGCAGATTTGTATGCCAAAGACGTAGAAGGGAACAAGCGCAACTATGAATTACGCATCCAATTCCTACAGGAGACCCTACAAAATTAGGAGACCCGGATTCATGCGCTCTCATGACAGCTTAGTGCTGCCCTCAAACAGGTTCAGGATTTGGCAGTTAAAGCGATCGAAGGGGCCGCTAATGTCAGTTCCTTCCAAGCCATGCGCGAAATCGCGATCGAGCAAGCCAAGACTCAGACCAAGAACAAGTAACCACATCTCAACGTTCTATACGCTGTTGCTCCGTTGTTTGCGATCGCTCTCTAGCCAGTTTCCCGCTTCCTAACCCTGCGTCAACTCAGTGATTCAATGGGTCAGCTGGGATATTGATCTAGAAGCATTTGCCGTCCAAACGTAGGTTATTGATCTTCTTGCAACAGTTGATACTGCACTCGCAATTCTGGTGACTCGGTAGCGGGTGCATCCTGAACCAGCAGAGGCGTGGTTTCAACTACCGCACCGGACGAGCGATCGAGAATTACATCTACGCGATCGCCTACGGTCCAATTTCTCGGTAGTGGTTCTATCGCTAGATCTGCTTGGGGGCTAGAAGTGGTATTAGTGTTGGAGCCAGTGGATGAAACTAACGGTCGAGGCGATCGCCCAACGGGGAAATCTTGGCTGATGCTACGACCTTGAACACCGCGTAGTGATTCTCCGGAGAGCGTAAAGTTACCAGTCGCCAGTTGCCTAGGAGTTTGGGCAGAAGCCGCAGGCAAGAAGCTTAGGGTGAGTAAACTTGCTCCCAAAATGGCGAAACCCCTGGGAATCATGATTCTTGATCTCCTGATTAGTACTGTTACCAATCAGGATAAGCAGCAAAGAGTATTCCTACGTCTCTCAGGAGAGGCAAGTGATTGTTAGCTTGGCATCGCCCCAAGGGAATAATTTCTCTACAAAAAGAATTTACCAGCTAGGATCGGAGAATAGTTGAATGGTGAGTTGCGATTGCCCTGGCGGAACGGCTGAGATGCAACTCCGTATCGTTTCCCCGCCTTCAATTTCTACCTCACAGGCGTGGCAAGACCCCATCAGGCACCCCGTGGGAATGTCAACGCCCGCTCTGTCAGCCACTTCCAGTAATGATTCTCCTGGCTCTGCCTCAATCGTGACATCGTCTGGTAGAAAGCGAATGCAAACACTCATGACAAAACCCTAAAATAAAGCTAAATCTAACGGCATTCTGACGAGCCAGCCTTTACTGTATAGCTTAAGGACAAATGGGTACGTTGCACCCAAAGGGTTAGGGACATTTAGCGCACCTTGAATAGAGGGTGCGCTTATTTTTTTAGCTTGCTCAGAGAAAGGCTGACTGTGCCTCTCTAGGGAAGAATGGGGCCTAAATCCAAGTGTGATTCAACCTGAGTAGCCAGAGCATCTAAAAGGGCTTCTCGTTGTTCTCGGTAATTGGAAATTCCGGTTGGCAAAGACTTCAGACCGCGTTGCTGTCGGAGGCGATTTAGCCAAGCTCGCCGCCAGGGGCCATTGTCGAACAAGCCATGCAGATAGGTGCCCCATACAGACAAGCTCTTGTCCACTACTCCCAAATTGGCATCTTCAAATAACAACTGTACCCCTTCCCCTTCCATCACCTGGGTTCGGCCTTGATGGATTTCATAACCCGAAACAGGCAGTCCAGTTTGAGGAAAGTTGGAACTGACTAGACGCTGGCGAGCTACTTTTTGCCCTGTAATCACGGTTTTGAGGGGTAACAGCCCCAGGCCCTTATAGCGACCTTCATGCCCCTCCAGCCCTTCGGGGTCTGCCAAAATTTTACCCAGCATTTGGAAGCCACCGCAGACTCCGAGGACGGTGCCACCGGCTGCAGCATAGTTCTGAATTTCTTCGGCCATGCCAGTTTTTTGCAGAGTCAGCAAGTCAGCGATCGTGGCTTTAGAGCCAGGAATAATCACCGCATCTGGATAGCCTAAAGAATCTTTTGGACCCACGTACTTCACGGTGACGGTTGATTCTGACTCCAGTGGGTCAAAGTCAGTAAAGTTAGAAATCCGAGGCAGGCGGACCACGGCGATTGTTAGATCACGATTGCTCTGGCTGGTACGACGCTCGAACAAATCTAGTGAATCTTCGGCTGGGAAACCAGAGTCTTCCATCCACGGAATCACACCGATGACAGGAATGCCTGTGCGCTCTTGCAGCCAATCGATCCCGGATTGCAGGAGCGATCGCTGACCGCGAAACTTATTGATGACAATGCCGCGAATTAAGGCTCGTTCGTCAGGCTCTAGGAGTTCTAAAGTGCCGATGATATGGGCAAAAGCGCCACCGCGATCGATATCCACGACTAAAATGGTGGACGCATTCAAGTGTTTTGCCACCCGCATATTAGTCAAGTCGCGGTGCTTGAGGTTGATCTCGGCAGGACTGCCTGCTCCTTCGCACACCACTAAGTCAAATTCTTCGCCCAGCCGGCGCAACGATTCTTCGATCGCCTGCCAGCCTGGTTCAAAATAATGCTCGTAATAGTCGGCTGCACTGACTTTGCCTACTGCTCTGCCTTTGAGAATCACCTGGGAAGTCATATCTCCCTGAGGCTTGAGCAAAATTGGGTTCATCTCAATGCGAGGGCTGACCCCTGCGGCCCAAGCTTGTACGGCTTGAGCGTAGCCAATTTCCCCTCCGCTTGAGGTTACGTAAGCGTTAAGAGCCATGTTCTGGCCCTTAAAAGGAGTGACCCGCCAACCGCGACGGCTCAGAATTCGGCACAAAGCCGCAGTCAGTAGCGATTTTCCAGCGTGGGACGTAGTGCCCACGATCATAATGGCTTTCATCCGAGGTCCTCGCTGGCTATCCCATTTCAATCATTCATCAGCACCGACTAAATAGGTAGTCTTACCCAACGGTTCAAGGCGTTATAGAGGTGGTCCCATAGCGTTGCACTAGGCCAATTTCCTCCTTGCAGTTGCCACTGCTCTACGATTTGCCGACCGAGGGGCGTGAGCCGAAAACTATCCGTCAAACCCTGACCATCTACTTCTCGCCGTAGCACTCCCACTTGGATTAACCATAGCAAAGCACTCTCAGCCTTCAATTCTGATAGTGGCTGGCGCGTGTATCGCTGCTGTACTCCAGTGAACCCCGCGATCGCCTGTAGGGAGACGCTTTGCTGGTGCATGGTGACAAACAAGTAGCCCCGAAATGGAGCACAACGCATGGCCTGCTTAGCTCGCTTGACGGTTCGGCTGGGATAGTGAATGGTTCTAGAACGGTTGGGATTGACTACAGTCATTGAGAAGCACAAGGATGTTGAGTCAAAGATCAAGCTGTAACGCAGCTAACTGAAATTACAGTTGCTTGCATTATCTCCTAATCTTAGATTCTCAGCGATATCGCCACCAGTCCGGAAGGTCTGTCAGATTGCCTTCAGGTTTCGCGATCGCGAAACTTTGTATTTTTCAATACACAATTGCTTTTGAGCTGTTGCTAGAACTATCACAACAATTTAATTGCTTCTAGGGTTCCGGTTTTAGTTTTGATGGCTCAAACGTCTGGTCCGAGAGAGGCAACCAGTCTTTAGTATTTCGGCAATTTGTTTGTAGAAATACTAGCTGGTCACACGGCGGGAAAAAAGCCCGGGAGGTACGTAGCAGAGTTGAACTGCTATGGCTCTCCTGGGCTTTTGTGTTGCAATTTTCTCTGTTTTTTAATCCACTCGCATCGCCACAAACCATGACTGAAGATTCGCTTTTTCGTAGTCCTAATGGCGACTCACCACAGCGCCAAACTGAAGCCAATCGTGCCCTAGAACTGGAGACACAGTTGCCCCTGACTGGCTGGCAACAAGAAGTCTCTAGAGGCTTGGAGTATGGCTTAGAAGCGGCTGAAAGCATTCGCGATCGCACCATCCCCACTTTCTCTCGCGGAGAATTGCCGCACTATGCAGGCATCAATACTTTTCTCAAAGCGCCTTACTTAGAAGATGTGAGAAGAGTTGGGGAATATGATGTCGCGATCGTGGGAGTGCCCCATGATTCGGGTACTACGTATCGCCCCGGAACTCGCTTTGGTCCCCAAGGAATTCGCCGGATTTCAGCACTTTATACCCCTTACAACTTTGAGCTAGGCATTGACCTAAGAGAGCAAATTACACTCTGTGACGTGGGGGATATTTTCACAATTCCGGCGAATAACGAGAAATCATTTGATCAGATTTCTAAGGGCATTGCCCACGTTTTTAGTTCGGGTGCTTTTCCCATCATCATGGGCGGCGATCATTCAATTGGTTATCCTACTGTTCGTGGCATCTGTCGACACCTAGGCGATAAAAAAGTTGGCATTATTCACTTCGATCGCCATGTGGATACCCAAGAGACTGACCTAGACGAGCGCATGCATACCTGTCCTTGGTTCCATGCCAACAACATCAAGAACGCGCCCCCCAAAAACTTGGTGCAGTTAGGCATTGGAGGCTGGCAAGTGCCTCGGCAAGGCGTGAAAGTTTGCCGTGAGCGCAATACCAACATCTTGACCGTCACAGACATTATGGAAATGGGCCTAGATGCAGCCGTAGAGTTTGCTCTAGAGCGGGCTATGGATGGCACCGACTGCGTGTACATTAGCTTTGACATTGACTGCATTGACGCTGGGTTTGTCCCTGGTACAGGCTGGCCCGAACCCGGCGGTCTCATGCCTCGCGAAGCCCTCTATCTCCTCGGCAAAATTGTCCAGCGTGCCCCCGTTTGCGGTCTTGAAATCGTAGAAGTTTCGCCTCCCTACGACATCAGCGACATCACCTCTCTAATGGCGACTCGCGTCATTTGCGACACAATGGCTCATTTAGTCTTGTCAGGCCAACTACCCCGCAAAGAAAAGCCGAGTTTCATTCACCCAGAAGCCACCCCAGAATTAGTCGCAGAGTGGAGCTGAAGGATGCACGAAACTGATATGACCAAGGCCCTGATCCTCACGGTCAAAGACTGGTGGGAAGCGCAACCAGAGCAACCTAAGGTGAGCCGAGTTCACCTGACTGTGGGCAAATGTACTTGTGTAGAACCCGTCAGCTTGCAATTTGCCTTTGAGGTGCAGACGCGCAACACCTTTCTCGAAGGCGCAAAACTGGCGATCGCAGAAACTCCTCTAATTGCCTTTTGTCACAGTTGCCAAGCAGAATACGCCCCTGAGATTGGCCTGCAATATGCCTGCCCCCAATGCCAATCCCCAATGGAAGACATCCGCTCTGGCCGCGAACTCAAAATCGATCGCATTGAATACTCTGCTGATACTGCTGACGCTGCTAATTCTGACCCAGCTAACGCAGCGATCGCCTAACCCTTCCTTCTGACCTCTCACTCCTCACCCCATTACCTCTCACTGAAACTCATGCACCAAACCTTCGACGCTGCCCTCGGCATTAACCTACTCCACGCCAACCAAGCTGGAGCCGACCATAATCGGGCACATTTTGATCAGTGGGGTATTACTTGCTTCAATCTCATGAGCAGTCCTGGCGCTGGAAAAACAGCTTTGCTGGAGCGCACTCTAGCTGCTCTGACCAGTGAGATAAAAATTGCAGTGATTGAAGGCGACATGACGACCGAACTAGATGCCGATCGCTTGCGGCAGTATGGGGTTCTGGTCATTGCCATCAACACCGGACGCTCGTGCCATCTCGACTCCAAGATGGTAGCGGGTGGTTTGCATCAGCTCTCTCAGCACTACAACCCCAATGAGTTCGATTTGGTTTTGGTGGAAAACGTGGGGAATCTAGTTTGCCCAGCCGAGTTTGAAGTGGGAGAACATGCCAAGGTCGCGTTGCTCAGCCTCACCGAAGGTGAAGATAAGCCACTGAAATATCCGGTGATGTTCCAAGAAGCTGACTGCTTGCTGATTACCAAGATGGATTTAGCGCCCTACTTGGAAGTGGATATTCAGCAAATTGTGGCAAATGTACGGCAGATGAATCCTCACGCCACAATCATTCCGGTTTCCACCAAAACTGGGGAAGGCTTGGAGGCCTGGTTTGAGTGGGTACGCACCCAAGTTGCGCTCCCTAAACCCAGTGTCAGTGATTCGGAAAATGTAGAGCTAGCTGCTACTCATTAGCATCGAATTTAGCCTTGGATGAGGCGATCGCGTCACTTCAAGTCAACTGTAGGCACTCCCTGTGGAGCCTGAACGAGTTAAGCAGCGCGATAAAACTGGTTTACGTGCAACACTACTTCACCGTGCTCAGGTACCCAAGCTAGCCACTCATCTTCAGACTGCTGACAAATTAGCAAAGCTTCGTCATAGCTAAAAGTGCTGGGAGGCTGGAGCAAATGCACCCAAGTAGAAGCTTCGGCTTCGGTAGGGGCAGGAGCCAGACCAGGGAGCCAGCAAAAGTTAGCAGTCTGAGCAAAAGCAGTTTGAGAATATTGCAGTTGAGCTTTCATAAGTCAGTTTCCTTAATTTGAGTCTTAGCCTGGGCCTTAGTCTGAGATTGAGTAGCAACTGCTAAATCAACTGGCAAATTGCTATCAGTCAAGCGACTTTCCTGCTAAGAACTAAAAAATATTTCTGTAACAAAGACTACAGAATATCAAAGTACTTGATCAAGCGCCTGAAGTATAACTTTACGTTTTACGGCTCAGTCTCAAGTAGTAGGCAGCGATCGCCCCCTTCTGGAATCACTCCCGCTAGGGCTGTAAAAAGCTCGGTAAGTTACAATCTGGAACTGAACCTAGAAACTAGAAGGAAGCCGAATCTATGCCTTTATCTGTTGGCGATACTGCCCCCGCATTTACAGCCAAAGACACCAACGGTAATACTGTTTCGCTGTCTGACTTTGCAGGCAAGGCGGTTGTGCTGTACTTCTACCCCAAAGACGACACGCCCGGTTGCACCAAAGAAGCTTGCAGCTTCCGAGACAACTACAG
The DNA here is from genome assembly GCF_014695845.1 of Trichocoleus sp. FACHB-591. NCBI lineage: Bacteria > Bacillati > Cyanobacteriota > Cyanophyceae > Leptolyngbyales > Trichocoleusaceae > Trichocoleus > Trichocoleus sp. FACHB-591. The sequence continues at coordinate 216,710 of NZ_JACJPA010000110.1, forward strand.
CCAGTATCAAGGCAAAGACATTGTGGTGCTGGGTGTCAGCATTGATGACGAAGCTTCCCACCAGCAGTTCACAGAGAAGTTTAATCTTCCCTTCCCTCTCCTCGCCGATGTCAACGGTGCCATCACGAAAGCCTACGATGTCGATGGGGGTGGTTATGCCAAGCGTGTCACCTATGTCATTGGCAGCAACGGCACCATCAGCAACGTCTACACCACTGTGAAGACCGACACCCATGCAACTGATATTTTGGCTGACTTGGGTGTATAGCCCCTAGCACTGCGTTAGTGATTTTTGATTAGTACTGTTTAATTTCATTTATGTTGTTAAGTCCCAAGGTTGCCATCATCTTGGGACTTTTCTTTTCAGCCTTCTGCCAGATGGGTGTCAGAGAAGCAGGAAGTAGCTTAGCGCTAGAAGTACCTGACCTAATTTTCGGCATGTGGCGGAAAGTATTCCATTCCAACTGTAGTTGCCCTGAGTGCTTTGCCTCTGCCCCCTGCCTTGAGTGAGCAATCAGAAGCATAGCCATTCAAAATTCAAGTTGAAGGGTGCCACTTCCATAGGATGAAGTCGCCACTCTAGATAGAAGACTAGAAGAAAGAGTCATCCATCGACTAAGGACACTATGACTAACCCCCAAGCCCAAAATCCGCCCAGTACTCCAGCAGTGGCTTCTGCACCACCCGCACTCACCTACAGTGGCCCCAGAGAAGTTCTGATCAATCAGGCCGTGGTTCTCAAGGGAACTTATGACCCACTACGAATTGCCAAAGTCTCACTCGCCGCAGAGGACAAGTATCCCTTGGAAGTGATGGTGGATGCTCAAAAACGCACTTGGCAGGTGAACTTAAACCAAGGCTTTAAGGCAGCGGGCTCTCGCTGGTTAAAACTCAAAGGCACCGACAGCGTTGGCAAGCTGGTTGACGATGAAGTGATTTACCTGACTGTCAGCACCGACCCGATGACGGTAGGTCAGTCGCTAACCTTAAAAGTCTTGCGAGATACCTTATTTAAGTTTCGTGCCATCGACTCAGCTCGCCTCAACGCTCAGCAGAAGGTAGCTGTAAAGGCAGGCCAAACTTTCAAGGTTAGTCGCTATGGCTCAGTGGATGGACATCTTAAAGTGGTGCTTGACCCGCCCATTGCCCCGATTGGAGAATTTGGCTATTTCTTTGAGGAGCATGTGCAGCTCAGCAAGGGAGCACAGGTTTTCAAGTTTAATATCAGCGATGTTCCTAACACACCTTTAAGCGCTCAGGTTCTGGTTACGCAAACCACCTTAATTAAGGCTCAGCCTGCTGACTCTGCCTCATTAGCAGCCAACCAAAGAGCTGAGTTGTTACAGGGCCAAACTTTACAAATCACTGGATACGCTGCGATCAAAGGTCACTTCCGGGTATCTCTGGCTGCTCCGATTCAGGGTTTTGGGCAAACAGGCTATATCTATTGGGAGCACATTCAGATCAAGCACAACAATAAAGTTGTGTCTTTTGACCCAGACGCCCTCACAGCCACGGTGCTCAAAACCACTGTGTTCAAAAAACGTCCGGTTGATTCCGCCAGTCTGCAAGCTTCAGAAAAGTTCGCGCTAACGGCAGGCAGTGTTTACGGGGTGGCAGGTTACGCGATCGCCGATGGTCATATCAAAGCCTCCCTTACCGAAGAATTGCCTCAGTTTGGCAACACGGGTTATCTCTTCCCTGACTTTATCCAGATGAAGCGGGGCACCAAGCCTTTCAACCCGATGCCTCCCCAGGTGGAACTGAATGTTCCTTACTTTTCCCAACGGGACAATCCGCGCTATTCCTGGGCGACTTGCAACGTCACCTCGATCGCGATGATTTTTTACTATTACGGACGGCGATCGCAAGGCGGCCAATTAGAGGATGAACTCTTGCAATGGTGTCTCAACCGCTACGGCCAAGGATCGCAAACCGATAATGCGGTTCTCTCAGAAATGATTAAGGCCTATGGCTTCAAAACCAGCTTTAGCACCACTCGCAACTGGGCAGCCGTAAAGGACGAACTAATCAATGGTCGCCCAGTAGTGATGGGGGGAGACTTCACACCGACTGGCCATATTGTTTGCGTGGTAGGTTACACGGCGCAAGGCTTCATCGTAAACGACCCCTGGGGCGATGCTCTATCTGGTTACTATGACACCGAAGGCCGTAAGCTGCTTTACCCCTACAGCTACATGGATCGAGTCGCAGGCCCAGATGGCAATGTTTGGGCACATTTCATTGCTCGGTAATTTATAGCGATTGGTGGTTGTTTGTTAGCGGTTGAATTTGGCTAACTGCTAATCCATAACCGCCATCGCTCCCCAAGCTAAAATCTGGGTACTGTTCAGCGATCGGAGTCAGCGATGCCTCGGTACAACCCCTACACCCTGCAAATGCAAATTACGCGCATGTTTGAGCAGGGTCAATCGCTCTTTGCCACCATGAAGGTGCAAGATTGGCTACGGGAGCGCAACGAAGATCCTGCTGCCTACGAGATTTTGTTTCACCAAAAACCTGCCCCTCCAGGTTCCCAGAAAGTTTTAGTCATCGAAATTGAGCTAAAACGACGCGACGGTCAACCTGTAGATGAGTGGCTGCAACAACAAGTTAACGAACATGGCTAATTGACCTAGCCTGAAGAGGCGATCGCTAATGATCGCCGAGATTGTTACGCTCAGGAGAGACAGTCATGGCACAGACAATTCGAGCTGAAATTAAGTCAACTCAAGGGAGAAGTAGTTACCTATGATGGATAGATAAACGCTTCAGTTTTCATCCCCATGCAATTCATTGATCAAGCAGAAATTCAAGTTCAGGCGGGTAACGGCGGTGATGGCTTAGTCGCCTTCCGGCGTGAAAAGTATGTACCCGCAGGGGGGCCTTCTGGTGGCAACGGTGGTAGAGGCGGCTCCGTGATTCTGAAGGCAGACTCGAACTTGCAAACCCTGCTTGATTTTAGATACGCACACATCTTTAAGGCGGAAGATGGCGAGCGAGGTGGCCCCAACAACCGGACAGGGGCATCAGGGGATGACAGAATCATTGAAGTTCCTTGCGGCACAATGATTTATGATGCCGTAACGGATGAAATAGTGGGCGACTTGATTACACCTGGGCAAACCTTTTGCATTGCTCAAGGTGGAAAAGGCGGGCTGGGTAATAAGCACTTCCTCAGCAACCATAACCGCGCTCCTGAAAGGGCCTTGCCTGGATTACCTGGCGAGTCCCGCTTGCTGCGACTAGAGTTAAAACTCTTGGCGGAAGTAGGAATTATTGGCTTACCCAATGCGGGCAAGTCTACTTTGATTTCGGTGTTATCTGCTGCCCGACCCAAAATTGCCGACTATCCCTTTACGACCTTGGTGCCCAATTTAGGTGTAGTGCGTAAACCAACGGGAGATGGCACAGTGTTTGCCGATATTCCTGGCTTAATTGAAGGAGCGCATCTGGGTACGGGTTTGGGTCACGACTTCCTGCGCCACATTGAGCGGACTCGTCTTTTACTCCACCTCATTGACGCAACTTCTGAAGATCCGATCGCGACTTATCACGTCATTCAAGATGAGTTGCAAGCTTATGGCCGGGGGCTCAGCGATCGCCCGCAGATTATTGCCCTCAATAAGATGGATGCCATCCAGAATCAGGAGGAAGCTGCACAAACCTTGGAGGCTGTAGCAGCCCACTTAAGAGAACTTAGTCAAGTCCCTGTTTTTCTGATTTCAGCCGTAGCGCGCATCGGTCTAGAGCCTTTGCTGCAAGAGATTTGGCAGACTCTAGACCAAATGGCGGCGGAGGAAGCAGCAAGTCTCTCGGACGATCTCCCCCCGGATCTGGCTGAAGATCTGTCCCAAAGTCTCTCGGAAAGTCTTATTGCTGATTAAACCCTGGTGGTTGGTTAAAAGTGCTGGGGGCAGCAGGAGCCATGGGACGGCCTTGACCTGGGACATTGGCGGGATTGCCCAGTGGCATATTTCCTGCTGGGCTGGGCATACCCACTCCAGGACTCGGAGCCGTAGTGGACCCCGGCAGAGTGTTCGCAGCTCCCCCCGATTGGCTGAGATTGTTGTAGGTGACGCGGGAAATTTGGCGAATTAACTCTGAAGCTTGCCCGTCGTTGAAGGGACGTTTGACTAAAGCGGTAATGACGTATCGTTTACCGTTGGGCATGTCAATTAAACCGACATCTCCAATCAGCGAACCAATATCTCCAGTTTTATGGGCAATGGTGGCACCTTCTCCTAGACCGCGGGGCAGCAAGGTATCGGTTACGGTGCGCCGCATAATGTCAAGCATGCGATCGCGCGATCGCATCGACACCAAATCCCCTTGATTCACCCAGGCCATCAAGGTAGCTAAATCCCTAGGGCTGGTGGTATTGGTGCCTTGTAAGTCAGGTAGGGGGTTGTTAATTACCGTCGCTGTGAGGCCCCAAGATTGAAAGCGTCGGTTGAGAGCCGCAACCCCACCCAAGCGAGCAATTAGCATGTTGGTTGCTGTATTGTCGCTAATCGTGATCATTCGGGATGCAGTGTCTAGGGCACTAAATTTTGTCCCTGGAGGTTGATACTGCATATCGCCTGACCCAGAGCCAATCAACTCAGGCTTCATCGTCAGAAGCTCGTCTAGGCGAATTTTGCCAGCATCCACATCTTGAAAGAAGGCTACTAAGACTGGAACTTTGATTGTGCTAGCTGCTGGAAAGACGGCAGTTCCATTCAGGTCTACATAGGTCGTCGTATCCAGATCGATCAGAAACACGCCTGGGGTTAAACCAGAGGTTTGTCTGGTTAACCCTTGAATCTCAGCTTTCAGAGAGGCAGCTTCTTGGCTTAACTTCAACGGCATCGGAAGTTTAGCTGAGTTACCCACTTTTGCCTGTTGCTCAGTTTGGCTCTTAGCGTTGATAGCCGTTTGAGAGGCTCCAGCCATAAAGCGGCTGGGGTCTAGAGTAGAGAGCAAAGTGCCAGCAATGACCCCAATGCCTAAGCCCAAAATCAACAGGCGAGTGCCATACAGCAAAGGAGATACTGACCGCCGAAGCTGCGATCGCTGAGCGGCTTTACGCTTCAACTCAGCAATTGACTGAGCTGTAGGTTGAGGGCGGTGCAGTTTAGGACTGCGTTGTCGGGTCCGTTTGCCCGATCGAGTTCTGGAACCCGATGAATTGCCTGGAATGGGGCTGCTAACTTGAGTTTGTCGCTCCGAGAGTGGAGAATTTTTCGCACTTACTCCTCTGGTTGCTTCTTTGGTTGCTGCTTTGGGGGTGAGTGGCAGTAAGCGATCGCGCCAAAGACTATCGTCGATTGAGTTAGGATCTCGCGGTCCGGGGAGACGCTGAGCATTGTTAGACGTGCGTAAACCGCTTTCTCTGGCTGAACGGCGGGTTGTAGGTGCGATCGCGCTACTTCTTGATGGCGATACGATCAGTTGCCCGTTTGTCCTAGCGGGGGGCAGTAAACGCCGCTCTGGTTGGCCTGACAACAGTTGCTTTAAGTTGAGCCGTAAGTGTGACTGAGATCCCGCTCGATGGCTAGCCCGCTGCTGCGATTGCGTGGGAGCCTTAGGCATGGTGCCCTGAGCGGAAAGCAAATTTTCGGGTTGGCTAGGCAGTCTTTTCACAACTTCTTGTTGCTGCGATGCCTGCAACATTTGGCGACGACGGTGCCGACGGCTCATAGTGCTACCTTGATCTGTCATTAGCGAGCCTCCCGACACAACACATTAAACTGTACACCTCTAGCCACACCAATCCCCTCATTTCTCATTGCGGGCGTTGAGCAACGCTGCCGTTAGGTTAATCGTATTTGCGGTTAATTGCACAAATTTGGATGAATTTTAACCTTGTTCGGCTGCAACTGCACCTCATGACTCGCGATCGCCTCCTCTTGTCTAGGTTGTGCCTATGTCTAAGAGGACTCCAAGAAAGCCTTCGGCTCATACCTCTTCGTACTTCTGACTTTGCTGAAGCGCCCACTCCATTTGACTGAGAATACCCCGCAACATCGCTACTTCAGCAGCCGAGAGCTCAGCTCGATTAAATAATCGCCTAAACTTCTCCATGCGACTGGTTGCAGTATGCGGGTAAAGATAACCAATTTTCAAGAGCAAAGTTTCTAACTGTTGGTAATACCCTTCCAAGGATTCTAGGGGAGCCATCACTGGGGTGGTTGAGGATTCAGGCGTTGCTAGGGCCGTTGGTTTGGGGGCGATTGGCGGGATTCCAGTGAGTTCTGCGCTGATCTGAATAGATTGATATAGCTCATAACAACAAACTGCTACTGCTTGAGCTAAGTTCAGCGACGGATACGTTGGGCTGGAGGGAATGCGAATGAAGCGCTGTGCATAGTTCAGTTCCTCGTTACTCAGCCCGCGATCCTCTGGCCCAAAAATTAAGGCTGATTGCCAAGTATCCGTTAGTGTTGCGTCTGAGCTGTTTTCCGGCTCTGTTTCCTCAACTTCCCTAACTCCGGGTAATAGCCAAGGGAGAGCGGTTCGGGGATGCTCCAACTCAGTTTCTAAGGTGCGACTCCGGGCTGTGGTTGCGATCGCCCGCTGGCATCCTTGGAGAGCAGTCGGCAAATTCGGGACTACGTGAGCTGTGGTGAGAAGATCTACTGCATGAACGGCCATCTGGCGTGCTTCTGGCCCTAGGGGATCGCAATGCGGATTAACTAACACCAACTGTTGCAGACCCATATTTTTCATCACACGGGCGATCGCACCTATGTTGAGCGGACCTGCGGGTTCCACCAAGACAATTCGAACTTTGGTTAAGGCACTTTCAGACATGTAAAACCAGGAATAGAGGGTAAGCAGCCAAGGTTTTAGTAGACTAAGCCTGGAGTTATAGGTTATTTCCTAAAACAGCCTAATCTACAACCGTACCCTACGGCTCACCGTTTGATTTCTAGATGCTTTGACTATGGGACGTGCTCGCTCTAAATCCGATTTACCGACTAAAATTTGTCCGGTTTGCCAACGTCCCTTTACCTGGAGAAAGAAGTGGGAAGGCTGCTGGGATGAAGTCAAATACTGTTCAGAGCGATGTCGCCGTCGTCGTAGCCATGCTCAGTCGCTAGATCCATAGATCGGGGAGTTGTCGGGTGGGATTGCGATCGCGCCAGTTTCGCCAGTTTGAGCCAGTTGAGTCTTATCTAATTTAATAAAGGTGCTAGTTATGTCACGGGTGCAGCCAAAGCTAATTATTCATGGAGGGGCAGGTAGCTCCTTGAAAGGTAAGGGGGGAGCAGACGCATTACGACAAATTCTTTACGGCATCGTGGAAGAAGTTTATGGCCTCCTCAATCAAGGAGCCAGCGCGCAAACCGCTGTGGTTCGGGGTTGCCAGCTTCTAGAGAACCATCCCCGTTTTAATGCTGGCACTGGCTCGGTGCTGCAATCCGATGGTCAAATTCGCATGAGTGCAGCGCTCATGGATGGCGCAACTCAACGCTTTAGTGGTGTGATTAACGTTTCTCGGGTAAAAAATCCAATCAATCTGGCTGAAACTTTACAAAGCGCTGCCGATCGCGTGCTTTCTGATTACGGCGCTGCTGAGTTACTGCGTGAACTGCAAATTCCTCCTCATGAGCCTTTAACGGAACTACGGCTACAAGAGTGGATTCAGGAGCGGCAAGGCAACTTTTCCAAAACAATGGCGGGTGTCGTCGCAGAGGAACTTGTTGCCGATAGCAATGCGGGGCGCGGCACGATTGGAGTGGTCGCGCTCGACAACCAAGGTCATCTAGTAGCTGGCACCTCAACCGGGGGCAAAGGTTTCGAGCGCGTGGGCCGAGTCAGCGATTCTGCCATGCCTGCGGGCAACTACGCCACCACTCATGCAGCGATTAGCTGTACTGGCATTGGGGAAGACATTATTGACGAGTGCCTCGCCGCGCGGATTGTAGTTCGCGTCACTGATGGCTTACCGCTACAAGCTGCCTTTGAGCGCTCCTTTACTGAGTCTCAGCAAAATCAGCGCGACTTGGGTGCCATTGGGATTGATGCCAGTGGTGCGATCGCCTGGGGTAAAACCAGTGATGTTCTCTTGGCTGCCTATCACAACGGCGATCGCATCGGCGACACCTTAGAATTAGCGTCTGGAATGGTGGTAGGTACGATGTAAAGAGAGGCGAGGAGTAAGGAGTAGGAGGAAAGATGAAGGAAGTCAAGACTTCAGACTCCTCACCCCTCACTCCTTACTCCTCACTTTCAGCCTGCGGTTTCATCCGCCAACCTGCTCTCGTTACTTGACGGGCACGGGCAATCACCAAGGAGCCATCGGAGACATCTTTGGTCACGACGGAACCTGCTGCCACAGTAACATCTGCCCCTAAGGTAACGGGAGCTACTAGTACGCTATTGGAGCCTGTCTTGGTGCGATCGCCAATCACGGTCGGATGCTTGTTCACTCCGTCGTAGTTGGCGGTAATCGTTCCCGCACCAATATTCACTCGTTCACCTAGAGTCGCGTTACCGATGTAAGACAGGTGAGCTATGTTGGTGCGATCGCCCACAGTACTGCTCTTGATCTCGACAAAGTTACCAATACGGCAGCCAGAGCCTACTTCCACCTGGCCCCGGAGATGAGCATAAGGACCAATCCGAGCCCCAGATTTCACGGTGCTGTCCGTCACGACTGAGTAGAGCGCTGTTACATTCTCACCAATCTCGCTGTTCTCAATCAAGCTACCAGGTCCAATACGAGCGCCTGCACGAATGGTGGTTTTGCCGCGCAAGTGGGTTTGGGGTTCAATCACTACATCCGGTTCAATCTGTACGGTTTCATCGATGGTGATGCTGTCTGGATCTACCAATGTGACTCCGGCAGCCATCCAATCGTCTTTTACCCTGGCCTGCAAAATCTCATAAGCGCCCGCCAACTGCTTACGATCATTGATGCCCAAAATTTCTTGATAATCTTCTACATCTACCGACATGACTGGCTCTAGGAAGCTTACGGTGTCTGTCAGGTAGTACTCTTGTTGGTCGTTGTTTGCTTTGAGCTGGGGCAGTATCCGCTCTAGGTCAGGCCACCGGAAGCAGTAGACTCCCGCATTGATGCGATGATTTTGCTTCTGGGCAGGACTACAGTCTCGGTCTTCTACAATTTGCTTCACAATGTTTTGGCTATCGCAGAAAACCCGCCCATATCCTTTAGGATTGGGCAGTTGAGCCGTCAAAATTGTGGCAGCATTTTGGTACTGCTGATGTGTTTTTAACAACTGTTGCAATGTTTCTGGCCGCAGAAGTGGCACATCTCCATTCAGCACCAGCAAGTCATCTTGGAACCCTGCTAGATGAGGCAACAGCTGCTGAATTGCATGCCCTGTGCCCTTTTGCTCTGCCTGTTCAACAAACTCGACATCGCTAAAAGATGCTAAAGCTTCCTGGACAAGATGCCCTTGATAGCCGACGATGATGATTCGTCGAGATGGCTCAATATCAGACAAACTATTCAGAACCCGTTCCACCAGCGATCGCCCACCCAGACCATGCAAAACCTTGGGTAGGTTCGACTTCATGCGTGTTCCACGTCCAGCCGCTAAAATTGCTACCGCTACCATTCCCTTCAGATTCCATCTGTTCCACCGGAGTATACCGCGGTTCTACACGATTAACTCACAGGTGATTCTACAGGGTGAGCAACCACTTCAGTCCGAGGCACTGAGAGCAACGGCTTAATCTCACTTTGGTGGATAAAATCCTGAAACTGCTGCACTAACTTGGGATTCCGCCAGCCTCTGTCTCTCTCCTCCAGCAAAATAGCGAGAGCTTCTTCTGGGGTATAAGCTCGCTTGTAAGGTCGCTCGTGAGTCAGGGCATCGTAGATATCAATCAATTGAAAGACCTGCACCAGCAAGGGAATGTCGTCACCCACCAGCCCATCTGGGTAGCCTGAGCCGTTCCAGCGCTCATGGTGATTACGGATAATTGGCAACACACCCCGCATCGTTCTCAGGGGCTGACAGATTCGTTCTCCAATCAGCACATGCTGCTTCATCACTTCCCATTCTTCGGAGGTAAAGCCCGCTGTTTTGAGCAAGACGGCATCTGGAATTCCAACTTTTCCGATGTCGTGCAGGTACCCGCCCCACATCAGGTCTCGCACCTCACTCCGAGATAGATTTAGGTATTCTCCAAAGGCTTTAACCCGCATCACTAGCCGTTCGCAGTGGTCGCCAGTATTAGGGTCGCGGCTCTCTACAGTGCGAGCAATGGAAAAAAGGACTTGCTCTGCGTGGTCTAAGTCTTCGTTCAGGCGCTTCTGACCCACCAAAGATTTCACACGAGCCGATAGTTCTAATTGGTCAAATGGCTTTGTGAGAAAATCATCCCCCCCTGCCTCAATCCCTTTTAGACGAGCTCGTCGATCGTTTAGGGCGGTAATAAAAATAACTGGGGTGAGTCGGGTTTGCTCATCTTGTTTTAAGCGACGACAGACTTCAAAGCCATCCATTCCTGGCATCATTACATCCAGGAGAATCAAGTCAGGATTGCCTTCAGTGACACAAGTCAAAGCTGCTGGGCCACTGTCTGCTTCTAAAACGTCATATCCTTCCACTGAGAGCAGGGCCACAGCAGTCATCCGACTTGCTGGGTGGTCATCTACGACCAGAATTTTAGGTCGTTCTAGGTCAAGACCGTTCACTGGAAACCTCATGTTAAAGGGGGTAGATAAACCCAGTCAAGTTAAGCGGGTGAGCATTTAGGAGTCAGCTTAATATCTGGGATTCAATTTCTGTGCTGAACCCTACCGAAATTAGATGTCTATCCGCTTGTGAAGAGTTTATAAATTGATCGGGTGGAATGCCATGCTTATCAGTATGTGCAATTGTCCCGATCGGGAAATCGGGCTTTTTACGGAGATTAAATTAAGATTTAACGAGTTTAGTGAGTTGAGCAGTGCAGTAAAGTTTTTTGCCGATAACCGACAACTCTAAGGTCAAAGTTCTTACTGATTTTGCTTCAACTACCCCAATTAATAGCTTACCTCTGTAGCAGGGTGAGGAGTCCCAAAAGCTACAGAGGTTTCAAAAAAGCTCTAAATTCTTGAAAGTTAGCAAGGACTAGCGGTAGTCTCTGGTACTAGTGGCTACTTCTCCTAGGTCTTCAGCCATGTCCTCACCAAGTGCATGAGCAGTCAATTCCTCATCGAGTAAGGGTTCAACGGACTGTACGGGGATGTCTACACCATTGATGATGGCTCCCAGTAGCCGGAAATCTGACTCCGCTAACTGGTCAGTAGCTTCAGCTAGCAGGCTATCTTCGGTATAACCTGGCCGAGTCACCAGTAGCATGCCATCGCTATAGGGTTCTAGAAGGAGGGCATCATTGCAGAGGCTGAGTGAAGGGGTGTCGAGAATCACCATATCGAAGCGACCCCGCACATCCTCTAGGAGGCGACGAATTTCGCTTGACTCCAAAATTGCGGCGGCTTGACGCTGGGGACCAGGGCTAGGAACGATATAGAGGTTTTCGACATCGGGGACCAAGCGGATGCAGTCGCCGAATTGTCCGTAGTAGCGTAGTGGCTCGATCGCGCTGTCTGGGTCAGGAGCGACTTTGAGAGATTTAGCCTGGGAAGGCGATCGCAAATCTGCTTCTACTAGTAGAGTTCGTCTGCCAGCTCTAGCGGAGGCGATCGCTAAGTTGTAGGCGCTCAAAGTCTTGCCTTCTTGACCTACCACACTCGTAACTAAAATGACCTTTAGCGTCTTACCTTCGGCACGGCGTAGATTACTTCGTAGACGCTCATAAAAGTCCGCATAAGGAGACTCAGGATCGACCACAACGGGAATGTCGTCGCTATAAGGATCAAGGTTGGGTAGTAACGGCAAGACGCCCAAAATCGCAATTTCCCGCTGACGCAATGCTTCTCGCACGTCTTCGAGGGTGTAGAACTTGCCTTCCAGGGAATCTAGCAGCAAGATTAACCCACCACCCACGATCAGGCCGACTAGAGCTCCAATCCCGAGTGTTAAAGGAGCATTTTTCGCAGGTTTGGCATCCTGTGACACCTCTGGCGCTTTCGCGATCGTCAAGCTACTAGCCGTTTCTGCTTCGGCGGCCTTGGCATCCACCAAAGCAGCCTGCATCCGGTCGTAAAAGGTGCGCTTCAGAATTGTTTGTTGTTCTAGGCGAGTGCGCTCTAACTGTTTGTTTGGTAGAACTGCATATTCACGTCGCATTTCTTGCTCGGTGCGAGCTGCCGACGCCATCTGCTGCCGCATCGTATCTAGCTGAGTTTGCAAATTAGTGAGTTGGTTGGCTAGCTGCTGCCTAGCTGGGTCCAAGCTACTATCTCTGCGAATTTGGTTGCCACCGACTAAGGGAGCTGCAACTTGGTTGCCACCTACGACTTCACCAGCGCGTTGTTGCAACAAGGTCTCATAGGCTTGTTGCTGATTTCGTAACTCGATCATCGTTGGGTGTTCGGGCCGCAATGACTGACTGAGCAGCGCTATCTGGGATTCGTTTTGATAAAGCTGCGATCGCAAATTGGCAATGATTGGATCGGCACTGAGGGCAGAAGAGGCATAGGCCTGCTCAGGATTTAGCCCTAATCTTTGTTGTAGGCTCCGCATTTGAGCCATCGTGCCTTCCATTGCCAAGCGGAGTTGCCGTTGCTGCTCCTCGGCATTTTGAATCGCTGTAATCACATTGCCATTTTGAGCCGCTACTAGGGCAGGACCTTCTCGGCGGTCGTACTGCTCTAGCTGCTGTTCCGCGGTTCTGAGGTCTTTAGTTGCTTGGGGTAGACGCTGATTCAGTTCCTGAATGATCGCCCGTAAGCGTGCTGTATTAATGAGGCGGCTCTGCTCCACCATGCCATCCATCAGCACCTTAGCCGTTTCAGCAGCCCGCTTAGGATCGTTTCCATCACGATAGGTGATGATGAACGAACCGGCACCTGCATTATCGTTTTTGCCCTTCTCCTTCTTGGGTTCTTCTACTGTTGCATTGCGTCGCACCTCGTCTGGCTCAGCATCAACCTGCTTAGCAGCGGCCTCAACCACGTTATCTGCTAGTAAGATTTCTGGACTCAGGACTTGTCCCTCAGCTTGGATCTGAGTACCTGTTTCAGAAAAGGTCACAGGCGGGCGATTGTTCGCTAGCGTTCCTTGGGCCACGTAAGTCGGTGGTTCTTCTGGTTGGGCTGCCACCAATACAGAGGCACCCATAATCAGGGCAAAACCCGCAAGTCCAGCCCATTTATGTCGATCCAGAGCAATGAGATAACGTTTAACAAAGGGGGGAGTCATAGCAGCAGGAAAACGCGTAGATGGGAAGGGGGCGCTGAAACAGCAGGTTAGCTTATAAGGTAACTTAGCATTTCCGGTGAATTGCAGCTTTTGCTACGCTTTGTTACCTAATCATCATCATCGTCATTATTGTCATCATCGTTAGAACCCGGGCCGAAAAGGTCGCTGGCACTATCGGAGATTTCGCTAAAGAACAATAGAAATCCTAAGACATCGCGGAACGGTTGAGTAAATGTATTGAGAGCGTAGGTAATTCGAGCCACCAAATTACGACCCACAATAATGACATCATTATCTTGAAGTGGGACATTTTGCGAAACATCGCCCATCAAGGCTTTCTTGCCATTTAATTCTTTGGCGATCGCCTTCCCCTGCTCTTGATCGAAGCGGATCAAAGCAATTTTCTTGAGTCTGGCGTTCTGCAAATTAGGGCTAATGGCAGTTAAAGCATCTAAAAAGGTACTGCCATTGGGTAGGTTAATGTTGCCGATCCCATTACCGGCATAACTTAGAACTCGCACCGTAATTTGTTGTTTGGCAAGGGTAGAACGAGCGACCAAGCTACGGTCGTAATCCTTGTCCTCACCCACATCCAGTCTAGGGATCACGATCGCATCTCCGTCTTCCAGACGCAGATCTGGCAGTTGTCCGCCATTGGCGATGGGAGTAAACAAATCAACTCTTTGTTCAATAACTGTGCCGTCAATCAAGGTCCGACGCACTTGCACTTCCCTTAAATCGGCTCGATTCGTAGCTCCCCCCGCAGCGAGTAGGGCGTTCGAGATCCGGGGCTGGGCTCCAGCTACTGGGTAGAAACCTGGCTTGGTAACTTCTCCTAGGATGGTTACTTGCACCGGGCGTTGATTTCCTAAGGTTACGATCACCATTGGATCGATCACGTACCGATTAAAGCCAACCCGTAGCCGTTCCTGAACTTCTTCTAAAGTGAGACCCCTGACGGAAATCGTGCCTAGCAAGGGTGCGGTGATATTGCCTTCGGGGTTGACGTTGGCTGTGAAACTCAAATCTGGAAACCGATTGACGTTTACAGCAATTCCATCTCCAGGCCCTAAGCGATATAAGTCGAACTGGGTTCTGGCGTTGGGTGGCGTGGCTGGGAAGGTGTTGGAGAGTGGGGGTGGGGGAAACGAGTTGGGCAGCGGTTGTACAACTGGGTTAACCGGAACTGTTGGGACAACCGTAGGTAAGGTTTGGCGATCGCTGGCTGGTTGATTGGTCTGCCCAATTGCTGCCTCTGGCAAAAATCTAGCATTGGCCGCCCACAAGAGAGCTGTAAACGATGCCGTAGTTGCGACGGAGTACAGACCGGTTAGGGTGAAGGCACGAAACTGACGTATCCGAAAACAGGCTTGGGACATAGGGCTTGAAAGAGTTGCGAGCGTTCTTATACTGCGATTGGAGCGAGGTCACTAAAAACGTTAGAGCAAAGCAAAAGTTGAACTTTGAGTTTGGCTGGTCGTCTGCTGGTCGTCTAGTGGAGACTTGACTCAGTTTAGGAGAGGACGACGAAGTGAGATTTTTTCGGTTCCCATACCTAGAGTATTTATTACTACTTACCCGGCGATCGCGGCTCGGCCGTGAGGGGGCCTTTGATTAAGGCAGCTTGCACCGTTTGAGCGAGTGATTCCGCCATAGGCCAAACAGTATCAATCTCACCGAGAGGTTCAATAGGAATCAGTAGACAGACAGCGACCCAAGGTTGGCGAGCATTGCGCAGTTGGGCAGCTCGATCAGCCCAAAACCAATCACTAGGAGCTGGACTGCCACCTGCGGGCCAAGCATACCATTGCAAAACCGCAAAGGTTTGTTGTTGATTCCAGCCGCGTAAAAACCGGGCTTTCACGGGAATGGGAGACTTTGCTGAGGTCTTACTATCTGAACCCAACTTAACGACAGCAGAATTTTCTACATCTACGGTAAATCGGGACAGACGAGCTGAGTCTGTGGTCCAACGCTGAAACCCATTGATGTCCATCCACTCGACTTCCGGTTGGTTTTTTTCACTCCTAGGAGCGGTGAGTAGTAATACTGCTCTTGCAGGCTCAGGGGCAGATAAGCGGCTCGCTGTACTATTAAGTGATTGAGGCGGTGATAGCACTAGGGATTCAGCCTCAATCTCTTGGGCTAGCCATTCATGCCCGCCAATGGGTACTGTTTGTCGCTTCCGGGTCTTCCAGCCAGGTAAGTTTAATTCTGTGTTCTCTAGATTCCGTAGTTGTTTAAAGGCTGCATCCTTAGGCGGGTGAGCCCACCGCCAGTGACCAGTCAAGTAGCTGGGGGCGGCTCCAATTCCTAGCAGCAATAACAACAGCAGTAATAGAGCAAGTTTGGGTAACTGCATCTGCTGGAAGGACTTAGGTAAGAACCGCATGATGGCAGGGGAATGAGTCACTTTTACAATTACTCAAGGTAGGAATACAGTGTTACTCAGCCACGCCCTCAGCACCATCACTTTCAGGGTTGCTGGAGAAAAACTGATCAATTTTGGTCAAGAGCAGGACAGTCAGCCCTAGCATACAGGCAGAATACAAGTCACCGCCCCAGCCTGCATGCAACCACTCAAATGCTTTTTCTTGGCTAGTGCCATGAAAAAAGGTCAAAAGTGTGTTGCGCAAAATATTGGCGCTGACACTAATGACCACGGTGCCAAGGAAAAACAAGCTAGTTTTGGTTCGTGATGTCCAAGTGCCTGTCCAGTAAACTAGCATCAGGCCAACATAGAGGCTGGTAAACAGCATCTTTAAGCCAGCGCAGTAAGGGGCTACTTCCACAATGCGATCGCCCACATACAGATAAATCTGCTCGACCGTTACATCCATCCCAAACTGATTGAGAATAAACCCGGCGATCGCGGCAATGAAGTGTTGTAGAGGTAAGGTGTAGGGCGCAATTAGGTAAGGTAGCTCAGTGGGGGTGGCAAGAAAGACTAAGATCAATGGGAAACCTTGCAGCTTCAAGCCGGGAAGTCCTTTTAGCCATAAGCACAACCCCACCAAGATGGCAGGTAAGGATAAATTGACTAGATCTGAGAGACCGCTAAGGTAGAAAACGGCTCCTAAACTCAAGAAGGCAATTCCGAGCGGATGGTTGGCTTCGGGTAAGCGCCGCCACTCGTTTCGTTGGTTCCAGGCAATGTATGCAGCAAAGGGTAAGCCAATCAGCCCGTGACTAAAGTATTCATGTTCAGTGCTGATACTTTTGTTGAGCCAGCCATCTACCCAATGCCACAGTAAGGGAGCGTAGAGCAACGCCAGTAGACCTAGAATTGCTCCATTGAGGACATAGCGCTCGATCGCAATGGGAACTTTACGCCTGATTAGCATGGTTTTAGTTTGCCATTACTGGAGTACATAACTGGGTATTGGCCGCTGGAGGATACGCTTTGAGTAAATCTTTCAAGGTAACCACGACTCGCTCGACTTGAGCTGGAGTCAAACCAGGATACATAGGCAGGGAAAGAATTTCTTGGCAGAGCTGCTCTGCTTGAGGAAAGTCACCCATTTTATAACCTAAGTTTTGAAAAGCAGGTTGTAAATGGCAGGGAATCGGGTAGTGAATGCCTGTCTGAATATTTTGGGCTGAAAGTTCTTCTTGAATTAACTCACGAGTCAGGGGGCAGTCTTGCACACGCAGGACGTAGAGGTGGTACACATGACCGCTGCTACTTTGATTTGTGACAGGGACTAAACCCACGGACTGGAGCGGCTGCAACAAAGCATCATAGTACTGAGCAATCTGATTGCGATCGCGGTTCCACTCAGCCAAGTGAGGCAACTTCACATTGAGGACAGCCGCTTGCAAGGTGTCTAGGCGGCTATTGGTGCCATATTCCGTATGAAAATACTTGCGAGGTGCTCCGTAGTTGCGCAGCGATCGCATGGTTTGAGCCACACTCGCATCTTGCGTCACGACCATGCCACCATCTCCTACGGCTCCTAGGTTCTTACTAGGGTAGAAGCTAAAGGCTGCGGCAATGCCCACAGAGCCAGCTCGGTAACCATCTCGCTCTGCTAGGTGAGCTTGAGCGGCGTCCTCAAAAATTAGCAAATTATGGGCATCAGCCAAGTCTAAAAGCTGCCGAGGCGACACCATCTGACCGTAGAGATGTACTGGCAGCAGCACCTTGGTTTTCGGCGTGATCGCTTTGGCAGCAGCAGCTAAATCCATCAGCCCTGTTTCTAGTTCACAGTCCACCAGGACTGGTGTTGCCCCTACCCGTAAAACTCCAATCAACGTGGCAACAAAGGTATTGGCTGGTAGAATCACCTCGTCGCCTGGCCCAACGCCACAGGCCTGTAGACCCAAGGCGATCGCATCGGTACCACAAGCAACCCCAATTCCATGCTCGGCTCCACAAGCAGTGGCAAAGGCCAATTCAAACTCTGTCAGTGCTTGACCCAACACATAATCTCCCTGCCGCACTACTGCTTGGATCGCTTGTTCAATCTGAGTTTGAATGGGTTGATGCTGAAGGGTGAGATCGACAAATGGAATGGTTGCAGCGGCGATATTCATAAACGGCAATATTCAAGAGGGAGAGTAGGGACGAAATCTAGAAACTGAGCTGAATCAGTACAGGTCTACTCTAGTTATGGGCGAATTACTGAATTTTGAACATAGTGAAACGGTGAAGAGTCTATGAATGTCCCTAGGTAATCAATGAACTTCCAATAACTTCCGCGATCGCGCCGCTGCAATTAAGGTGAAAGCTCCGGAGGATCACGTTAATTTCAAACTAACTTTATTGATTTTTTAAGTAACAGGTTTTGCTGAGAACTTGGCATTAATCGCCAGATACGATAGCTTTACAGCAATTCCGCTGCTTTGCAGTTTTTAGGTGGGCACTCTTAAACAGCATTCCTGGCAGAAGCGATGTTTAATCGAAGTCCAACTCCTTAAATCAGCAAATTCAATGACAAGCCCTATCATTTTTTGAACGGCATGGATTACGAAACCGCTCGTAGTTTTTTAATCAATCAAGCTCGATTGCTCAACGCAAATCAAGATACGTTTTTATCTCGTCTCCAGCAAGGAAAGCCGCCAGTTCCAGGGCAAGTCACGTCCATATTACTCGCCCTGAAAGTGGTATTTGAGGCACTGCGAGCCGCCCCGAGCCTAGACCGAGAATTAATTTATACCTTGCATATATTGGCACTAGAAAGCCGACGACAGTATGATTCGCAGCGCAAATTAGGAGTGGTTTGGCCACCCCTACTTGATGAAGACGTTACGCGAATTTCAACTGCTGTAAAAAATATTTTTTCAGATGAGTGGAAATCAGCCTAGCTTAGGCATCGGTGATAAACCTAGCGATTTCGCAGTTCAGTTTCTAGTTTGTTGAGGTCACTCTTAAGGAAAACCACAACGTGACCTGCGTAGGCACTTCCATTTCGCGTTTGAGCGATTTCGGTCCAATAGGCATAACGATTGCCTGTGCGGAGTTCTCCCTGCAAAGCTGACATCAGAGGAGTAGCGCGGCGGCGAGCTTGGTAAGCGGTAGCTTCTCCGGGATAGCTGTACACCAGATTTGCACGCTCGTAGTCTTGGTACACATCTAGGCCATAAATCACCCGCAGTGATTCGTCTAGGCGATTGCGAGTCACACCGTTGATCATGTCAAAGATGGACAGGCGCTCAGAGCGAATGATACTGGGGTCTCCAGCCGGAATCACTTTACCAGGAGCAAGCACAGAAGCTTGAAAAGTAAACCGCTGAGCGGCGCTATCGTTCTTACGCACCAATAGCTTTTCCCCACTGGCAGGCCGCAGAGTCGGGTGAGCTTGAATCCAAGCCCCAACTTCTTCGGTTGTTTGCCCAGGTAGCGCATCCGCTCGCCCGCCTCCTAGCAATAGCATCAATCCAAAAGACAGAACAGCTCCCAGTTGCACTCTACTCATCACAAGCCTCTTGTTGACACATGACAACCGCCCCAGGTAATTGGGAATGGGTAATGCCCTAGTATTGGCGATTTGCGCCCTAAATATATCAGTTTGCGATCGCGACTTTAATCACTTTGCGATCTTTCATGTCTTGAAACACTTGTTCGAGTTGTTCAAGGGGTTGGCGATCGCTAATCAATAATTCAAACGGTACGGTGCGACTAGCTAGCAGGGACAAAGCCGCCCGGACATAATGAGGCGTATTGTGAAAAACACCTTTTAGCGTCAGTTCGCTGTAGTGTAGCTGCTCGGTATTGACGGTAATGGTGGTGTCACGGGGACAGCCGCCAAACAGATTCACGGTCGCTCCTGGACGGGCAGAGGCGATCGCCGTTTCCCAAGCCGCCGGAACTCCCGTCGCTTCGATCACTACATCAGCGCCCCAACCCTCGGTTAGCTCCCGCACAGTTGTCGGCAGGTCAGCCACTTGTCGGTAGTTAAAGGTTTGGGCAGCGCCAAACTTGGAGCCAACTTGCAGGCGTGAGTCACTACCACCAAACAAAAACACTTCTGCGCCTTGGTTCGCCAAAGCTGCCACAAACATCAGTCCGATCGCGCCATCTCCTAGCAAAGCCACGCGATCGCCAGGTTTAACGTTAGAGCGGGCCACGCCATGCAAGACACAAGCTAGCGGCTCGGTCATCGCCGCCAACTCGGCTGGCAAATCTTCCGGAATCGGCAGTAAGTTTTGCTGGACAATCGGCGCGGGAATTTTGAGGTACTGCGCAAAGGTGCCGTTGTTGAACGTTAAGTTGGGGCAAAGCGAATATTCTTGACGGTGGCAGAAAAAACAGTCGAGACAAGGGGCGGAGTTATTGGCCACTACGCGATCGCCAATGTTCCAACTCGCCACCTCTGCACCAACGGCAACAATCTCTCCCGCAGCTTCATGGCCAAATAGGGTTGGAGGACGCAACATTCTGGCATGACCTCCGCGCCGCCACACCTTGAGGTCTGTGCCACAAGTTGTTGCGGCTGCCACTTGAATCACCACTTCCCCAGGGCCAGGAGTGGGATCGGGGACTTGTTCTAAGCGTAAATCTTCTTGACCGTAGAGGAGAGCTGCTAGCACAGGAATTGCCTAAAACCCTTGAGTTCTCTCAATCTTACAAGATTGGGTTCCAGCAATCTGCCCGCTGGCTCAACAGAAAACCCTGCCTTAATACTAAAGACAGGGCTAATGGCTCTATGCGACTCAAACTCGGTCTGACTAAAAAACTCTCTTATTGTCCAGAGCGATAAGCAGAGGTTGCTTTGTTCGGGGTTAAAGCAGTCATAGGAGTTTCACTTCGCAAAACTGCACTAGAAAGGGAAGGGACTTCCTGCCAGCAGGAGGTGCAGAACCAATAGACTCCTTTTTGACGCGCGTGCCGTAGCAAAGGACTATCGCAATAAGGGCACTTATTAACATCGCTATTCATGGCACTTAGCTCTCCAAACAGTTTAAAAATTGTTAATTAAAGAAATACAAGGGCTGAGCTTAATTGGTTCATTCAATTAGTCTTGGCTATTCGGTCTGTTACCCCTGGGCTGGGATTCAAGGATGTCTAAAGCAAAAGCCAAAAACTTAGGTTCTCTGAACTCTAAGGTAGAGCTACTGGGCGATCCCCGCCATCCATCTTGGGAGACAAATTAAATTGTCAGTCGTGAAACGGCATTTTTTAGCACAAAATTTTTGTTTTTTACAGTCGGGACAAATTTCAGAAACCTGGTTTAAGTATCCAGTGGAGAGATTGATCCCCAAATAGATAAATCAAGGTCCATTGCACTCAATGTAGCGTTAGTTAAGTTTCAGCTCTGGAAAGCTAATCACAATAGACAATTAACATTAATGCACGAGTTTGCTGCTAGGAAAGTAACGATCGTCACTAGCAGACAAATCCAGGAAAACGAATTAGCAAAAAAGCGATCGCCCCCTCTACCTCGGCCAATCCAAACTCTAAGAGAGGATTGCAGCGGAAGTGAGGAGGCGATGGTTTAGTAAATTGCGAAGAGTTGAGAACTCAGGCGTTTAATATTCAGGCACAGAAGGATCGATTTCCCGACTCCAAGCTTGAATACCACCCTTCACATTGGTTCCAGTGATGCCTGCTTGCTTCAGGATGCCGAGAGCCTTAGCCGATCGTCCGCCCATTTTGCAATGAGCGATCAAACGATGACCATTCAGGGCTTCTTTGACTTTAGCCACGCCTTCGCCGCTTTCAATGTCGGGGAGGGGCACCAAAATAGCGCCGGGAATCTGGGCAATTTCGTACTCATTCGGGTTGCGGACATCGATCAGCACAAAGTCATCCGCACTGCTGTCGAGCAGTTGCTTCAGGTCTTGCACCGTCATCTCAGGAATTTCCGCTTGTTGCTGGGCTTCCGCTGCCTTAGCTTGGGGAATGCCACAGAACTCTTCGTAATCTACCAGCTTCTCGATTACAGGTCGCACCGGATTGGGCCGCAGCTTCAACTCCCGGAATTTCATCTCCAAGGCGTTGTAAAGCAGCAAACGACCGCTCAACGTTGTCCCTTTGCCCAGAATGATTTTGACCGTTTCGGTGGCCTGAATCACGCCAATGATTCCTGGCAAAATTCCCAAAACGCCACCCTCAGCGCAGGAGGGTACAAGTCCTGGCGGTGGGGGTTCGGGATAGAGGTCGCGGTAGTTAGGACCACCCTCGTAGTTGAAGACCGTCGCTTGGCCTTCAAAGCGATAGATGGAGCCGTAGACGTTGGGCTTGTTCAGCAGCACGCAAGCATCGTTGACCAAGTAACGAGTGGGAAAGTTGTCGGTGCCATCCACCACGATGTCGTAAGGTTCAACGATATCGAGGGCGTTTTCAGAACTGAGGCGAGTCTCGTACAGATCAACTTGACAGTTGGGGTTGATTTCGAGAATCCGGTTCTTAGCCGACTCGATCTTGGGCTTACCCACCCAAGAAGTGCCGTGAATCACTTGGCGCTGGAGATTGGAGTGATCGACCACATCGAAATCTACAATACCGATGCGCCCGATACCCGCTGCCGCTAAATAGAGCAGCAAAGGTGCACCCAAGCCGCCTGTGCCAATGCAGAGAACGCTAGCCGCCTTAAGGCGCTTTTGCCCTTCCAGACTGACTTCTGGCAGGATTAGGTGACGGGAATACCGTTCGTATTCGTCTTTTGTGAGTTGGATCTCATCCAAATTGGGATTGAGCATAACAATGAATGCAAAGAGATGATGGGATAGGCGAGTTCGGGGAAATCGCTAAAACTAAGCAGCCTCAGCAATCAAAATATCTTCTGACTGGAACCGATGGTCTTCGGTCAGGCTCCAGCTACGCAGATCTATAACTTTACCGTGTTGAACGGAAACAATAATATATGAGTAGTGCGCCCAGGCGCACATTCGGTCCATCTCCGAAGGTGTGGCGGGATGATCGGGATGGGAGTGGTACACACCAACAATGTCGAGGTGGCGATCGCGTGCTTCCCGCTGAACTTGCAGCATCTCGCGGGGATCAATCCAGAAATGCTTGTGTTGGGTCACATCCCAATCACTGGGCAACTCGATCGTGTCTCCTAAATCGTGAGTCCAAATATTTTCAGTGGCACGAACTTCAACCACCATCCTGGATTCGCTAGCACCTGAACCCAATTTCCCCAACAGCAAACCGCAGCACTCTTCCGGGTAAGTGCGTTCAGCGTGAGCCGCGATCGCTTGAATGTGGTGAGAGTCGAGTTGCAGAGTCACGAACCAGTCGTCAAAAATTTTTGCTGAGCTAGATTATTTATTCTAAGTCAGAATCAACCCACCTGAGCGATGAAGTGAGATTTAGTGCGCTTTGCCTGCCCCTAAATACAGCTCACCCACTTTCGGGTCATAAAGCAAGTCACGTCCTGGACCTTCAAAGCGATCGCGCCCTGCCTCTAATACATAACCGCGATCGGCCATCTCCAGCGCCTTACGAGCATTTTGCTCCACCAGCACGATTGCCGTACCGTTCTGGTTAATTTGCTTAATTTGCTCCAGCACGTTGTTCACCAAAATCGGTGATAGCGCCGCCGAAGGCTCATCCAATAACATCAAACTTGGTTGCAGCATCAACGCTCGCCCCATCGCCAGCATTTGCCGCTGACCACCCGACAGAGTGCCCGCCCGCTGCCGCCGCCGCCCTGCCAAGTCAGGAAACATGGTGTAAATGCGATCCTTGGTTGCATCCAACGGCTCATTGCGGATAAAAGCCCCCATCTCCAAGTTTTCATCCACACTCAGCGATCGAAACACATTAGAAATTTGCGGCACATAGCACATGCCCCGCTGCACAATCTGGTTCGACTTCAGACCCGCAATACTCTCCCCCTGGAACGTAATCTTGCCACTATTTGGCGTCAACAACCCAAAAACCGTTTTCGCTAGGGTAGACTTACCCGCCCCATTTGGCCCAATCACCGCCACCAATTCCCCCGGATACACCCGCATATTCACGCCTTGCAGAATATTCAGATCCTTCACATAACCTGCATAGACATCTTCAACTTCAAGCAAAGGAGCAGAATGGGTCATGGGTAGGCGTTAGGAGTTAGGGGATAGGGATTAGAGAGTAGAAAGTTAGAGGTTGTCAGCTAAATTAAACCACCTTTTGGAGGGGGCCTGGGGGACGCAACCGTCCCTCAGCGGGGGTTTGGGGGCAAGCGCCCCCAAGGGTTCGGCTTCCTCAAGTCAGGAACTAACAATTAAGGCGTCTTCTGCAAATCAGGCCGCTCCTCCGGCACGATCGCCCCCTCCACCGGACAAACCTGCAAACAAATCCCGCAGTCAATACAGGTAGAAAAATCGATCCAATACCAATCAGTCCCTTTCGTGTTCTTACCAGGACCCTCATGAATACAGGCCACTGGGCAAGCATCTACACAATCGGCAACGCCTTCACAAGTATTCGTAACAATCGTATGTGGCACAGTGTTCTCTCTCTAAAACGCAAAACAAATCAATCTGATTGCTTCTTCTAAGCTATCAGGATCAACCTAAAGATTCAGGACGAGATTAGGTGAGTGACTCTACCTCAGCAGAACCATCCACCTTAATCCAAACCACCTGGGCAATCCGGCGATCGCGCGCATATTCTCGCACCGCTTCTGGGGAGTGGCGATCGCCCAAATCTACCTCAACCCGCACCAACTCAGCCGACTCCCGCAACTTTTGGGCATAAGCAAAAGCTGCCGTATAAGCTTGAGCGCTTTCTGGCACCACCAACCAATCACTATTCGGTGTTTCCTGAGGCAATTGCTCGGTGGGCAACAGCACTTGATGCAAATCCTCGATATTGAGCGAGAAACCAATCCCAGGATACGTTTCTCCTTGAGGATGATACAGACCTAACAACTGGTCATAGCGTCCGCCCTGGCCCAACACGCGCTGCCCAGTTTCAGCTTCACTCACCACTTCAAACACAATGCCTGTGTAGTAGTCAAAGGTTTGAATCAAGCTAAGATCGAGAATCAGGGGAGATTGCTCTGGCTGTGCAGCAAAACTATCGTTGAGCAGTTCCACCAAAGACTTGAGGTTATTGACCGCTTCACACTGAGCCGCATCCAGGTCTAAACTTGACACCTTTTGCAGCACATCCCCTGGGCGACCGCGCAGATCCACTAAAAACAGCGCTCGTTCCCGCAGTTCTGGCGAGAGTGGGAGAGTTTCTAGGGCAATGCGGTCTAAGTGAGCGATCGCTTGCCGTACCGTGTCTTGCAAGTGGCTCGGAAACGGCGAGAGGAGCGATCGCGTTAGTCCTGCTTCTCCTAAAACTAAGTGCCACTGAGCTAGACCGAGATTCTTCAAGCATTCGGCCAGCAACAGCAGAATCTCCGCATCTGCTGCTAAGCCACCGCCGCCCAACAGTTCCACGCCTGCTTGGTAAAACTCCTGCTGACGGTTGTGATTGGCTTGAGCCGCCCGCCGGAACACATTGGCATTGTAATAAAGCCGTTGGGGATAGGTAGCACCCGCCATCCGAGTCACTGCTGCCCGCGCGATCGAAGCTGTCAGTTCTGGCCGCAGCCCCAACACTTCATTCTCGGCATCTTGAACTTGAATCACCGTAGAGCGCTGCACCGCTCCCCCAGCCATCAGGGTATCCAGCCGCTCTAAGGTTGAAGTAATAATGCGGTGATAGCCCCAGCGATGAAACACTTGCTGTAGACCCTTCTCAATCCAGCGCTTTTGAGCCACATCGAGTGGCAGGAGGTCTCTAGCTCCAGCAGGTGGTTGATAAACCATTATTTTTTCTTTCCACCAAACAAACCAAACAAACCACCACCCGAATCACGGGGTTTCTCAGACTGACCAGCCTTGGCTGGTTTAGCTTTACCGCCAGTCCCAGCAGACAGCTTATCTAATTTCTGCTTCGCTTCCAAAGCTATTTCATCTTTCGGATTTAACTGTAGTGCTCGCTCAATATGAATCTTAGCCATCTTGGCCTGGTTTTGCTTCAAATACACCATGCCCAACAAGCCATGACAGCGGCTGTTATTTGGTTCTAATTTCAAACCATCTCGGAGTTCCAAAATTGCTTGAGCAAAAGCGTTTCTAACAATCAGTTCTTCGGCCCGACGGCAATATTGTTCTACAGCGGTTGGCTTGGCTTGTGAAGCAGTAGAAGGTGCTGGAGCAGCATTCGCCGCTTGATTAGATTTACCTGCTTGATTAGAAGTTGCAGCACCTCCTGCAGCCTGATTTTTAGTCTGTGAAGACCCTGGGACGGCACCACCTTTGCGTAGGAGGTAGACAAAATTTAACTCACTAATTTGACCAGTCAGTTCCAAGATCTGATCTAGAGTTTGATACTGCTTAGTTGCTATCTCTTGTAGTGCCGTTTTGTACGCATGGTCAACATCATTAGCTTTAGAGAGTTGTGTTGCTACTTCACTAAAGATTTGAACAGAATCTTTTTCTTTAATAGCCTGTTGACCTTTCAGCCGCACTAAGACTTCGTATTCAGCTCGTTCGCGATCTTGAGATAACTTCTCGTAAGCTGGATTAACGAGCTTGGATAACAACTCTGTGGCTTGCTGCTTTTCGTCCTCAGATTCGGATGAAAAGCTATCTGGATGGAGGTTGCGCGCGATTTTAAGATAGCGTTTCCGAATCTCCTTAGCGTCCGAGTTGATTGGGACTCCCAAGATGGCGTAGTAGTCAGTGAAATCCAGCTTAAATAGCCCTCGGTCAATTTGAAAAGACATGGTTTGTGGTCTCACTTCCTACTACGTAAATGCTTCTAGTCTACTTTGCCTCGCAGGGGATGCATGCCTTAGGAGGGGTGGCTAGCATCCTGACTTAATACATTGTTATCACTTCTTGCGGCTGATGCAGCGCTCACCTGTAACAGTTCATTGCTCAAAGCGCTGTGAATTTGCTGATTCGTAGCGAGAATTCGACCGGAAGGGATGACTACAGGGCTTTGGTCGTAAGCTGTAACCTGTCCACCCGCTTCCCGAACCAACACAATACCCGCTGCCATATCCCAAGGAGACAAGCCCCGCTCCCAATAGCCATCGAAGCGACCACAGGCGACATAGGCGAGATCCAATGCGGCAGAGCCACTGCGACGCACCCCTTGAGTCAGGTGTGTGAGATGACAAAATTCGGCGTAATTATTGTCTGAGGTTTCACGGCGATCGTAGGCAAAGCCTGAGACTAAAAGGCTCTTGCTCAGTTCAGCGGTTTTTGAGACTTGAATCGGACGGCGATCGCGAGTGGCTCCTAATCCTGTAGCGGCTCGAAACAGTTCTTGGCGGAAGGGGTCAAAAATAGCTCCGACTTGGGGCACTCCCTCAATCAACAGCCCTACCGAAACTGCGGCAACAGGATACTGATGGGCATAGTTCGTGGTGCCATCCAAGGGATCGATCGCCCACAAATATTCGCTGGCCGTGTTGTCGAGTTGACCTGATTCTTCAGCCAAAATGGGATGGTCCGGAACATGGCGACGCAGCACCTGTAGGATCGCTGTTTCTGCGGCCTTGTCCGCTTTTGTGACTAAATCTCCGGGACGACCTTTCTCCTCAATCCCTTCTAGGTGGCCCCAGTAATCTTGCAAGATGACTCCTGCTGCCAGCACTGCTTCCGTGGCAACGTCTAAAAAGATTTGGAGTTGTTCAGGCGATGGGTGGCTCATCTTTAATATTTATTCACAGTTTCTTATTGAATCACTGTTTTGCCACTTTCATGCCTTGAATATAAGGTTCTGGATCTTCAGCGACCCACCCTAAATTGGAGTTGTAGCGCACCTCAAAATGTAGATGAGTTGCTTTTGAGCTAGGTGTTCCAGTCGTGCCGACCGTACCAACTAGCGTGCCCTTCTTCACAGTCTGGCCCGCCTTGACTTTGATGCTGCCCAACTGTGCATAGCGGCTCTGCCGTCCGCCAGCATGGTTAATCACAACTAAACTGCCATAGCTGCCTTGCTGATCAGCAAAAGCTACCACACCATCGCCTGCCGCTAGAACATTGGTGCCGACTGGAGCTGCAAGGTCAATGCCGCTATGAAAAGCCACTTGAGCGATCGCAGGCTGTAGCCGCCAACCGTAACCTAGCAGCACCGTCGCCGTGGTGGGCAGCGGGTAGCTTGTTAAGCCATAGTTATCGCGATCTTTGGGACTGATGCTGGGTGGAGCAGAGCCGACTGGAGACCAATTTACACCAGGGACAAAAACAGTGGCAGGTTTGGCTGAGCAACCATTGACTTCAAACAGCACATCAGCCCGCACTTTGTAGGTAGCCGCGACATCCCGCCAAGTTTGGCCTGCCGGAACGCTTACCTGCACCCCGTTGTAAGGTGGAATCACAATCTCTGCGCCAGGAGTTGCTTTGCCACTCCTCAGGCTAGGATTAAACCCCATCAAAGTTGCAGGAATCAAATTATATTTCTGAGCAATACTCTCTAGCGTTTCACCCGACTTAACCTTGTAGCGAGTCAAGCGCTCTAATGCAGGCTTTGGACAAAGACTGGAAATTTGAGCGATCGCCCCTGGCCGTATCCCTGACCTGACTTCCGGCGTTGCAGCACTACTGCTGAGTGTATACCAAGTGAGCCAGAGCAGAGTGGGTAGAGCAAACCAGCGAGAAAAACTCATGGGTGTCATATCGGGGGGAGTCAGAAGTTAAGAATTGGAAGTCAGAAGAACTGCATCTATTTTGACTCCTGTCTTCTGACTGCTGTTTCCTAGCTTTATTGAATCGCAATCGGAAGCGATCGCCTAGCTCAGTCCGATTTTCCTGCTCAGAAGCACCATCGATTACAGTAGAGGTATATTTCCTGCGCCACTGCCATTCAGTGTTGAGACTATGAGTTTGTCGTTCAAACAACTAACGATTTACCTAGCTTTGTTAGCCATTGGCGGTGGTGCAGGAGCGTGGGGTAATCGCTACCTCACCGCAGAGCGAACAACTTCATCCGGCGGGCTAGCACCTTTTCTTCAACCACCGACTCAGAAGCCGTCTGCCCGTACCACTGCCAGCCTACCCATCTCCCCTACCAGCCCTAACTTTATTGCCGCAGCGGTCGAAAAGGTAGGGCCTGCGGTGGTGCGAATTGACTCAGCGCGGACAGTGACGGGTAATGTGCCGGAGGCGTTTAGAAACCCCATGTTCAAACGCTTCTTTGGCGGTGAAGCCCCTATCCCAGAAGATCGTGTGGAACGAGGGACAGGTTCTGGCTTTATTTTGAGTGCGGATGGCCGACTCATGACTAATGCCCATGTCGTGGCTGAGGCTGATACTGTCAAAGTGACGCTGAAGGATGGTCGCAGCTTTAACGGCCAAGTGGTGGGAACGGATCCAGTGACGGATGTAGCGGTGGTCAAAATCAGTGCTTCTAGCTTGCCTGTGGTCAAATTGGGCAAGTCTCAATCACTAGTTCCAGGGCAATGGGCGATCGCGATCGGCAATCCCTTAGGTCTGGATAACACTGTCACCGCTGGCATCATCAGTGCTATTGGTCGCTCTAGCTCTCAGGTGGGCGTGCCGAACAAACGGGTGCAATTTATCCAAACCGATGCGGCGATCAATCCCGGTAACTCTGGCGGACCTTTGCTAAACGAGCAGGGAGAAGTTGTGGGTATTAACACAGCTATCCGAGCTGACGCTCAAGGTTTAGGCTTTGCGATTCCCATCGAGACGGCAGAGCGCATTGCCGAGCAACTATTTCGCAGTGGTCGCGCCGAGCATCCTTACCTAGGCATCCAGATGGTTGACCTAACGGGCGAAATTAAAGAGGAAATCAACCGCGATCGCGAGCTGGGCATTAAGGTGACGCAGGATCAAGGCGTTTTGATTGTTAAGGTTTTGGACAACTCACCCGCTGCCAAGGCAGGTTTAAAGCAGGGAGACGTGATTCAAAAAATTAACGGCAAGTCGGTTAGAACTGCTTCTGAAGTGCAAGAGATGGTGGAAGCGAGTGTCGTAGGGGCACAGCTCAATCTCGAAATTAACCGCAACGGCAAAGCTCAGCGCTTGCGGATTCAACCCAGCGCTTTTCCGACCGAAGAAATGGGTTGATTTACCATCTCTCTCCCCTTCCCTATCAGGGAAGGGGCCGGGGGTTAGGTCAATCTTCGCGATCCTAAAAATTTCTTTTTGCGCTTGCAGGTTATGGGTTAGAAGGGGGGTCTTCGTGAAGAGACATTGAACCCGCTAAAACGCCTTCTAGTTCCATGCGTTGCTCCATCTGGCGCAGGAAATAGCCCGTCATCATGGCAGAGGCGAGCAGCCCTGCTAAGTTGTCACGATCGGTCGTAATTTGAACGTTAAAGCCTTCACTGGGTAACATTCCCACCAAACCCTGAACGTTATGGGAAATAATTTGTTTTACCTCCGGGCTGACCGACTTGGCAACCCGTGCTAGCACCTCAGGTGACTGATGTTGCAGGTATTTCAGCAACGGATTTGCTTGAGCATTTTCGGGGTCAGAGCCAAGGAACTTAGCACTTTCAGGGTTAAAGACCATAAGGACGCTAAAGGGTTTGCTTGCTTATTTGTACTATTGTGGCACTTCCACCCACCTCTGTGACCAGTCTCAAAAAGGTGAAAATTCCGAACCTCTAGGGACGGGTAAGGGGTGGTTGTCGAATGGCAAAATTTAAGATTCGTCAGCAGGCTCTTGAGTTTGTGGCTCTAGAGCGATCGGGAGTTTGTCTACCTGAAAATACTGGTGGAACTTCTCGGTGACTTGTAACCAATAGGACCGACCATCCGATTGCCGCCGTTTCCGCACAAAGCCTTGCTCGACTAATTCTGGTACATGTTGATAGGCACCTGAACCGCGCAAGTTCACCAAATCTGCCTGAGCAATCGGTCCTCGTAAGGCGATCGCCGCTAAAGTTCGTAAAGCCCCCACCCCCAAATCTACTGGAATTAAGGTTTGAACTAACTTATGAAAGGCTGGACGCAGTTGCAGGCTGTAGCCCTCTGGGGTTTCCACCACTTCCAAGGCACTGTCGCGATGAGCATAATCGGTCATGAGTTCGATCAAGCCTTCTTCTGCCGTAGCGCGATCGCAGCCTGCATATTTGGCAATCTCGCTGGCTGTCAGCGGTTGGGCCTTCAAGTAGAGAATTGCTTCGATGGTGCTGGCGAGTCCCGTCTGTTTTGGCGGTTCTTCCCAAAGCGTTGGTTGATCGCTCAATCCAGATTACGTCCTGTCAATTCAACAAAAATGTCTTCTAAGTTGGAAGGTCGCACCATCATACCAGTCTTGTTTGGCTGCTGATCAAGATAGGCGTTGGCTTGCTCCAAGTCGGGGAAAAATTGGTAATCCCATTTGTCGCCTTTCTGGGTCATGACCAAGCCTTCGCCATATTTCTGCTTGAGTTCGGAGAGCGTGCCCAACTCGATCAACTTGCCCGCATCCATCACGCCAATGCGATCGCACAGATACTCCACTTCATCCATGTAGTGCGTGGTGAGCAACATGGTCATGCCCTGCTTGTTTAAGTCACGGATGATCTCCCAGAGGCGGCGGCGAGTTTGCGGGTCTAAACCGACAGTGGGCTCATCTAGAAACAAAATTTCTGGTTCATGCAGTAGAGCACGGGCAATCTGTAAACGTCGCTTCATCCCTCCGGACAAGGTTTTGACCAAATCCTTCCGGCGATCGCTCAGTTCTACATAATCTAACCAGCGATCGATCCGTTCTTGACGTACCCGATTGGGGATATGGTGCAAGCGACCATGAAACTCCATGTTCTCCCAAACCGTGAGGTCGCCATCTACACTCGTCTGCTGCAACACTACGCCAATGCGTTGCTTCACCTGAGCCGCATGACGCACCACATCAAAATCAGCAATCTGAATCTGGCCTTGGCTGGGTTTAGTCAGCGTCGTTAGCATGCGAATTGTGGTGGATTTCCCTGCACCATTGGGGCCGAGTAGGCCAAACATCTCCCCTGATTTGATCGTGAGTGAAAGATCCTGAACGACCGGGCGATCGCTATAGGTTTTGTAGACGTTTTGCAGGGAGATCGCAGCAGACATGAGTAACCGAACGAAAATGCAACCAATCTTTACCCTAGCACCGATGAAAGCCTTAGACCCCTACAGGTTGGCGATCGCGACAGGTTCAACCGGATCGGCCAGCTCAAAATCAAATACACGCGAGTAGAAATAGAGTTCGCCGTCCAGCGATCGCTTAATATTTTCAGCCTTGCGGAAACCATGTTGCTCGCCTTCAAACGCAATGTAGGCTACGGGTAAGCCCTTCGATTCCAGCACTGACACCATTGCCTCGGCTTGGCTAGGCGGCACAATTTTGTCTTCTAAACCCTGGAAGAAAATGACTGGGCAAGCAAGCTGATCGCAGAAATGGACAGGCGATCGCGCTTGATACAAATCTTGCCGTTCGGGATAGGGGCCGATTAAGCCATCGAGATAGCGGGATTCAAACTTGTGCGTATCTCTCGCCAATGCCTCCAAATCGCTGACTCCGTAGTAGCTCGCGCCTGCCTTGAATACATCGCGAAACACCAAAGCACAGAGCGTCGTATAACCTCCCGCGCTTCCGCCATCAATCACTAGGCGATCGCCATCTGCCAAACCTTGCTCTGCTAGGAAGCGGGCTCCATTCACACAGTCATCCACATCGACAATGCCCCACTGCCCTTTCAGTCGCTCCCGGTATGCGCGACCATATCCGGTGCTGCCGCCGTAATCCACATCTAAAACAGCAATCCCCCGACTCGTCCAATACTGAATGCTCAAGCTCAAAAGCGTAGAAGTGCCAGCGGTGGGGCCACCATGACTTTTGACGAGTAAAGGTGGTTTTTCTCCGTCGGGTGCCTGATAGTCTTGGTTTTTAGGTGGATAGAAGAAAGCATAGGCGGTCAAGCCATTCTCGGTCGGAAACTCGATCGCTTGTGGTTCCGAGAGATAGCCTGGATCAACCTGCAGGTGGCTGGCACGCTGCAAAACAGTGATTTCGCCTGTAGCTAAATCGAGTCGGGCGATCGCGAGTGATTCGGTTGGGGAGCCTATCAAGAACACAGCTTGCCCCGCTGCTACTTGCAACCCTCGCACCACTGTATAGGGAATTGCAATTGGCTGGAGTTCTTGAGTTTCTGGGTTTAGCCGAGTGAGGTGGGTAGTACCCTTCTCGACATAGGTGCAGATAATTTGCTCACTGCCACCGCTCGTATCAAACCCGTAGGTAGACTGACCAAACACCCACTGCGGTTCACCAAACTCAGCAGCGCGATCGCACAAAGCCTCTACCTGACCCTGCTGCCAACGGTATAGATTCCACCAACCAGAGCGATCGGAGATAAAGTGCAGAATGCCGCTAGGAGACCACTCTGGCTGAAAAATCGACTCGGTAGTGCCGCCTGCAACCTTCTCCGGTTCTGCCAAGGAACCATCAGGGTTAAAGGCGGCGACCCAAAGCTCGGTGCCATCCCAGGGCATGTTGGGGTGGTTCCAAGTCAACCAAGCTAAATGTGAGCCATCAGGGCTGAGGCGCGGGGAGGAGTAGAAGTCATTGCCAGTTACCAAAATCTTTGGTTCTTGGCCTGCCTCTAAGCTGAGGCTGATAATTGTGTTGACGGGTTCCTGCTCACCAGCCGTGTGGTCTTCTTGCACACAGATAAAGCGCTGCCGTGATTCGTCTACCACGCCATCGGCATAGCGCCAGTTGCCTTCCGGTGTCAGAGCTCGTGGTTCTGAGCCTAGCATTTGGCGATAGAGGCGTTGATCAGCAAAATGAGTGAAGTAGACGGTGCCTTGGTGAACCACATAAGCCCCCCCACCATATTCATGCACTCGTGTCCGCACATTGAAGGGAGCGGGTGTAACATCTGAAGTTTGCCCATCGGGAGTCCGGCGCACCAGCACAGTTCGGCCTGCCTCTGTGGGTCTTAGCTCCAGCCAATAGATATCCTCTCCGTCTAAGGCTGCCTGACTGAGGCCAATCGTCCCGGTGACAATCAAATCTGAAGTAATGGGGGACTTCCATGTACCGTAAGCGGCAACTTGGGATGAGGGCATGAGTATTCTCCAAAGGCGGGTCAGCGATTCCTAAAATTGAGGATAGAAGCTTTTTCGCCCTCCGGATCGTCTTAACCCAGAATCACCCCCTAGAAACAACCATGAGAGCCAAGATCGTTGATGACATTCTGTTCCTCCACCATGAGGATGTCCCGCCTTACAAGAAAGGTGGGTCGATGGTGCGGAATAGCTACTTCTGGGCCTTACGCTCGATCGCTGGGAGAGCAAACCGCGATCGCGACTGGGAATATGAAGCGGAGATTTGGCATGCCTTGCAACGGATGCTGATCTCGTTTAGTGAATCTGGCTATTTGGGATTGTCAGAAACTATTTTGGAGTTTCCCCTAGACCAAGGTGAACTTCCAGCGGCGCTGCGTCCGGTGTCCACCTGGCAAACTGAGTTACCCGATGAGCCAGAAGACGAACTTTATAAGTCAGGCTCCAAGACCATTTGAGGTGCTAATAGCGTGCCTTCTGGTTCTTGAATTTGCTGAGACACGCCCAAAAACCGTCCATCTTCGTGGTGAATTCGTACCGCTAAACTTGGGGCATCTGCGGACTCAACTGCTTGGAATAAATGCTGATCCAGCGGCTGAAACACTCGTTGTCCCCAGCACCAACGTCGCGCTAACTCCTGGGAGAGGATAATCGAAGGTAGATGCTGCAAAACACTCAGGGGAGCGATCGCTTCAAAGGTGCCTGCCTGTAGCTGCGCTTCTAAATCGGCAAAGGTGAGGCTCTCCGCTAACGTGAGGCCACAACTCTCCGTACGACTCAAAGCGGCCAACGTGCCCCCCACCCCTAACACCTCGCCTAAGTCCCGCGCGATCGCCCGGATATAAGTGCCCGGACCACAAGCGATCGCCAAATCAAGCTCGGGAAATTCGCCCGATCGCCAATCCAGTACTTCAATGGCAAACACCTCCACGGCACGAGGCTGCACTTCAATTGGGGTTCCCGCCCGAGCCAAGCTATAAAGCCGCCGACCTTCAACTTGGACGGCACTATAAGCGGGAGGAATTTGCTGCAGCGGTCCCTGGAACTGCGGTAGAGCTGCTTTCACCGCTGCCAAGGTTAAATTCGGCGCTGCCTGAGCGGACAGGGTTTCTCCCTCTAGGTCATCGGTTGCGGTCCTGACTCCCAATCGCACAGTGGCGCGATACGCTTTATCCGATCGCAAAAATTGCAGGAGACGGGTAGCTCGTCCGATCGCGACTGGCAGCACCCCGGTTGCTGCGGGGTCGAGGGTGCCGCCATGTCCCACTCGCTTCAGCTTCAGCAGGCGACGCAGCTTAGCCACACAATCATGGGAAGTCATTCCCGCTGGTTTATTTAAGTTCAAAAACCCTTGCACAGTCTCAGTTAAGTCTCTCTACGCAGTAGGACAGTGGCTGTTGCTTGGTTTTTGCGCCACAAACCAATAATTCTGACAGAACGGGGAGAAAATGTAGGTTAAAGTTGAATCCGCCATCTGCCAACCTTGAGCGATCGCTGCCGAGGTGCGAATACTTCCGGGTAAGTTGCCCCAAAAATTGCGGGGCAAAACTCCATAACGTTGTAACTCTAACAAGTCATAGCCTGCTGCTTGGCACAAAGCTTGAATGGATTGGTGAGTATAGCGATAAAGGTGGTGGTGTTTGTTAGGGACTAGCGCGGCGATCGGGTCAATCCAACTGAATTGGTTGGGCAAGTGGTAGCAAATGAAATAACCGCTCGGTTTAAGCAGGCGAAAAATCTCTTTTAAGCTGGCGATTTCATCCCCTCCAGTTTCTCGTACATGCTCTAAAACGCCCACAGAAACCACCGCATCAAATTGTTGGTCGGCGTACGGGATGGCGATCGCATCTGTAAGAGTGCCTTGCTTAAATTCGTAAGTAAATTGATTTAGCTTTTGTCGTAAGTAAAAGTCTTCAAAGGCATAACCATAAGCTTGATAATCGGCACGGGCGAGGAAATAAGAAAAGTGACCATTGCCACAGCCCCAATCTAAAACCGCACTTTTTGGCGCTACATATTGCTGCAATAACTGGTAAAGCTTTTGGTACTGCTCGGCACTTGTGATGCTTCTAAATTGGGATAAATTACACTGACGATCTTGGGCTTGCAGTGCAATTAGTTCCCCGATAATTTGTTGATGTTTAGGCTCAAGTACTGGCACAGATAAATTATCTTAAGAGAGACAAAAATTGCGTTCCTTTAGAACTGTATGCGCTTTGGCCAAGTCTTGAACAGCGCGATCGCGCTTCATGCGCTCAGAAGAGGCTCAATTCTAGGGCACTGTGGGAACTAGCTCCTCCAGTGGGACGGGTGCGGGCAATGGCTCGGAGGGAGAGGTTGCAGGGGAAGCAGGGACAGACTCCGGTGGCACTGTTGGTTCTTCTGTCTCACCATCTAGGGCTTGGGCCAATTGAGCAGCAGTAAAAGATTGCACTAAATCTAGTTTGAGTGGCGCTCGGCTGATGTTAGCGGCATAGGCAGAAGTTAAGTAAGGTCGAAATTGCTCTTGATTTGTGATGTGAGTTTTAAAGAACGCCACGCTTAAGGCTTGGATGTAGCGGTAAGCCAACGCTGGAGCTGCCCCAATCACTGGGGTCGGAATGGGCACAACTTCACTATTAGTAGCAGAAGCGCCAATGGCCGAGAAGTGAGTAGCCCCATTCATCAGCACTAGATACTTTTCTGGCATGGTAAGCCAAGTAAACGGTCGAATTTGCTCCGGCAAGGCAGGCGCAACTGTGTCGGCATTGGCAGCAATCATCATTAACGGTACTTGGATTTGGCTCAAACTCGGTTCTCCAAATACGGTGCTATCAACCGGATTAATCGCGATCGCGGCTTTAATACGAGGATCTCGCAACTCGTACTGCCGCCCTGCTAATTCCCGCGCCCGACATTGCAACAACAGCGATAAGTTCAAAGACTCATTGCTGCGCTGACAGTTCTCGGCCAATTGCTCAAAGTTCAACGTTGCCCCAGCTACGGAGAGGGCTGTGTAGCCTCCGAAGGATTGCCCTACTACTCCCACTTGTTGTAGATTAAGCCGCCCTCGAAACAACGGCTCAGACTTAGACCGCCGCTCCAACTCATCCAGCAAATATTTAACATCCAAGGGGCGATCGACGAACTCAAAGGATTCAGCGACATCAGTGGCTGTACCACTCAAGAGCGCCTGCAACCGACCCGCATTACTCCCCAAATGCTCTGGCAAAGCTACCACAAAGCCGTAGGAAGCCAGATGCTTAGCCAAATAATCGAAGGTCGTGCGATCTGACCCCAACCCGTGAGAAATCACAATCACTGGAGCTGGGTAAGGTTGGGCCTGGTTTTGTGCAGCGCTGGCCAATGGCATGTAGATATCAACTGGAAACACCCGTTCTCGAGGAACTTCTATCGGCGGACGATTGGGAAATCGTTGAATAGTTTTGCGGGTGCGATCGCTCAAGGTGATGGTGGTTTTCTGCCACTCAAATCCTCCCGTTTGGCGTAAGTCCGTGAGGGCAGAAAAATCAGTCACAGGTGCCAAAGCCGCTTCTGCCGTTGCTTGTTGGCTAATTGCGACGGAGGCTTGCCTTGTTTGCTCCACGAATTCATCCAAGGCATTAGCAATTTCTAGGCTGCGACCCAAGTTTACTCGAATGCCATCCGTGGGAAATTGCCGCATCACATTGAGCAAGGTCAAGCCCTCCGGCTGAGCTGCTGCCAAAATCAAGGCCGAGCGAATGGCATAAAACCCAGTCTGACGCGCCTCTGTTTGAATCACCTGCCCCAAGCGCATTAGTAACGTTTCCGCTTGGGGGGTGTAGAGGAACTGAGAAACGGCGACCGACGAAAGTTGAATTGGTGTGAGTAGAACTTCTCGTAAATCTTGCAGCTGTTTGGGGTCTGCATATTGAGCGTAAGCCGCTAAATCATCATTGATGGTGCCCGTTCTGGCGTAAGTCTCTAATGTGTCCACGGAAATGGAGCGTTCGACGGAGCCATAGGAGACATAAACACGTTCTGCCGCTGCCGCCGGGTGAGCGAGACTGGGTAATAACAGCCCACTGCCCAAGACTCCCAGTCCTAGCAGAGCCCAACGTTTTACAGGGTGAGTCTGACCAACACGATGGTCAGTAGAAACAAGTTGCAATTGCCACCGCCGCAGGGTCAGGGCCACAAAACCAGACAAAAAGAAATTCATGGGGTTGCACTCAGGGCTTCTCATCACACCACGCAGGGTGAGCAGTCAGTTGGGCAATGATTTTTTAGGTAGCGACTGGGTACCTGAAACCTTATACGCTCATATGTGCGATTGATCCAGTACATTTCCCAATTTCTAACCTTAGCAATTGAGACTGAGTTTGCTGCTCAATTGTTCAAGGATTTGGCAGCCTTTGACTCGCTAAGCTAGATTAAGAGCGATCGCTAGAGGTCTGAGATCATGGGTGCTTTCACACCTCAATCAAAGCAAGCCTTACACAAACAAGCCAAAACTCCGGGTTCAGGTTCACTGCGATCGCCTCAGCAAATTGTCGTCTTGGCTGGCTCAGGCATCCTGCTATCTTTAGGACTTTGGGTTGTTTTAGTGGTGGGGGAATATGTGACGATTGGAGGCGTACCCTTCTCGGTCATTGTCAGCTTTCTCCAAGACGACACCGCTAGAACTGCCTATTTTGAGGGCAACAGTACCCAAGTGCACGATCGCCTCAGCGAAATGGGCGTTGAGGAGCAAATGAAAGGCTATTATCGCGATCGCATTGCCGATGAAGTCAAGCTAGATCAACATATCCATCAAGTGTTGTACGATCGCACGGGCTATGTGGGTCAAGCTTATCGAGTGAATGCTCAAGGAATTTTAGTACTGCGGCAACCTGTAATCAGACCTTAAAGCCTTCGTCATGCTGCTGTTTTATTCAGCACCAACAGAAAAGGGTGCCAACAAAAATCCGACTCTCGAACTTAAGGCATTCAAGAATCGGATTTTGATTTTGCTCAGAGGCTAGAACTAATCTGAGGCCCGACGCTTAGGAAAGCATGGCTCGGCTATCTTTGCCGATCTCGCTGATATCCTTGCCGAGGAGTTGCGCGATCGCTTGCCGTTCCAGCGCTGGCTGAGAGGGAATTTCTTGGCGAGCATCGGTGATCAACCAGTCGAGGGCTGCCGCTTGGACATCAATCGTTGCCCCGGTTTTATCAACACAGTAGCGACCAAAGACCAGCTTATCTACCAAGCGCACCCCAGGACCTAGGCGTGAGTATTCAAAGATCACGCTGTTGTCAACGGTTGCCCCCCCACAAATGCGGCAGTTCGGGCCAATGTAGGTGGGACCAACAATCTTGGCTCCATCTTCAATTCGGGTCATGCCGCCGATATAGACTGGGCCTTGAATATCAACTTTGTCCCAGTTCACGGCCACATTTAATCCGGTGTAGATGCCTGGTGCGACTTCATGCCCTGGAATTTGCACATTTTTAACGTCGCCCTGCAAAACTCCACGCACCGCCCGCCAGTAGTCAGGCACCTTGCCGATGTCCACCCACTCAAAATCCATTGTGACGCCATAGAAAGGCGCAGCCATTTCGACGAGTTTGGGGAACAACTCACCCCCAATGTCAAACTCGCAGCCTGAGGGAACGTAATCTAAAACTTCAGGCTCAAAAATGTAGATACCTGTGTTGATGCTAGTGCTGAGGGCTTCATCTACAGCAGGCTTTTCTTGGAAGGCTTTGATGCGACCTGACTCATCAGTTACCACAACCCCGTAGCTGGAGACTTCTTCCCTAGGCACGGATTTCATGATTACAGTGGCGATCGAACCTTTTTCTCGGTGCCATCTCACTGCCTCAGTAAGGTCAAGATCAATCAGGGCATCGCCGCACATCACCACAAAGGTGTCGTCGAAGAAAGGGGAAAAGTCTTGAATTCGGCGCATGCCTCCTGCCGAGCCTAGCGCTTCACCGACCAACTCACCATCTACAATGCGCCCTTCGAAAGAGTAAGCAATTTGGACGCCAAACTTCTGCCCGTCTCGGAAGTAGTTTTCAATTTCATGGGCTAGGTGGCTGACATTGACCATAATCTCGTCAAAACCATGCTGGCGCAGGAGTTCTAAGAGAAATTCCATCACTGGCTTTTGCAGGATTGGAATCATGGGCTTGGGAATGGTGTAGGTAATCGGACGAACGCGCGTACCTTTACCAGCTGCCAGGATCATGGCTTTCATAAATATTTATCTCTCACCCTAGACCACTACACTGTCAATAATCGATACATTATTTGGCGGTTGAGTTCCAGTGCTGTGGCACTTGCTCTCCTCCCCCTCTCATTACCAAACGGCCTCAATCAGCCGCTTTGGAAAAACTCGTATTGATGCAACCCAATGGTTTGTAGATAATCTACCAACCATTCTCTTCATTGATCTCAACCTGACTGCCTAACCCGGCAAAATTTATCACTACCAGACATAACTGGCTGGGAGTCGCCAAGATGCTAACAGATCTTTTACATTCTTGGTGAAACTGGCTTGGTAAAACTGGTGATCTGTTTTGCTAGGATGCCCCGCTTATTCGGATACCGCAAAAATAGGCAATTCTGCGAGACTCCGAACTTTTAAGTCTTGGTAAAATTCCTCCTGCGATAACTCTACTTTGGACTGAGCGGACAAAAATAGTAGCGCCCAGAAGATGGCGACGCGATCGCTAGTGCTGTGATGCGAGCCATTAGATAAGCCAGGAAGATCTAATTCTTGCTGAGCAGCACCCGACCATAGTTTTATCAACAAATCAAAGTCTAGCCAATCTTCTCCTTGGGAGATTTTTAGCCATTGGGTCGCCAGAAATTGGTCTAATGCGGCTGCCACTTCGGAAAGGTTTTCTTGGTGCGCTAGTTGCGCGATCGCTCGGACTGCTTGGCTGCGCGATTGGGGACGGGGGCGACGGGGGCGAGTGCGAGGGGCGGCTTCCACCATGCTTGCGGCCATCAGTTCCAGTTGCTCAATCAACTCCTGCAAGGTGACTCGGCGGTTTTGCGGCGGTTTTGCCACCGCTCGTCGCCGTAAGCGCCGTTCTAGATGTAGTGGCATCTGAGTTTCCATCAACCCATCTGGCTCTAGAAATTCTCCCTCGTCGAGCACTTCAACTTCAGAAGATTCGGCCCGGACCAACGTGTCAGCTTTGAGGAGCACCAACATGGAGGCGTATAAAAAAGCCTGCCCAGAACGGGACAGGTCAGCTTCGTAGGTAGCTCGGTTCATTTCTACTGTGTCGCTGGGAGTCAATTCACTCAAAAAGCGATCGATCACCTCAATCACTTGGACATCCCAAGGGTCAATTTCACCCCGCTCTGCCAACTCGGTCAGTAAGGCGATCGCGCTTTGGGCCAGAGACAGAACCATGCCACCAATTCCTACTTGCTGTTAATGCGAACAAAGGCAACCGCCGCTAAGACAATCAGGCCCAGCAAGAACACTGGCACCACCAAATTCCAGAGACTATCAGGGTTAGTCAAATCAGCAGT
The DNA here is from genome assembly GCF_014695845.1 of Trichocoleus sp. FACHB-591. Lineage (NCBI taxonomy): Bacteria > Bacillati > Cyanobacteriota > Cyanophyceae > Leptolyngbyales > Trichocoleusaceae > Trichocoleus > Trichocoleus sp. FACHB-591. Next base: position 257,930 of record NZ_JACJPA010000110.1, read on the forward strand.
CCACATCCCAGCCAGCCTCCCAGCAGTCTAGACTTCTTGGGCCATAGAATCAACCGCAGGCAATAGGGGTTGCTGGTTTTGAAGTTCTGCTTTGTAGCGATCGAGGTCTTGTTCTAGCTCTTCAATGCGTTGCTCTCGCTCTTGAACTTGTTGCAAGCCTTTGCGAATTTCCAGCATGTGTTGTAGTTGGGCCCAAACGCTGAAGACCCAGGCCAGTACTGCACCCACGCCCAAAGCCAAAATCAGTTCTACGGCCAGGGGAGCTTGAATTTGAATATCTCGAACAATATGAATGGTGGCAGGTTCGGTGTTTTCTAAACTGAACAAGACCAAAGCTAGCGCAATGACAAAGATGATTAAAAAGTTAATCTGGCGCATTCATCAACTCCTCAATTTCACAGGTCTGGCTAACTTCACAAGTTTTTTAAGCATCATCAGGACTGTAACTTAAATCTCAGACCCGATATCTGAAGAAAAGCTTAGCAGCCTGCTCACTCGATCGAATGGTTCTGTATGGTTCAGTGAATTAGCGGTGCACCTGTTTCTCTTCTGGCAAAACTTCTGTAGTAACTACTTTGGGGCGGTTAATCTCCCGAATTGCATCAATAGTGCTCTTAATAGTGCCTGCGATCGGAACGGCGACTAAAACGCCGAGTAATCCCGCAATTTGCGCCCCCATCAATATGGCGATAAAAATCCAAATGGGGTTTAGTCCGGTGAAATTGCCCATCAATCTAGGAGCCAAAACGTTGTCCTTAATCTGCTGCATCAGAATTGCGGCAAAGGCTACCTGTAGCGAGAGCCAAAAGTCTTGAAACATGACCAGCAGAATCACAATTCCAATTCCCAACGTGGCTCCAATAAAGGGAATCAGCTCAGCCATGCCAATCAACAGGGCAAAGAGCAGCGCAAAGGGCACCCTCAGCCCGATGAAAATGGGAATCAGCGTTGAGAACATAAAAAATCCCAACAACAACTGACTGATGAAAAAGTTTTGAAAATTCAGGCGCAGAGAGGCGCTGAGCGGTAAACCAATGCTGGCTGGCAATAAGTTGACTAAGCCTTGCCACATGCGATCGCCGTAGAGCAGCATATAAAAGGCCAGCACCACCACCAAAACCAAGTCGAATAGCCCCGAAACCGTTATGATTGCCAAACCCAATGCTTGACTGGCTAAGGCTTGTAACTGATTTTCGATTTGGTTGTTAATCCGAGTGCTAAAACCTTGGAGGTCTAACGGGAGACGATGTGCTTTCGCCCAAATGTCTAAAGAAGCTACATGACGCTGGCTATCCGCTAGCGACGCAGGAAGCTTGTCCACAAACTGAGCGGCTTGCTCCACCAAAATCGGGACCAAGGTTACACCCAGCACGACTAACAGCGCCAGTGCCAGCAGCAGAACCGCGATCACGGCTTGAGAACGGCTAATTTGAGTCCGTTCCAAGATCTGCACTGGATAGTTGAGCAGAAACGCCAAAATTGCCGCCACTACTAGCAGCGTGATCGAGTGCTCAAAGTAGCGAAAAACCTGCGACAGAATCCAAACGTTCAGAGCTACAATTGGGCCGCTCAAACCCAATAGAAACAAACGCTGGAGATTGTTTGAACGGCGCATTGTAGATAATCCGTGAGTCAGCAGCTAGCAGGGTTTGACTAACCTTCTGAGGCAGGAACTTGAGTCGAACCCGCTGTTTGTCCAGGCAGAGATTGATACTTCAAGTACCACCCACCCAGCACTAAAAAGACGATGATCACAGTGCCAATTCCTAACGGACTCGGTAGCCAAAAAGCTGCTTCTAAGTGGTTGATCTGGCCTGGCTTCAGCGTCCAGATCAATTCATGACCTTGCTGGCGACGCTCCGCACTAATGGCATTAGCTGCCGTATCGATGCTGCGGGCTCCCCAAGGCGTGTTGAGCCGAAACTCTAAGTCTAATAATGAGCTAGGACTTACCAACAAATCTCCATTGGCACTCGTGACACCGAGCGATCGCAAGTCGAGAGTATAACTGAGGCGATTCCGTAGCAGGAGCAAGAAGTTACTTTGCGACAGCTGAAAGTCTGACGTAATCTCAGGCAAAACTGGTTCGGCTCGTTTCGCCGTACCTTTTTGGGTTGACGGCTGCAAAAACTCGTTGAATTTAGTATTCAGATCAGCGCCACTACTGAAGGGGATGATGGCTGTGACTTCTTGGTTAGAGTTGCGGCGGATTTTGCCACCTAAGCGCCGAGTCCGCTGTTCGACTGTCTCTAGCCACTGTTGGGCGCTGGCTCCACTCAAGCTGGTCAGGCGATCGTCCAACTTGATGTGTTGGACGATTTCACCCCGGTTGGGACTCTCGAAGTTGATGCCGACATCATACTGAACGCAACCAGAAAGCAGTAAGGAAGCTAAGAGCATCATCCAAACCACTCGAAAGCGCCTAAGCTGCTGTCCTAGCTTTTGGGCGATCGCTTTTGTGACCGTTTTTGTGATTATCTGAGTTGGCCGACTTGAATGGCGAGTTGTGAGCGATGACTGCTTGATCGTTCTACCCACTGGCTTGACTCCCAGGTTGATTCCCATACTTGCTCATCCTATCTGTATCTGTTGCAGCGGCACTAGTCTGTAGTTAAGGTATGCAACAGCTTTTAGCTAAACCACCACAAACTGCCCAAGATTAGCGCCATCAGCCCTAAGGCGAACCAGAAAAAGTTGGCATTTCTAGAGCTAGCTTGACCGAGATTAAAAGGAGACTCCGGTTCTTCGGCTGCGGTTACTTTGCGCGGCGATCGCGCGGGTGCCGTTCCCGCACTGCCTCGCCGATCTTTAGGATCGCTTTCCGCTAAGGTTACCAAATCGGGAATCTGGGTCAACCATTCAGGGCGAGTATTTAGTTTGGGGGCTTCTAGGATATAGAGTAAGCGCTTACTTTGGGTGCGAGTTTGCCAGTCGGGGTGCCGAGTTAATTGCTGACACAGGGCGATCGCTTCGGGGCGCTGGTCTGCGGCTTCATAGGCTGTCACCAACCACATTTGCACCTCTCCACCCAAAGGAGATGTGCGGTTGACCAAAGCACTAGCTTTTTCTAAATGCTGCACCGACTGGCGATACTGTCCTCGCTCAAAGGTAGCTTTGCCAGCCTCGTATTCAGCTTCAACGATTTCTAGGTTTTCTGAACTCACGCTTCTTAAAGTTAGATCAGGACTGGGACTGAGCCAAGCATCAACATGCTTAACTTATTCGCCTTAAATCACACTACAAATCTGGAAGCTGCTACATTTCTGAGCAACTTCGATGCTTTTTCTACCATCTAAAGCTACGGTAAAGCACCTTTCAAGATCCTAGCAAAGGGCGTTAGTCTAGATCTGAGAGCTAGCGATCAGTTGCTTTGAGAAATTCATACCTGTCAGGGTGTCGCCACGTTCAGCCTTGAGGTTCAGCTTTGGCTTAGTCAATCGCTCCTACTTTCGGGTCACCCCTATGTCTCACTCTTCTCAGTTACAGTCTGCTTTCCAGTTCAGTTTAATTTCAACCTTTGCTTTAGTAAGCATTGGTGGCTCTTTACTAAGTGCCGCTCCGGTAGTAGCAGGTCAAAAAGTGACGATTAGGCGCGTGATTTTAGTCAACCAAGCACCTAATTATGTGATTTACCATCCACCTCAGATCGACCCCCTATTCTTGAGTCCTGCGATCGCCTCACCTAGTTTTTCTAATAACTATGGTTCCGTGGGTTATGGCTGTTTTCATCCCTGTATTACGCCCTATCCTGCTGTGGGTGGAACGAGCCACAACATTGTCAACGGCAGCGTGGTGAATTCTACCTTAGTGAATCCGGTGGTCGTCAACTCGCCCATCTACAATTCCACCCTGGTCAATCCCGTGATTATTGAGCGACCTCGGTATCGTCCTGGGGTGCGGGGGTCTTTTAGTATTTCGTTCTAGTCAGCGCCAACATCAGCCTTATTGCGGGCCAGGACAATTTCTCGCTTATCTACCATTGTCATCATGGCAGGCATGTCTGCTGAGACTCGTTTCTGCCAGTTCAACTCAGCTACTACTGCGTTAAAGGTCTTACCTTGAGTCATGCGGTAGCCAATTTCTTCTACGTCCTTCCAGGCTAAGCTGCTTTCGGTATAGGCCTTGGCCATCGTAATCAGCAGGTTTTGGTACTCGTTGCCTTCCTGCTTGGTCATCATGGTGTGGGGGATGTCGAGGACGCGATCGAAGCGGTGGTACCAAGTTTTTGGTTGCCGCGGCAAGACAGCGCGAAACATGGCTCTGTGATCGTCATTGCCGACAGCGCGATCGCTCTCGCTAGAAATGATCAGCATGGGAGCCACCGGATCTAGAGACTTGGAGCGAGCCAACACCTCTTGGCCAATATTCAGAAAAACTCGTAAGTTCGGCAACAAAAATCCAGAATAACCAACGGGAACGCTCCCTGGTTTGCTTTCCCACTGGAAATAAGAACTGGCCTTTTGCACGAATAAATCTATGACTTTGCTGCTGCTACTCAGGTAGGGAGCGAATAGCAGCGTGCGGTAAATTTGCTGCGATCGCTCAAAGGCTAGCCAATTTGCTAGTGTTCCTCCCCCTGAGAGGCCGCCGACAATCACCTGCTTTCCTAGTGCTTGTGCCTGCTGGAGCCATTGCAAGGCGAATTGCTTATAAATTGCTGGATCGCTTGGGAGCGGCGGGGGATTGTCAGGCCCCCAACTGCCAGTGACGCCATGCCCTGGCATTAAAGGCACCAACACGTTGTAACCCACTTTGTAAAACGCCTCAGCTATGGGCTGAAACTGGTAGGGTGCGGCTGTAAAGCCATGAAAGAAGAGGCAAACTCGCTGGGTGGGTTGGGGGTGAAACCAGAACTTGGAGCGGCAGGCTTCATGACGCAGGGGGAGAGCATCTTCCCGCGCTTTTGCTTGCTTGGCGATCGCGGCAATCGTAGCAGAGTAGTTGGGCATAAAACAGCCAGTTTGGTTTCTTTAGGGTTTGAGTTCAGCCTGATGCGCTGCAACAATGGCCTTGAGGTCAAGCAATGCCATCATCACAGACAACTCCGCAGCCGTGCGTTGCTGGAGATTTAGCTCAGCTACAGCACCATCAAACGTGTTTCCGTGCAGCAAGCGATCGCCAATCGCCAACACCTCCGACCAAGTCAGGTTACTTTCAACAAAAGCTTTTGCCAGGGTGATCAGCAAGTTTTGGTAATCATTCCCCTCCGCTTGGGTCATCATCGTATGTGGAATATCCAGGGCTTCGTCCAGACAGTGATACCAAGTTTGAGGCTGGAGGGTTCGGGCAGCTTGCGCCAAGGCTTGGTGATCCTGAGGGTTAGTAGCGCGATCGCTGGCACTAGAAATCACAAACATGGGTGCGGCTGGGCGATGAGCCACGCGGTCGAGCAACTCTTGGCCTAGATCCAAGAACAGGCGCAGCGTGGGAATCCGGAAGCCATCATAGCCATGATGCCCAGGCTCGTCTTTGTTCAACCATTCAAAGTAGACGGGCAGAATTTCTACCAAAAAATCGACCAACCGATTCGTACCACTCAGATACGGTGCAAACAGCAGGGCACGAGCGATCTGCTGCGGGTACTCAGAGGCTAGCCAAGCCGCTAAGGTCGCTCCGCTGGAAAGTCCGCCCACCACGACTTGCTGCCCTAAAGACTGGGCTTGCTGGAGCCAATTCACGGCAAAATTTTGATAGATGAGCACATCTGTCGGGAGCGGTGGCGGATGATCGCGATTCCAGTCGCCAGCGATGCCGTGCCCTGGCTGTAGGGGTACCAGAACGTTGTAGCCTGCTTGGTAAAAGGCTTCACCCATCGGCTCAAATTGGTAGGGGCCTGCCGTGAACCCGTGGAAAAACAAGCAAACCTTAGAAGTGGGTCGCGGGTGAAACCAAAACCGGGAACGGCAAGCTGGGTCTCGCACAGGCAAAGCATCTTCTCGTGCCTGGGCTCGGTGAGCGATCGCGGAAATTTGCTCAGAATAAGTGATCATTCGTCTTACTTCATAAACTCAGAAGCCACGAGCATGGAGCCAATACCAGCATCAGTAAAGATTTCTAGCAGCAGGGAGTGAGGCAGACGGCCATCAATAATGTGGGCCGCTTTTACACCTTGAGCCAGCGATCGCACACAACAATTGACTTTAGGAATCATGCCCCCAGAAACCACTCCAGATTCAATTAGCTGGCGCGCTTCTTGGATATCCAGCTTGTCAATTAAGGTGGAAGGGTCATGATAATCGTGCAAGATTCCGGCTGTATCGGTCAGCAGAATCAGCTTCTCAGCTCCGAGAGCCGCTGCTAGCTCTCCCGCAACTGTATCCGCATTGATGTTGTAAGCTTGCCCGGTGTCGTCTGCTGCGACGCTAGAGATGACCGGAATATGTCCTGCCTTCAGCAGCGATTCTAAAATCCGTACGTTGACGCTATTCACCTCACCGACAAAGCCAATGTCTGCTTGACCTTCGGGACGTGCCTTGACCAAGCTGCCGTCTTTGCCGCAGAGCCCGACTGCACAGCCGCCCGCTTGATTAATCAAAGAGACAATTTCTTTATTCACCCGACCGACTAAGACCATCTCCACCACGTCCATCGTGGCAGCATCGGTGACTCGCAGACCATTCTTAAACTGAGGTTCAATCCCCAGCTTATCGAGCCAAGTGTTAATCTCTGGGCCACCGCCATGCACCACTACAGGCCGAATCCCGACGCAAGCCATGAAGACGATGTCCCGCATCACCTTCTCTTTGAGATTGCTATCTTTCATCGCGGCCCCACCGTATTTGATCACGATGGTGCGTCCGGCAAACTGTTGAATGTAAGGTAAGGCTTCACTGAGGATGCGGACGCGGGTTGCATCCTCTTGCCGAAAATATTCGCTGTCGTTAACCATGAGGGCTGGATTGGGCGAAAAGTCAGGTCTAGTAGAGCTTAATATCCCTAAGGGTGGGAATGAAAGCCGTGGAGTCTAACGAAATGCGATCGCTCATCAACAATTGCTGACTAATTCAGCTCAGTGACTGGCCTTCGTTCTGGACAAAGCACTGTAGGAATTTCTGCTATGACTCTAGCGGTAATTTGCTCTGGAGTTTCTCCCGGCTGCAAAGTCAGATGCAAATCAGCCTGGGCATAAAGAGCTTGGCGCTGCTCCAGTAAGCTTTGCAACTTTACCTTTAAGTCGGTCTCTCGTAATAAGGGGCGAGTCGCATCGTTTTGCAATCGGCTGTAAAGCACCTCTACCGGAGCATCTAACCAGACAACTAAGCCATGTCTCAGGTAGCTCCAGTTTTTGCGCTGGAGTACAATCCCGCCGCCTGTCGCGATCGCCAATCTGACACAAGACGATAGCTCGGCCAATACAGCAGTTTCAATATCCCGAAATGCCGCTTCTCCGGTTTCTGCAAAGATTTCGTTGATCGATTTTTTCTGCGACTGCTCAATCAACGTGTCTGTGTCGAAGAAGTGGTAGCCTAACTCTTTTGCAAGTAGGCGTCCTACGGTTGTTTTGCCAGCCCCCATCATCCCAACGAGGTAGAGATTAACTCCTTTTAGCAACTGATTCATGAGATTAATTTCATGAGGTTAAGAGAAATAGCAAGACCACCCTTAGAGCACAGCTTGATGAGAGGTACTTTTGGGGGTCTTCCTGTAGCTTACTGCTTTCAGTAAAACAAGCCGTTAAAATCCCGCCTCACCTGAGCGCCGACTGGGTGGGGCGATCGATTACTGAAACTTAAAGTCTCTACTGCTCTGCTTGAAATTGTGATATTACTAAAAAGATTCCTACGTAATTTTACTCAAACTACAATAAAAATTCCTAAGGTAATAGATGAGCTTCGATATTTTTGACGAGCGGTACTATCTTGCTACTAACCCAGACGTAGCCAATGCGGTTCAAGCAGGTTTCTTTAGCTCTGGCCTCCAGCATTTTCAACTATTTGGGATTACTGAAGGGCGCGTTTCTGTTTCACCCCTCTACAACGAAGGCCTTTACCTACAAGCCAACCCAGACGTAGCGAATGCGGTTGCCACTGGCAGCTTAAGGTCTGGATTGCAGCACTACATTTTGTATGGCGAAACAGAAAGCCGGGTTGGATTATTGGGCTTGTATAACGAGCAAGCTTATCTGCAAAGGTATCCAGATGTCGCGAATGCAGTTCAGTCAGGCATTTTTAGTTCTGGGTTTCAGCACTTAGTGCAGTTTGGTCTTGAGGAAGGTCGCTTTGCTGCTCTATTTAATGAGCAGTATTACTTGCAGAAGTATCCAGATGTCGCCAATGCGGTGCAGACAGGTATTTTCAGTTCTGGATCGCAGCACTTTTTGCAATTTGGTCTCACTGAAGGGCGATCGGGCGGAACTTTATTCAACGAGGGTTTCTACCTACGTAGATATCCTGATGTAGCAAATGCAGTTGCCACTGGAATTTTTAGTTCTGGTTTGGCCCACTTTGCCCAGTCAGGACAAACTGAGAACCGTTCTGGTACTGCATTCAATGAGCAAGTTTATTTAGCTCTGTATTCTGATGTTGCAAATGCAGTGAAAGCAAGGATTTTTAGCTCTGGGTTAGACCATTATTTACAGTTTGGACAGTTTGAAGATTTCAGGAGCCCTCTTTTTAGTGGTAGTAAAGGCAACGATATTATTGCTGCCTCAAGTAGCGATTTTGGCTTAAATGATGACTTTGTTAATTCTGTAATGGGAGTTCAAGTCAGTAGAATCACAGCTACAGTAGAGAGCCTCCAAAACTTAGCTTTGGGGAGCTTTGGTGTAGGTGAGGTGGATACCTTAGTTGGTGGAGACGCTGTTGATGAATTTTATCTAGGATTTGGTGGTCAATTCTATGGTACTCCTACACCCTTTTATGTAGGAGCGGGCAGTACAGACTTCGCCTTGATCAAAAATTTTGATTTGAATGAAGATTTTATTGTTCTGGCAGGTAGCGAAGACCAATATACGCGTCAAGTTGTAGATGGTAACTTAACTATTTCTAATACTGCCGGTGACTTGATTGGTGTTGTAGAGGGTGTTGTTTCACTATCAATAATTGGTCCTAGTGTCTTGCCTGGAACTTTTTTATTGGGTTAGTACGTTTTAATTTAGATTTGTCAAATCTGCCGAGTTGTGTAAATACAACTTATCCAGTGGTCCACTCCTTAGGTTTAAAGGATTGCATAGATTCTACAAAATTTCTCCGTAAATTCCGAAATAGAAATATCTAGCTTTGATGTCTTAATCAGTACTTTCGGGTGACATCATGACCTTTGATATTTTTGATGAGGAATATTACCTTGCCACTAACCCAGATGTAGCGAATGCCGTTGCTGCGGGCTTCTTTGAATCCGGTGCTGACCACTTCAATACATTCGGATTTGCCGAAGGGCGGGTTTCCGTTTCCCCGCTGTATAACGAGAGCCTGTACTTGCAAGCAAATCCAGATGTAGCCAATGCGGTTGCCTCGGGTTTCTTTAGCTCTGGTTTAGTGCATTATATGGTCTATGGTGAAGACGAAGGACGCTTTGGCTTGTATGGGACATTCAATGAGCAAGCTTACTTAAGTAGATATCCCGATGTAGCAAATGCCGTTGCTGCGGGCTTCTTCAGTTCTGGTTTCAGTCACTTCGAGCAATTTGGCTTTGATGAAGGCCGCTTCGAGGCATTGTATAACGAGCAATATTATTTACAAAAATATCCCGACGTAGCAAATGCCGTTACTGCGGGCTTCTTTAGTTCTGGGTTACAGCATTACCTGAATCACGGTTTAGGTGAGAATCGCTCTGGTGGGACTTTCTTTAATGAGGGCTTTTACCTGCGTGACAACCCGGATGTAGCGAATGCCGTCGAAGCGGGCTTTTTCAGTTCTGGGTTGGCTCACTTTGCTGAATATGGCGAAGAAGAAGGCCGTTCTGGCACTAGCTTTGATGAATACCTCTATCGCTCAGCGAATCCTGACGTGAATAATGCGATCCAGGCTGGCGCGTTTAGCTCTGGTGAAGACCACTATCGTATCTTTGGCCAATTCGAGCCACAGCGAACAGGTTTTTTCACAGGAACCGATGGAAACGATACTATTGTTAGCTTTGGGGCTACGTCTGACTTGCTAGGAGTGAGTAGAGAATCAGGAACAGGCATAGTGCAAAGCTTAGGAATTGGCGAGATCGATTATCTAATTGGAAGTAGCGAGACTGATATCTATAATCTTGGCATTAGCGATTCCCTTGGTACGGCTCAGCTATATGTTGGGTTTGGCAATGACGATTATGCCTTCATTCGCAGCTTTGATATCGAAACTGACTATATTCGTCTAACAGGGTCTTTAGATGAATACACTCAGGAAGTTGTTAACGGCAGTTTAACCATCTCCAATACCTCGGGTGACTTGATGGGTGTTGTGGAAGGCTATGCGCAAACCTTATCATCAGTATTCCAGAGTGATAGTCCTGGAACGTTTTTACTGGGTTGAGGCACCTAAGTTCCAGGTTGAATTAACGCTAAATTGCCTAAATTGAGTGAAAAAAAGCGATCGCCTTGCTTGGACTTAAGCCAAGAGCGATCGCTTGCTGAAAAAGATAAATTTATCTAGAACTAGTGGCTATAGCCACCTTGAGGGAAAGCGGCTGCATCTTTTAAGCCATTTTGTGTCGCTTCTGCTGGATCGTTCGTCACAGAATCTAAAAACTCTTTGGTGCTCTCAGGCAAAGGCTCATTCAGGTTCAGCTTTTCAGTTACGTTTTCAGCCGCATCTTTGATCGCGCCGACGAAGCCACCTGCTTCTTTAGTGTTTGCCTGAAGATTCTTTTTGGAATTTTTGGTGTCAATTTGGATGCCGCTAGCCGTCCCAGTGCTGTTGCCATCCGGGTTGTATTGAGCGGCTTTAGGGGTCGCAGCAGCTTGAGCGGAAGGGATATAGCTGATTTGACCTAGAGCAGCGCTCAAGAAGAACGTCATTCCGACTAGAAAAGCACTGAGAACTTGGCGTAGTTGAATTTGTTGTAAACGACGAATAACTCGAATCATAAACATCCTCATATAGAGCAACGTCATCAGTGTTGCTTGTTTATGCAGGACGAACATCAATCCGCCGATATAAACTCGCCGCTGTAGAAATAGCCAATGGGTGGATAGGGGATAGGGGGTAAGCCGCTACCAATCAGACTTTGAGCGATCGCCCCAACCTTTGTCTCGCCAGGTTTGATCCCCCCAATCATCGTTTTGGGAGCCTCCCTGGTCTTGCCTGTCGGGACGCTCTGTCCAGTCACGGCGTTCAACATCATGAGGCGTTTCATCCTCAAAATCTTCATCTTCAAAGCCGTAGTCATCTTCTGTCTCTTCCAGCGGTTGGGGCGGTGGAATAATGACTCGGTAATCAGCATCATAGACAGATTCAGATCGGCCTACGCCAGAGGTGTTTGGCTCTTTGTAGCTATAGGAGTAAGATGACCCAGAGCGATAACTAGAGGTTGGTTCTTGGGGCACTTCGTAGTTTGTGCGATCGCGCTGATCGCTGGAACTATAGTCAGAGCGGTCTACTGGATCTGCTTCCTCTTCTTCGTCCCCAAAGTCTGTTTCATCAGTAAAGCGATCTGCTGTGGGACTGGTGTAGCTAGTTTGATCGCTAGCTGAGCGACTGCTGCTATCCCAACTGGAACGCGAGGCGGCGGCTTCCGTTTCGAGGCGCGAAGCAGTAGCGACCCGCGATCGCATTTTCTTGACAGCTAGAGTGTTGGATAACTGGAAAAGCCCCGTTAGCAGCAACGTCGTAAGTGCTCCAGCCGCGATCGCCCCTAAAACCCAGACTGAGAGGGGTAATAGCAAGGTCTGCTTGCCGAGAAACACCAGCGGCAGTTGGGATACCCAATTTTGCAGGGTAAATGCAGCTAACGCTACCAAAATCAATAGCAGTAGTAAGAGGCGGATCACAGGCATGCTATTCAGCACTCAGCTCTAAATTGTCTTCTACTTGTTAATATCGCCAGCTCGACCTTACACACCCTATACCCTACATCCTATAGCTTGCCTAGCGCCAATGATGTCGGCATCAGTGCCCCTCCCAGCGCTTTAGCGGTACGCAATCCAGCTCAAACTGATCGAGGGCGCGAGCTACGACAAAATCCACTAAATCTTCGATCGTTTGAGGCTGGTGATACCAAGCGGGGATAGCTGGGACAATCCTAGCGCCTGCCTCCGCTAAAGTGGTCAAGTTGCGGAGGTGAATTAAGCTTAGGGGGGTTTCGCGAGGAACTACTACCAATTTGCGGCCTTCTTTGAGCTGGACATCAGCAGCTCGTTCTAGCAAATCCGAACTCAACCCTCCAGCTAATTTAGCGACAGTACTCATACTGCAAGGCATCACCAACATCCCTAAGGTGCGAAAAGAGCCGCTGGCAATGTTAGCTCCCACATCGCCCGCTGAGTGACAAGTCAGTTGACCACCTGTTAAAACCCCCGCTTGCTGCCGCCAGAACTGTTCTTGTTGCAAGGGTTCGGCTGGCATCCGGATGTCTTGCTCGGCTTGCCAAACCATGTAGGTAGCTTTAGAGGCTACCAGTTCAATGGCATAATCTGCGCTCAAGAGAAACTTGAGTGCCCGCACGGCATAAATGAGACCCGATGCCCCTGACACGCCGAGAATCAGAGGCCGAGGTAGGGCTGAAGCCACAGGATTAGACACAGGTTTTTGAACTCAGCCTTACTCTTCAAGATGACGGGCAGCAGGGTCAGCGTCGTAACCCAGGTCAGCGTTAGTGCTTCCGGGTTCGTCGGAGTCATCTTCAGATGCTTCGCTACCACCACCGACAGCAATCAGGTCAATTTGCTGGCGATAGTAATCAACGCTTTTCACTTGGACTTCCACGCGATCGCCCAAACGGTACTGCTTCCGGTTCTTCCGACCTACTAGCTTCTGCTGCCGCGAGCGGTACTCATACCAGTCATCCTTCAAGGAACTGACATGTACCAGACCTTCGACTAGTAGATCTTCAATTTCGACGAAGAAACCGTAGGATTGCACCCCAGTAATTAAGCCCTGGAAGATTTCGCCGGTATGTTCTTTCATGAACCCAGCTTTTTTCAGACCCTCTAAGTCGTCTTCCGCCTCTTGCGCCACTTTCTCCCGCTCGCTCAAGTTGTTGACGATGGTGGCAATATGGCTCTCCAGGTCTTGGTGCAATTCTGGGGGCAGCACATTCCAGTTGATTTTGCCGTAGCAAGAACCGTCTCGGAGGTTGACGCTGTCCTTAGCGCGGGTAGAACGGCGATCGCGGCCTTGCTCAAACACACTCTGTAGCACCCGATGCACCAACAAGTCTGGGTAGCGCCGCATGGGAGAAGTGAAGTGAGTGTATCCCTGCTCTAGCGCCAAACCAAAATGCGGTCGGGGATGCGTGGTATAAACGGCAGGCTTGAGCGTAGACAGCAGCAGATAAGTAAGCACCTTTTCGGCGCGTGACTCCGCAAACTGCTGAGTAAAGTTTTGGTAGTCCTGCGGCTGAATGGTATCTTCCTGCTCCAAGCGCAAGTTAATGCCCATGTTGCTGACGAGCTTCATGAGTTCTTGCACCTCACCAACATTGGGCGTGGGATGCACTCGATAAATTCCAGGTACACCCAGAGCTTGCAAATGGGCCGCTACGACTTGGTTCGCCAGCAGCATAAACTCTACTACCATTGCTCGCGCCGAGAGGTCGGAGGAGACGATGACTGCTCCTAAAGCTCCCTCGTCGTCGTAGTGGAAGCGGGTTTGCGGCAAGTTAAGTTCAAAGGCACCCCGCTGGCGACGCTGAGTTTTTAATGCCTGACTGAGCAATGCCAATTGATCGACCATCTCCCTGACTCCATCAGGCAGTGACTCGACAAAAGCCGCCGTTTGGCTATCTAGCGACTCAGACTGCGGCTGCTGGCGCTCTAGAATTGTCTGCACTTGCTGATAACTGAGTTGATGGTCCACCTGGAGCACAGTGGGTTGCAGCTCATACTCAACCACTTGGCCTTCAGGACTAACGGTAAAGAGTAAGGAGATGGCAAGGCGATCTTGTCCTGGTACTAGGCAGCACAATTGCGCCGCTGCATCGGGCAACATCGGTAGCACCACGTCTCCCAAATAAACTGAAATACCCCGCTTCTGCGCCTCGATATCCAGCGGTGAGCCAGCCTGGATATAGTGAGACACATCTGCAATATGCACCCCTAAGCGCCAGTTGCCTTCCTCGGTCTTTTCCAAAGTGAGGGCATCATCACAACCATCGACAGGTTGCTGGGTGCTGTCTGCTTTCAAGGCTAAGGCTAAGCGATCGCGGAGATCTAAGCGGTTTTTTAAGTCGGCGGCTTTGAGCTTCTTAGGTAACGCTTCCGCAGCTTTCAGGACTGCGGGGGGAAACTCTCGACGCAGATCGTACTTGCAGCTGACAATATCGGTATCTGCGGCTGACTGGGCATCACTGCCTAGAACTTGCGTCACTTTTCCTAAGGGAGGTTGCTGTCCCAAGGGGTAGCGCTGCACCTCAACATGAACTAAATGATCCAGGGCGGCTTCTAGATCTACTCCATTGGTCTTTAAGTGCAATTCAAACAGCAAGCGATCGTCTAGAGGCACCGCTTGATAGCCTTTTTCCGATTGCTTTACCCGCGCCAGCACTGAGCTATTGGCCCGCTCCAAAATTAGCCGCACTTCCCCTTCCGGGCTGCGACGACGGCTGCCTTCCTTGGTGACTCTGACCAAGACGCGATCGCCGTTCCAAGCGTTGCTGAGTTGGCTCTCGCGGACGTAGATGTCTTCTGCGCCTTCTTCATCTTGAATCGCGAAGCAAAACCCTTTGCTAGAGCAGCGCAGTTTGCCCTCAACGACGCCTTCTTCCCAGACCCGACGGTATTTGCCTCGCTCTTTTACCAAAATGCCTACCTTTTCCAGGGCATCTAGGGCAATTTGGAGCTTACGCAGACCCGCATCGTCTTGGCAGTTCAGCTTCTTTTCCAAGACTTTAGGGGCGATCAGTTTGTCATCCGCGAAATTTGCTAACAGTGCCGCGATCGAAAATTCCATGTAGCGATAGGTCCTTAAATTTCTGTTGATTCGGTTCTCTCACCCTTGCTGTGATGACCCAGGCATCGCTTAGCCTGTGTTATCCCCGATTTACCTAGAACCTATCCGAAAACCCCGGAGGGGCTTTGAATTTCAAAAACTCAATAGAGTCTTCGAATAGGCACCTAACGATGTCACTTGCCGTAAACCTGCATCAATACAACGCTTCGCATTTATACAGGCAATACAGCTTACATCGCACGCCAACCCATGCCTTGCAGCTCAGGTATGCCAGTCACTCAGCTCCTTGCATTTACTAAGCCCTGGGTCATCCACAGCTGATGAACCTCGATCCTGCCCTAGACATAGCAGCCGCAACAGCGCGAACTTGCTTTTTGACAGGGTCTGGGGAATACCATCTCTTCATTGATTAGTGCTCTAGAGTTACGTTTCTGGAGCTACCAGCCAGATGAAAAGATAGCCATAGTACATCGAGACGTTGTAGGAGGCAGGAGTAACGAACGCTAGATTCGGGTTGACAATGTTCCAGTGCTTTAATTGCGTCTACCTTGGCACTGTACACACTCTATTTAATACTTTCGCACTGAATGTAAACCTGTCAAACGCTATTCGCCAAATCTCTCATCAGAATTATGTCTTTAGAACCAAGAAACACTCTTTTTCATCAGACTATGGCAGTCCTAAGTGATTCCTTGTCCAGTTCCTAATAACGCTGTCCAGTCACAATGTAAGCGACACGTTTGCCAATATTAGTTGCGTGATCAGCCATTCGTTCTAGGTGACGAATCACCAAAACTAACAAAACCGTTGGCTCTACGACGCCTCGAAGATCAGTTTGATGTGCCAGGAGGTCGTATAAATCTTGGTAATCTGAATCGACCGCGTCGTCCTTTGTCTTCAAATCCAGACCTGACTCTGCATCTAGATCAGACAAAGCAGCCAAACTCATAGCGAGCATGGCTTGGCAACGGTCTAGCATGAGTTGCACTCGCTCCATGCAGGGATGAATCGGGTAAGGGAACAACTTAACCGCAATTTCACCCAAGTCCTCAGCGTAGTCGCCGATCCGCTCTAAATCCCGCACCAACTGCATTAAGGCACTAATCATTCGTAAGTCCTGGGTCACAGGGGCTTGTAGTGCCATCATGCTGACGCAATCTAGTTCTATTTGACGGTAGAGCTGATCAATCTGTTTATCTTGCTGGCTGATCCGCTCAGCAGCTTCTAAATCTCGCTCAAATAAAGCTTGGCGGGCCAAGCGACAGGATTTTTCTACCAAGGCACCCATGCGTAGAACGTCCCGTTGCAGGCGTTTAAGCTGGCGATCGAAATGGGTTCGGACAGATCTTTGGCTTTCCAACGAAACAGTTACCAATCTTAAAAATATGTAGATTTTATTAAACTTTGCCTCGAAGGCAGGGCTTTCGAGTTTTGCAAAGATGATTTATCTCATTGAAATAGCTTAAGTATAGCCACCTAAAACTTAGAAAGATGTAGTCCCGATCGCTCTAAATCAAAGCATTTTGGCTACAGGTCGATATAAGCAGCATTTGTAAGCATGCAGTTTCTCTTCAGCCCTAACTGTTCATTCAGAACTCTTTGTTGAAAGTGTATCGGCTGTGCTCCTGCGACTAGTTGCAGAACCAATTGGAGCTAGGTTTTGCAGCCTCAACTATGCTTAGAGGTAGACCAGGCTGCGATCGCAGCTTTAGCTGATTTTTTGTTACATCATGTAACAAGTTGTTCCAGAAGCCAGGAATTTGGCCGAAATTGGTGAACTAGCAACCTCAAAATATGGAGTTTTCAAACATGTCTATATCAGATACCCAAGTCTACGTTGCGCTAGTCGTTGCTTTGATCCCAGGGATTATGGCTTTCCGGTTAGCCACCGAACTGTATAAGTAAGCTCGCAAATTGAGCGATTGGAGCCTATCTTAGGGGTGGGGTCAAAACCTCCGGGCAATCTTAAAAATTTAGTGTAGATTGTCTGATAGCAACTAGGCTTTGCTGCTGAGATAGGCTCCAATTGGAGCTTTTGGGTGCTATGGAATTGGTTGATCTGAACCTACCATTGAGCCTGGGTAGCAAAGGTGCGTCACATTCAAGGTTTTACGTCACCCCACTCCGTATGAACGCGATTCAACCCTCAAGCCCCCCTTTAAGAACTAACAACCATTTGCGGCTGGCTACTCCGCCTAATCCGCGCCAGCGGCGCAAACCCGCCAAAGCAGCCACGAAGCTACCTGTTGGTCTTGTGATGGAAACAACGCTGAAGTTAGCTGTGAACGTCACGTTGTCCGTTGCTGCTGTCTCTACGTTGATGCGGATTTTGCCTTACCAGTTATCGCAGCAAGAGAAGTTGCAAGAAATTCGAGCTGAAGTCAATGTGACTGAAGGGCGAGTGAATCGCTTACGAGATGAATTTAGTCGCCACTTTGATCCACAGCAGACAAAAGCGCTTATGCAGGAACAGAGCAATCGGGTAGACCCAAAGCAGCTACAGGTCGTGTGGACAAACGTGGCCGACTTAGCTGACACCGACGAGGTCACTCCCTAGAGTTGGAGTTGCTGGAGGCTGGGGTTTAGCTTGGCTAGATCGCGAGGAGGTAGCTTTGGCTACGCTCTTAGGGGACTGAGAAGGTCGTTGAGCCAATTCTCCACTTGCTGACGGAGTCGTTGTGCAGATTCGGTATGGGTCAGAAGCAGAATTTGTAGAGCTTTCTGGTAGTCAGCGATCGCGCAGTTCCAATCCCCCATAATGTGGAACGTGCGGCCCCGCTCGGCGTAAATGTGGCCCTCGAGCTGGCCGAAGTGCAGCGCTAGTTCAAAGTTGCCGATCGCTTGCTCATACATCTCCAGCTGCCGAAAAGTAATTCCTTGGTTGATCCAAGCGCGAGTGTTGCCCGGATTTAGGTCAATAGCAACTCCGTAGTCTGCGATCGCCTCAGCTAATTGACCTTGAGCTGCATAGTAGTTGGCTCGATTGTTGTAGACGCTAGCGAGCTTGGGATTTAGTTCAATGGCTTGGTTGTAGTCTGCGATCGCTTTTTCGCTTTGTCCGCTTTGAAAGTAGACCAAACCCCGGTTGTTGTAATCTGTCGCACTAGTTTGGTGCCGCTCTAGCAATTCACTCAGTAGATCAATTGCTACCTCGTAGTAACCTTGCTGCGCTGCGGCGATCGCTTGCTGTCGCAATTGTTGGTCTTGCTCGTCAGTGTGTACTTCAGGCCTCGCGCTGGAACGAGGAGATGGAGTCCCGGTTAGACGCAGTTGGTTGCCTTGCCGCCGATGAGGACCCACCTGCCCGACGCCAGTACCAATGTTTGCTTGCCCAGCCACAGAAGCTAGAGTTGAGCCCTGACGCCGACGCTGAGCGATGCCTTGAGGGTTGAAAGCCGAACGACTACTCATACTCTTCTCCTGAATCAGTGACCGTATCTCTGGGCTTGTATCTTTGGGCTTGTAGACTCACGATATCCAGTTGGCCGCAATTGTTGCTCTATCCGTGTGTCACTTACCGATGTGTCTTAAGTCATGATTTCCAGACGTTAAACTCGCAAGCCTTAGCTTTGAAGCTGTCTCCTAAGACTGATGCCGAGCAAGTGACAGAATAGACACCCTTAATACTGAAAACAATGCTGAGAACTTGTAGCAAGACTACAAGAGCAACTCAGCCAATTTCTGAAGTGCACCGCATACCTTGCCTAAACCCAGCATTAGCAGTTAAAAATTCAAGTGTTCGACAGGCCTCAGGGATGGACGTGGCCAGAAGGCTTAACCGAGCTAAAATTCCTATGGAGCTTACCTGCGATCGCACTTTAACGAACTGTGATGCGTGGCTCCTTGAAATTTTTCAATTCCGTTGAAATTGGCAGTGCCAATCCAAATCTTCCATGACAACCGCGACCTCCCATCCTCAAGCCCCCGACCTCTCCACAGATGAATATTTAGTCATCGGTTTAGCCACTTGTTTTCTCAAAGAAGATGGCAAACTGCACGAAGTGAGAATTCTGGAGCCGATCCCCTCAGCCGCGATCGAAGCCATTGTGAAAGGAGTGCCCACCTCTTACGAAATGGCCCTTGCCACGACTTTAGGCACAGTCCTAGCTGGAGAAACCCCACAAAAGCCAGATGGGTTCCCGGAAGATGCCCAATTCTGTGATGAGTTTGTGCAGCGTGCTATTGCTGCCGCTCGTACCTACAAAGCCAAGACTGCAGCACAAGGTCATTTCCCCCCCGGAACAACTCGTCAAGACTTCAATTACTCCACCGAACGCAAGCGCGTGCTAAACTCCCAGCGCATTGTCAGAGCTGAAGACAATGTGAAACAGCATAAGTACACGCACGAAGTTCTCTAATTTGAAAGGGCTGAAATGGGAGCTGTCCACCAATGGTGGTCTTGTACCAAAGTCTGAACTCGCCAGTGCGGTTCAGGCTGCGGAAAGTCAACTCGATAGTGACCGCCTCGGCTCTCAGTGCGAAACAAAGCGCTTTTCAAAATCAAGTAGCCAACATCCAAAAGATTTTGGGTTTCGCTCCAAGTGCGGATGGCTAGGTCAGCATCCGGCAAGTTCACGCTAGCGGCCTGAGCCGGTGCTAAGTTCAGCAGGAATTGGCTTAAAGGCAAGGCGGCAAATTCTGCTTTCCAGGTTTCTACTTGAGCGATCGCGGCCAGAAGGGTAGCTTCTTCGCGGCAAATTCCGGCGCTTTGCCACATTAAGCGAGGCAATTCTTGACGCATAGTGGCGATCGCCGCCTGCTGACGCTGCCAATCTGTAGGCTCAGGATGATAGCCCTCAGATTCAGGGACGCTTGGCTCTGAGCTTGAGTCAACAGCGTTCCATTGGCCTAGCTCTAAATGGGCTAACTGAGCCCCATAAACTAAACACTCTAGCAACGAGTTGCTGGCCAAACGGTTGGCTCCATGCACGCCAGTACTAGTCGTTTCCCCCACCGCATAGAGTCCTGGAATTGACGTACGGCTCATCGTGTCAGTTACCACACCTCCCATCCAGTAATGGGCCGCAGGCGTCACAGGAATGGGCTCCTGAAACACATCTACGCCCCACTGTTGAGATACCTGAATAATGTTAGGGAAGCGATGCCGAATCGTGTTTACAGGAATGGGCCGGAGGTCCAACAAAACGTGGGCGCTGGCGGGGTCTGATTCCGTCTGTTGTAAGTGATTGAAAATTGCTCGACTAACTACATCTCTAGGGGCCAGTTCTCCCGCTGGATGGTACTCGAAGGCAAACCGCTGGCCTGCCGTATCCACTAAGTGCGCTCCTTCTCCGCGTACCGCTTCACTAATCAAAAACCGGGGGGCTCCAGGCTTGCTTAACGCCGTGGGATGAAACTGGATGAACTCTAAATCCCGCAACAAAGCCCCGGCTCGCCAAGCGATCGCCACTCCATCTCCTGTACTCAACTCGGGATTAGTCGTCTGGGCAAATACCTGCCCTCCCCCACCTGTCGCCAAGACCACGGCTGTCGCTCGAACCCAAACAACTTGCCCTTGGTGGATCAGGCTAATTCCCTGGCAACGTTGAGTTTGGGGATCAATCCATAAGCTCAGAGCAAACGTTTGAGGAAATACTTGAATATTTTTGCGCTCCAGCACCTTCGCCGTGAGCGTGTTGACCACAGCCCGTCCTGTGGTATCTGCCGCATGCAAGACTCGTCGTCGAGAATGGGCTGCTTCCAAGGTCAAAGCGAGTTCTCCATCGTGGCGATCGAATGCTACTCCCATCTCTACCAAAGACCGAATGCAATCAGAAGCGTTCTCAGCCAAAAACTCCACTGCTGCGGGATCGCAAAGCCCTGCACCCGCTTTGATCGTGTCAGTAATGTGGAGAGCTGTAGAATCATCTGGAGCGATCGCGGCAGCAATCCCACCCTGAGCCCAATCACTCGCCGAAAGAGATAAGGTGTCTTTGGTAATTAAGCCGACTTGAAACGACGGCGGTAGACAAAGAGCAGAATAAAGCCCTGCGGCTCCTGCTCCCACCACTAAAACATCAAAAGGCTGAGTGAAGTCAGGACTCTGGGCTGGAGCAGGGGGTGGAAGAGGTAACGAAGTGTCCAATAAAAATTGCTCCCTGTCATCAATCGCGCGTAAGGATTAACCTTACTGTACAGAGAGCAAAGATATTATTGCAGCGTCTAAACACCCAGTTCTGACCCAGAAGCTGTAGAGACAAGAGCAACTAGAGCACCGGGCTTCTACAAACTCAGTCAACAGTGGCAGAGCTGGAGGCAGATTTAGCGGTAGATACCGTTGTTGAAGCGATCGTCTCCCTCGGTCAAGGCAGAATCTGGATCGGTCACGGTAAAGTTCTTGAAATTTGCTTGCAATGTCTCTTTCTGGCGATCGCTGATGCCAGGTAGATCAAGAACATCTTCCACCTTTTCATAAGGTGCGTGCTGGACGATCGCACGCGCTAAGGTGGGGTACAAGCCAGGATATTGCAAGAAAGCCCGAACATTGGTGTTGTTGAGATCGATCTTGTCCCCGACTTTGGCCCGCTTATCATCGACTGCATTGCGAGGAGCGACCTCAGCAGCTAAGACGGGGATCGGTTGCAGAACCAAATGGCTCAAGTTTGCAGCGATCGCTTGTTGGGGCAACCCTAGCCATCCCAGGCAGCCTACTAACAAACTGAGAACTGATAGCCAGCGAACAAAGCGTTTCATCGATTTATACCTTCCTCTGAGCAGATAAAATCCACACACAGCATTTATAGAATTGGCACAAGAATACCCAACCCTGGAAAAGCGCGATGCTCTCTAAGGTCGTGCAAAGCAGCAAATGCCACAAATTTTCTAAAGTCTAGGGTAGCGTACCCAGGTACCCTGGAAAACCTCTAAACTTTGCGTTGCTCGGCGCTGATGCGCTTTACCGCCTTAGATCTTAAAGCGTAAACCTAAACTACTAGTACTCTGTGACAGCAATCTTGACAACGCTCTAGAGAGGTTCAGGGCTTTCATTACCCAGCACTAGACTTTCTTCCTGCATTTGTAGAAAGCGATTTAAGTCAGCGAAGGTACAGGCATGGGTAACAGTGGGTACGTCGTAACCTTTTAAGTCCACTGTATGAGTCTGAAACAAAGCTTGATAAGTTGGGCCCATCGGCACGTGCTTATAGGTTGTTTCTCCTAAGGCTACATCCAGACGAATTTCTTTCGTGGCAGATTCTAAGCGGAAGGCAGCGTTAACTGTGTCTCCTAGGGCGGTATAGTCAGGGCGATCGCCACTCCCCGTATTCCCCACCATCGCAAACCCAGTATTAATTCCTGCCCCAATGCGTAGCGGGAAGGGCAGCGGATACTGGTCGTACAACTCACTCGTCATCTTATGCATGGCGCTGAGGGCACTAAAAATGCGTAGCATCTCTTCGTCACTGACCCCTTGGGTGCCGTGAATCCAGACTGCCATCACCGCATCTCCAATGTATTTATCGACCCAACTGCCGTGTTCACGAATGATATCGCCGGCTCGCCGAAACCAGGTGCCGATCACCTCAGAGAGGATTTTTTCGTCCAGTTGCCGAGTCAACCCCGTAAAGTCACGAATATCCACCACCAAAACTGAGATCAGGCGGCGGACGTGTAAGGTTGCGGTCGCGGTAAATTCTTTGGAGTCCATTCCCATCGACGGATCAGTGAGGTGCTCTGGGGAAGGACAGTAAAACTCTAATTCGATCTGACCAAAGGTGAGTTGGTCTCCGTTTTGTAACGTTACCGGAACACTAACTCGGCGGCCATTCACAAAGGAACCATTGCGGCTTCCCAAGTCAATGAGATAAAACTCGCCTGTTTCCATGCATTGAAGCATCGCGTGGTTCCGGGAGATCCAGCGATCGGGCAGCACAAAGTTGTTGTCATCGCTTCGACCAATCGTCCAGCAGTTGTTGCCGACTAATGGAAGATATCGATCACCTGCCTCGGAACGGAGCACTAAATGAGGAGTGGATTGAAAAGTCACCACAGGCTAAGAAATCACTGCATCTTTCCCTATGATGCATCCTGACACATCTATCTACGACTATCCATGACACATCTACTTATGCCAATGAATGCTTTCGAAGATTTAACTAAGAATTGTAAGCAAAATCTCGTTGCGCTTGAAGTTTGCCCTGAAGTCCAAAGAAGTTAATCTTGGAAATGCTGACTAGCAGCTCAGGAACTTAAGCCGCAGAAGCTACCAACCAGAATAAACCATCTACTAAAATTGTGCTCAGCACAGCTCCGCCAAAGGCCCACCAGTGAGCTTTCTGAGAGCGTAGTGGCAACAATCCCACCACCAGCAAAGTTACCCCCAGCACCGCTGCCCAAGCTGCTCCCCAGGGTGTCCGCATTTGAGCGATCGCATCCTGAAAAATAGGTAATGCCAGCGCTGGATCAACTTGCATCAATCGTCGCCAATGGGGGATCAAATCCACGATGTAGAAGTAAAGATCAGTAACGACGGTTCCGAATAAAGACCCTAAATAAAAGAAATTTCCTACCTTCCCCCACTGGCGCATCAGGCACCAAACTGCAACAGGCAACCCAATCGCTTCGATGGGTAAGTGCAGCAGTGGCTCCCAGCGAAACCATCCCCAATAAATAGAACCTGCTAACCAACTCCAGGTGAATCCAAAAAGCAAGTCACCCCAGAGTTGGGTGCGATCGCGAGCCATCAAGACTAAGCTGAGTCCAAGCCAACCACCAGTCAGAAGTAAACTCAGCACTGGCTGCCAGCGCACTAAGGGAGCCTGAATAAAAACAGGTACCGCTACTAGCAGGACAGCAGCAGCCAGCACAAGCCAAGTTTGGCTAACTCGAAGCTGCCAAGCTGAATCAGGCGACCTTTCCTGGGCTGAATCAACCATGCGTGAGGATGGGGGGAAGGGTGTGAAGGAAGACAAAGTATTTTTAAGTTTCTTATTTAATTTACTTTTTTTAACATAACACAAGCACATCCCCTGGGGGGGCATCTTGTTTATGATAACTTAGTTTTTCTCTTGCCAAAGCTTGAGATCAGTGCCTCTGATGTAATCGTTGAAACTTTCGCAAGTTTGCAACACTCAATTACGCTATACCAGAGCAGGTGAAAGTTGAGCTTTTCTAGCTGCTGGCGTAGGGTCATATTGCTTGCTGTCGCTCTTGGCTGAAGCAACGTAGCTAAGGAACCTGAGAGTGGTTTGTCCTGCTCCTAGTTGAGAGCAGCAGTAAAAACTGGATACCGAACTGATTAGTTTTCTGGAGTATGTGCATGACGATTGGAATAGACAGTTTGGTGTGGCTCAGCTATTCCTTGGAACCAGTGTCAATTCCATCAGTACAGATGGATCATTTAGCGAATATTTCCTCTCTATTAGCCGTTGCTACCCCAGAAGCGAGTGCTGTTAACTGGTTGGCTGGGTTGTTTCAAGCCTTCATTTTGGGAATTGTGCAGGGCATTACAGAGTTTTTGCCCATTAGTAGTACTGCCCATTTGCAGGTTTTTACTAAAGCGTTGGGCTGGGCTACTGTAGGCGCTAAACCGTTTGTGGCGACGATTCAATTCGGCAGTGTGGTCGCAGTGGTGATCTACTTTTGGTCGGACATTCGCACCATTTTGCTAGGAGGATGGCAAGCCGCCCAGAAGCGAGATTGGCAGCGGGAGGAATGGAAACTTTTAGTGGGAATTGTAGTGGGCACTATCCCAGCGTTGGCGGGGGGATTTTTGCTCAAAAAAGCCCTGAATGATGATGGCTCGACCATTAACAGCATGACGACGATCGCGATCGCCTCTATCGTCATGGCGCTGTTATTAGGAGCCGCAGAAAACTTAGGGAGTCGGAAACGGGATTTTTCGGCGTTGCGAATTCAAGATGGGATTTTGATTGGTTTGGGGCAGATGTTGGCTTTGGTGCCGGGAGTTTCTCGCTCTGGTTCTACCTTGACGGCTGCTCTCTTTTTAGGGTTAGAGCGACAAACAGCGGCTAGATTTTCTTTTTTACTTGGGTTGCCGACGTTAGCGATCGCAACCTTATACCAATTTTTTAAGGAAGCACTGGGCCAAATCGACCTGTCTTTAGTAGTGGTTGGCACGCTGTCATCCTTCATTTTTTCTTACCTCTCCATTGCCTGGTTACTGCGCTATCTGCAAAATCGCAACACCTGGATCTTTGTTTGGTATCGTCTGGGCTTTGGTGCAGCGATTCTGACGGCAGTGGCGGCTGGCGCTTTACGGAATACCTGAGGCTGGACTCTCTAGAATAGAAATTGGCCTTAGCATTCCAGTGGCATCTTCATGAGCGAAGTTTCAATTCGTCCGGCTTTAATTACCAAGGTTCTTCCTGATTCGATTGCTGCTGAGATTGGGTTTGAGCCGGGCGATCGCCTTGTTGCCATCAATGGTCAAAAACCGCGTGACTTGATCGACTATCAGTTTCTTTGCGCCGATGAAGTTCTAGAACTAGAAGTTTTAGATGCCAAAGGAAAAGCTCATGAGATCGAGATCGAAAAAGACTTCGATGAAGATTTGGGTCTAGAGTTTGAAACTGCTTTGTTTGATGGATTGCTTCAGTGCAACAACCGCTGCCCATTTTGCTTTATTGATCAACAACCGCCCGGAATGCGGCAAACGCTGTATCTCAAAGATGACGATTACCGCCTTAGCTTTCTCTATGGCAGCTATTTAACCCTGACCAATTTGACTCAACGAGAATGGGATCGGATTGAGCAGATGCGGCTTTCTCCGCTTTATGTGTCAGTCCATGCCACTGAGCCAGAAATTAGAAGTCGGCTACTGAAGAACCCCAGGGCAGGACAGTTGCGATCGCAGTTGCAGTGGTTCCAAGAGCGGCGTTTGCAGATTCATGCCCAGGTGGTAGTTTGCCCAGGGATTAATGATGGAGTTCACTTAGAGCGCACCCTACTAGACTTAGCCGAGTTCCATCAAGGTGAGATGCCTGCTGTGGCTTCTGTGGCTGTAGTGCCTGTAGGACTCACGCGCTTTCGGCCTGATCAAGACGAATTGGTGCCTGTGACGCCGGAAAAAGCTCAAGAGGTGATTGCCCAAGTTCAGACACTGCAAACTCAGTTCCAACGGCAGTTTGGCTCTACCTTTGCCTGGTTAGCAGATGAGTGGTTTTTGATTGCAGGACAAGCCCTACCACCAGAATCACACTACGAAGACTACCCACAAATTGGCAATGGCGTTGGGTCAATTCAGCAGTTCCTGAAAACTTTTGCCGCTGCTACGGCTCGCCTACCTGAACAAATTTCCCCTCCCCGGAAACTGACTTGGGTGGTGGGAAATGCAGTTGAGCAAGCGTTTCAACCATTGCTACAACGGCTCAATCAAGTGGAAGGACTCACTGTGGAACTAGTCGCACTTTGCAGCGACTACTGGGGGCAGTCGATCACCGTGACGGGCTTGCTGACTGGGCACGATTTGTTGCCAGCGCTCCAAGCCAAGGACCTAGGTGATGGTATTCTCTTGCCAACGGTTATGTTGAAACATGGAGAGTCTCGCTTTTTGGATGACACTACGGTTGAGGACTTAGCTCGCCAACTCCAAACAAAAATTTGGCTGATTAGCAACGTCGAGGAATTTATGGAGACTTGTCTCTGGCTCGATGCGGCTGCTCAACCCTGTATCTCTGGAACTCCCAAGGCTCCCTCTTGCGTCTAGTGCCAGTCGCTTCTAGGAGCTGCAAGACGATATGAAGTGGTCAATCGAGAAAAGTATTACGGGCGGCTTTGGCATTGCCCTTCTAGTGCTTAGCTTAATTGGTGGTCTCGGCTACCGGAACATCACACAACTCGTTGCCACTGCGAACTGGGTAAATCATACCTATCGGGTGCTAGAGGCACAAGAAGTTTTACTCTTTCACATTGCCAACGCTGAAGCTGGGCAGCGGGGGTACGTTATTACGGGGCAAGAGGAGTACTTAGAACCTTATTACATTTCCACTAACACCATTAATGACCAAGTTGATATGCTTCAGAGGCTCACTGCTGATAACCCCAGGCAGCAGCAGCGCCTTAATACCTTGCGTCCTCTCCTCCAGCAGCGCCTAGACAAGCTGCAAGCAGTTTTAGACACTCGGCAGGAACAAGGCTTTACAGCGGCTCAGCAAGCAATCCGTGAGGCTCGAGGCCGTCAGGTGATGGACGCAATTCGTCGCCTCATGGATGAGATGTCCACCGAGGAAAATCGCTTACTGCAACAGCGATCGCATCAGGCAGAATTAGCAACTCGCAATACAACACTAGTGGTTGCCATTAGTGGATTTCTCGCAGCGGTGTTGCTACCGATCGCGGCCATTACCCTCAACCGAGACATCAGACGGCGCAAAACCGTAGAACTGGCTCTGCAAGAAAGTGAAACCAAGCTGAAAGGTTGGGTGGGAGAGCTAGAACAACGCAGTCGCGAGATTGCTCTCTTAGGAGAGTTGAGCGATGTTTTGCAAGCCTGCTTCACCTTGGGCGAAGCTTACGCCGTGGTGGCTGAGTTGGTACAGCCTTTGTTTCCGGGTATGTCTGGGGCGATTTATATCACCAGTGAGTCTCGCAATTTAGTCGAAGCGATCGCTTCTTGGGGACCGCTATCCTTGCAGCCGATTATGTTTGACCCGACAGACTGCTGGGCGCTCCGTCGAGGCCGAGCTTACTTCATTGACAACGGTGATAGCAGCTTGCGTTGCCAACATCTCCACGCTCCTTGGCCCACTCAGTACTGCTGCATTCCTCTCATGGCTCAGGGAGACGCCCTAGGAACTTTGTATCTAGCGGCCTCCAACAAAGACGACTTCACGCCGACAAAGCGGCTACTGACAGGGACAGTGGCTGAGCATATTGCCCTAGCTTTTGCTAACCTCAAGCTGCGCGAAAGCCTGCGGAATCAGAGCATTCGCGACCCTCTGACTAACTTATTCAATCGGCGCTATATGGAAGAATCGCTAGAGCGAGAAGTGCGACGGGCAGAACGTAATCGACAACCCCTCGGTATTGTCATGCTAGACATTGACCACTTCAAGCGCTTCAACGATACCTTTGGCCACGAAGCAGGAGACGCAGTGCTGCGTGAGGTAGGCTTGCTCATCAGAAACTCTATTCGGGCCTCCGATATTGCTTGTCGCTACGGCGGTGAAGAGCTGATGCTACTCTTACCTGATGCTTCTTTAGAAGCCACCCGTCAACGAGCGGAACATATTCGAGAGGCCGTTAGCCACCTGAGTGTTCATTATCACCGCCAAGCTCTCGGCATGATTACGCTCTCGGCTGGGGTTGCGAGTTATCCGCTGCATGGGCCTACTGGAGAGGCAGTGACTCGGATGGCAGATACTGCTTTGTACCGCGCTAAAGCTGCTGGACGCGATCGCGTTATGGTAGCCGATGAAACATTAGTTGCCAGTTCTGCATCTCCGGATGCTGAGTAACAGGTTTATTGATATCTTTAGGGTGCTTTTGGTTTATACGCTTAGTAAATTAGAGCAGAGCAGCAAGAATCAAGCTGAACTATTTGCCAAGTGACTTTGCCAGCCAGTATTCTGCTTAAGGTTGGTTGCCCGACTTCTAAACGTTTCTCTGGATTGCAGACTGAATAAAACTTATGCAAACCATTCGCTATTTGATGGCTGTAGGTGTGAGTGCGGCGATCGCGTTGGGAAGTACGTTGGGTAGCCCGGAGCCCAGTGCAGCCCAATCTAATAAAACTTCGGCTCAGCTTTCCACTGATGCAACGCCAAACGATCCTACTAGGACTGACGTTGCCACCTCTGATTCCACCTCCGAGCGTGTCACCCAAACTAGCTCTGATACTGCTAGACCCGCTGCTGAGAAAAGCTCGGTACAAAAAGATTCGGCATCCAAAGATCCGGTACTCAAAAACAAGAACCGCTCCAAGCCCCAGAGTAGACGTAAGATTCGCTCCAACTCTGCAAAAAAAATTACCGTTTCCAGTGTAGAGGCAGCGCTAAAGGAGATAGCTGAGGAACAAGCAACTCAGCAAGCCACCCCTCAGCCCAATATCCGCTCTAAAGCTAGGACTCAGACAGCGAGTAAGGTCCGTGGTGCCACTACTAAGCGGGCCGAGAAGCCAGCAGAAAAGAGCATACCAGCAGAAAAGAGCATAGACAAAACCACAACCCCTGCTAAAAAAACGGCGCAAACCAGCGCTCCTTTACCAGCGCTAGAGCCTGCTAATCCGAGTGGTTCTGAAGCACCGCGATCGCTACAACCAGCGCAGCCAAATACCTCAAGTCCGACGCTACCTGTCACACCAACCGCAACTCCAACGAGTCCTGCTAACAATAGCAACCAATTCGTTCGCCCTGTTCCTCGTGGTTATCTCAATCCTGACCCGAATCCATTGAAATTCCCGACCAGACCTAGCGAAGTTCAGATTCAGGGCACTCAACCCATTACCTTACAAGAAGCGATCGAACTAGCCGAGCGCAATACGCCGAGCCTACAGGTTTCTAGACTGAACCTAGAAAGAAGTCGTGCGGCGCTAAGAGAAGCACAGGCAGCCTATTACCCCAACGTGAATGCTGGAGCTAGAATCGCGCGCCAGGACTCTAACCAAAACGACCTAACACCGCAGCCACAGCCAGCCGATCCTGACTCTGCCAGCACATCTCTAAGCGGTACCCTTGGAGTCTCTTACGACATTTTTACCTCAGGCCAGCGGTCTGCCACAGTCAGGGCTGCTGAAAAACAGGTGCGCTCTAATGAATTAGAAGTTGAGGTGCAGCGAGAGCAGCTACGGCTGGATGTCACGAACAATTACTATGATTTGCAACAAAGCGATGAGCAAGTTCGCATTTCGCGGGCTGCGGTCGAAACGGCTCAAGCCAGTTTACGCGATGCTCTCGCTCTAGAACGAGCAGGGGTTGGTACCCGCTTTGATGTGCTGCGATTTCAAGTAGACTTAGCCAACTCTCAGCAAGATTTAACCCAATCTCTCAGCGATCAACGGACGGCCCGGCGGCAACTTTCCCAACGACTAAACATTATCCAATCGGTTGATTTGTCAGCAGCAGACCCAGTCGAAATTGCAGGCTTGTGGAATCTGTCGCTAGAACAGAGCATTGTCCAGGCCTTCAAAAACCGAGCAGAGCTAGAGCAACAACTGCTACAGCGAGAAATCAACGAGCAACAGCGTCGAATTGCCCTTGCCAATAACCGACCGCGAATCAGCGCATTCCTCAACACCAGTTTGCAAGATCAGTTTGACGATGATCGAGACGCGCTGAGAAGTTATTCTCTTGGGGCTGAAGTGAACTGGAACTTGTTTGATGGCGGTGCAGCTAGAGCCAGAGCCAGACAGGAAGAAATTAATGCAGAAATTTCTGAAAATCAATTCGCGGATACGAGAAATCAAGTTCGTCTCGACGTAGAGCAATCGTTCTTTAACCTGCAATCTAACTTTGAGAACATCCAGACGGCTTCAGTTGCCTTGGAGCAGGCTCGGGAAAGTTTACGTCTAGCACGTCTGCGATTCCAAGCGGGTGTTGGTACTCAAACAGACGTAATCAGTGCCCAAAACGAGTTGACTAGAGCTGAAGGCAATCGCCTGAACGCGATTCTGAACTACAACCGAGCTTTAGCTGCCCTCCAGCGATCGATTACCAATCTAGGCGCTGCTCCTAGTGCCTCTACAGGTAGAACGCCTGCGGCTACCGCTCCATAGAACTTACGGGGGCAAGTCTTTCCTTGCCCTTTTCTCTCTCTATTTGTTTTGCCTAAATATCTCTTTTCAGCAGGATTGTAGAACCTTGGCTCAGTTTTTCAGCAGCGTGTTGAAATCTTGAGCTAGTTTTTCCAGTTCGTAGAGGACAACTGTTAAATCCTGTAAAACCTCAAACGTCACTTCTGAGCGATCGCTTACTTCGGAGAGGGAATCAACACCACTCTTGACCAAATCTGTGGCGATGGCAAGACGCTGATACGCTTGTTCGACCAAGTTCGTTCCCACTAAAGATTCCACTAGTTATATAGTGCTGCACTAGAGTCTGAGGTGGCTTCAACGCCTATTTATTTAGTCTGAGTGATGTCCCAAAAATCTTCTTCCCCCGAATGAGTGAACGCTTACACGACTGCAACTTTAGATAAAGATCCAGCTCAGTCATCTCCTTGGGTGCAGACCGAGCTAGAGGTGGACAGCCACTCCAAGACTTGCTCTGCTGTGATTAGGCGCTTGAGCACGACTTGTCCAATGACTTGAGCCCCAGGATTGAGCTCTGCTGACTCAGTGGGCCTTACCTCTACCATCAGTACCGCTTCTTCAACTCGGTAAAGCCACAACTTTTCTCCTTGCTCTAGGATGGAAACGTTCATTTTCTTGATGTCTGGTTTGCGTCTCCAGGCCACCTCGCTCCACAATCCTGCTGACTCCCACACTCGTCCCACAGTCCAGCCGTCTGATAAAAAGAAGTACTTCACAAGCGGTTAAAAATGAAAAATGGCTCTGAAATTATGGCGTTCTAAATCTAGTCAGAACTTACGCAAAAGTCATTTGAACGGACGGATGCTTGAGTTGCTCCTTGAGATACTCAGAGAGCATCCCGTGCTTGATTTGATAGATAGTTCTACCACTTTCGTAGGCAA
>NZ_JACJPA010000111.1:0-12599 GCF_014695845.1 Trichocoleus sp. FACHB-591
TGCAGCGCCAAGATGAGCCCGCACCGGATGCACCCACCGCACCAGGCGCACCAGATTTGGTGCAAGAGTTAGAACGTTTATGGCATCTGCCTTCTAAGGGTGCTGACCCCGACTGCACCGGTGAAGACCGCACCCGCACCAACGCGGTGCCAGATCCCTTTGACCCCCTTGACCCCGAGATTAATCCCGCGCTTACGGAAGCGGTTCTGAAGAACTTCGATGTCTACAAATCTCAAACCAAAGTCATCGAAATGGTGTGGAATGTGGGCAAGTCAGGAACGAGTAATAAGTACCGAGCCGCGAAATGGAAACTGAGGCGAATTCTCAAGAAACACGATCGTCATCTTCCCGGAAAACAATGGGGTGAAGACCCCGATGACTACAAGAAATTCAACGAGATCGTTCAACCATGAATCATCTTTTATTACTGGAAACGGTTGGCGCGTTGGCTTGCCTGTGCGGAGCACGTATCGCCCTCGTGCTGACTCCGTTAAAGAGTTAGGAGAAGTATTTTCTCACAAGAGCCGTTCCAGCAGATGTCCTAGAGAAGGAAGATCTTTGGTCCTGATCTCCCCATGATGTCGAGGCTGACCTCGGAATAGGCATGGGGGAAACGATCGCACATTCCAGCCATTTGTCTTCAAAGAATCTCCGGGTTGCGCTCTTGGAAGCCCTAAGAAACGTTTTTGGCCTTCTGGTGATAACTTAGCTTTCTGACCATTCCCATCCACCTTCCTAGGGGACGGTGCAGTTAGAGTAACTCCGCACCGAGCGCACTGCATCTGGTGCGGGGGTTAGAACGCTTATGGCACCACTCTTTTAAGAGTGCGGTTTCCACCGCACCGGTGCAAGCCGCACCCGCACCCACACGGTGCCGGGAGCGGGTGCCCCCCCGACCCCGATGTCTACCCCTTGCTCACAGAAGCGGTCCAGTAATTTTGATGTCTACCCATTCCAAGCCACTGAAATTGTCTGAAGTGTGGGTAAGTCCAGGACAAGCCATCCGTACGGAGCAGCAAAGTGGATCTTTGCCATTCAGGCGATTACAACTTACCGGGAAAACAGTGTGGGAAGACCCAGATGGGACTTTGGGCAAACGAGGATGTAAAACAGTCTAAAGTAGCTGACATACCTCAGGGGGTAACAAGGAAGCTGGAACGACTACTGGAGGCGGGAAGCAGCGTATAAGCCTTGCTGAAGATAGGGTTGCTTATTGCCCAAAAAACGGACGAAAAAGTCCGCTTAATCTCTAATTTTTTCTCTGAGCGTTCTTCTTTCTCAGCTTTTAGTGACGGCTGAGTCGATTTTTCTGAGTCAAAATCCAGTTCTAAGATAGGGATTCTTTCATCAACTGAGGCTGAGGCTGTCTAATAATGTCTTCACTCAGTTCCACACTGATGGCTGAGATATCATTCAGGTCTTTCATCTCATTACACATAACCTCACCTTTTCACTGGTTCACTCTTCAATCTGGATATCAAAGTTTTTCACCTCAATACCTATCGATGATTCTTCCACCTCCACATCAAAACGTCGTTGCCAACTCCTTAAGGCTAGAGGGAACCCCAACGGTTGGAATGCAATCTCGTGAGTCTTCGTCTTGTAGTCCCAGTTCGTCTCTTCCTCAACAGGTAGATGAGCTTCTTTGATTCTTTTAGTAATCTGGAAAGCTTTCTCGCCTTGTCCGGCTGCGACATACTGACGAGCGATCGCCACTAACACCTTTGCGGTCTCCTCACCATCCGGCATCAAGTTGGTAATTTCCAGGGCTGAGTCATCCTGTTGAGCATTAATGTAATGGTTAGCGATAATTGCTAACAACGGAGCTTTCTCCTGCTCCTGTTCAAGCATCCCTATAGCTTCAATCGCTCTGTTAATTTGTTCATCCTGAATTAAACTCTCAACAATCCTTCTCCACATATAAGTTTTTTGTTCGACATCGAACTGGAGACTGGCAATTTGAATGGCTTTCTCGTATTGTTTTGCTTCTATCCAGTGGTGAGCAATTGAAGACAATAGGTAATATTTTTGTCGAGTATCGCCCATCAGTTCGGCAATCTAAAGCGCTTTGTCGCTTTGTTCTACGCTTAGAAAGCCACAGGCGATATCATGCAACACGCCCTCTTTTTCGGCAGTCTCTTCAACCCATGAAACTAGCTCAAAGGCTTGTTCGGGTTGCCCGACGTTCACGCACTGCCGCGCGATTTGACCTAACGCCTCAACTTTAAACTCAGGCTCTTCTATCGTTTTGGCAATTTGAATCGCTCGTTCATGTAACCCAGAGTACGCTAAATTCTTAACCAAATCAGCCAACACAGAGGAACAGGAAGAATGGACTATACAGCCGCTTCTCTCATACACAGGGGGGAAAGTCCTGGCAGCCTGAATCGCTTTGGTTAACAATTCAGTTGCTTTATCTATCTGTCCATTTTTTTCATACTTGATCGCAAGTATAGTGAGATTCTCGGCTTTATAGTACTCATTGTTTTTTTGTTCGATGAGCTTACTCGCTTCGTCATACTGCTTAGTCTTTAGATATTGGTAAATTATCAAATCCAATGCCTGATCCCTATGCTCTAAAGTGGTGGCAGCTTCCCGGGCTTTTTCATACTGCTCTGATTTAATATAATATCGAGTCACAGACTCTACCCAAGGTTTGTTAGAAACATCTCTATAATCTTTTGCCAATTGAATGGCTTTATCGTATTCTCCAGCTTCTATATACTTGTTAGCAATTGCTGCTAAAATCTTGTCCTTGTCGTACCTTATATTTTTGACAATCTCCAGCGCTAAATCGTAGCGTTTGACTTCCACATAACGAAGGCCGATTTCAACCGTTATCTTGTCTTTGTGATAAGATTCATTGCCCATCTTTTGGATCACTTCCAAAGCTCGGTCATACTCTCCTGCTTCAAGGTACTGGTGGGCAATCTCTGATAAAGCCTCAGACTTAGAAAATTCATGTTCTAGGTTTTCGACGAACTCAAGAGCTTGAGGATAATTTCCGATTTTGGCATACTGACGGGCAATGGATGCTAAAGCGCCATTTCGACGCGAGTCATTTTTTATTCTTTGGGCGGCTTGCATCGCTTGCTCATACTGCCTTTGTACGGCTAACTCGTTCGCAATAATGGATAACGCATCAGATTTTTTTAAATTTAAATCAGACCGGATCAGGTGGGTCATTTGAAGAGCGTTTGTTAACTCACCCTGTTGTGCATACTTAATCGCAACCGCAGCTAGCACCTCGACTTGAGAATGTTCTTGCCTGATGGTTTTGGCAATTTGAAGGGCTTGAGTATACTGTCCTCGTTCAATATACAAACTCGCAACTTTAGCCATTTTGCTTCCACTGAGATAGTGAGCTTGTATTGCCAAAGCTATCTGTAAAGCTTGCTCATATTGTCCTAACTCTAAAGACTTGGAAACGAGTGACCCCAAAAGCCGATCTCTTTTCTGCTCATCTTCTAAGGTTTGGGCTCCCACTCCATAAAAATATAGAGGAATGCTATCCAGTAATGATTTATCGGGTGTCGGTGGATCGTTGACAGACTGAAAAGCCTTGGGCTCAAGCGCGTTTGCAGTTTCATCTTTCTCGAACGTTGCCACCTGCTTCGTTAAAGCATAAAACAGCGATCGTTGATGGGGGTCGCTCGGTGCATATTCAGCAGCGACGGCAACTTCACGCGCTAAGGAAACTTCTCGAGATGAGAAAAACTCCTGCTGGAGTACCAGAGAACATAGTGCCTCTCGTACCTCAACCCCTTGGATTTGTCTGGCTGCGTTTGCCATGACCTCTACAGTTTCAGGCAAGGCACTCGCTTCGACATGAATGTGGGTGAAGGGTTGATGCCACTTTTTTGAGATCCAAGCATTCAAATCGCGACCCACGATTTCCAACGCTTTGCCGTAGCTCGCCATTGCCTCTTCATAGCGACCTAAGTTAAATAAAGTATCGCCCCGCCGACTCCAGGTGGAAGGGTCATCGCGTTGTAGTTCTAAAAGTTTGTCGAAGCTAAGCACTGCCTCTTCATCGCAGCGTAACTGCAACAAACATTCAATCAGGCTGTTCCAATGTTTGGGTAAAGTGGCAGGGATTTTAAGGATTTTGTCGCGAACCAGGTTTGCGGCTTCGCTGCCGTCTAAGCCCCGCAGGCTACTAACCAAGCGTATCCAAGCACCCTCATGATTAGGTTCGGACTCCAAAACTTGTTCCCACCACTCCAGCACTTGCTCAGAGCGGTTTAAGCGCTCTAAAACAATGGATAAATTGTTTTGGGCACCAGTATAGTCAGGGTTGATCGCTAAAGCTCGCTCGTAGTTCGGCACTGCTTCTTCATTGCGATCGCTAAAGAAAAACACATTGCCCCGATTGAACCAAGCCTCCACATAGTCTGGATTGAGCTCTAAAGCTTTGTCGAAGCTGGCGATCGCCTCTTCATCGCGACTAGTGCCACGCAGGGCAATGCCTCGACGACACCAAGCTAACTCGTTGTTCGGATTGAGTTCCAAAGATTTGTCTAAACTAGCAACCGCTTCCTCATAGCGCTTTAAGCAATAGAGGGTATGCCCACGCAGCCACCAACCATCATAGTCATTGGGGTTACATGCTAGCGCTTGGTCAGCGATAGCCAGAGCCTCATCGTAGCGAGCTAAATTACACAGCGCCAAAGCTTGGCCACACCAAACTTGGCAGGCCTTGCGGCTGTCCGCCATCGCTGGGTCACAGCGAACCCGTGCTTCCTCGTAGCTAGCCAAGGCTTCCTCACAGCGGCCTAAGTTATTCAGCGCCAAGCCTCGGTTAGTCCAAGCGTCGTAGAAGTCAGCTTGGATGGCTACGGCTTGATCATAGGAAGCGATCGCCTCTTGATAACGGCCTAAGTGATTCAGTACCATCCCCCGGCTAGTCCAGGCTGAGGGGTCGTTGGGTGAGATTTCTAGAGCTTTGTCAAAGCTGAAAAGCTCTGCTTCACCTTGTTTCAAGAAAAACAGTGCAGACCCCCGATTGTGCCAAGCCTTAAAATAGTCTGGTTTCAACTCCAAGGCTTTGTCGTGGCTTGCCACTG
This sequence comes from Trichocoleus sp. FACHB-591, assembly GCF_014695845.1. NCBI lineage: Bacteria > Bacillati > Cyanobacteriota > Cyanophyceae > Leptolyngbyales > Trichocoleusaceae > Trichocoleus > Trichocoleus sp. FACHB-591. The sequence goes on from NZ_JACJPA010000111.1 coordinate 5,067, forward strand.
CCTCCTCGTAGCGTTTTAATCGAAGTAGGGTATTGCCTCGGTTGAACCAGGCGACTGGGTCATCGGGTTCGAGTTCCAAAGCTTTGTCGTAGCTTGCGATCGCTTTTTCCCAACGGTTTAAGTCATCCAACACCAAGCCCCGCTTGTGCCAAGCTAAGGGGTGGTCGGGTTTGATCTCCAGAACTTTGTTGTAGCTCGCGAGCGCTTCTTCCAGACGTCCCAGCCGTTTCAGTGTTTGCCCTAAGTCGAACCAAGCTTGGTCGCAGTCGGGTTTGATCTCCAGAACTTTATTGTAGCTGGCGAGCGCTTCTTCCCAGCGTTCCAACATAAACAGCGCCTTGCCTCGGTTGAACCAAGCCAAATGATCCTCAGGTTTGATCTCCAGAACTTTGTTGTAGCTGGCGAGCGCTTCTTCCCAGCGTTCCAATTTAAACAGCACAGTAGCCCGGTTAGTCCAAGCTTTGTGGAAGTCGGGTTTGATTTCTATGGCTTTGTTATAGCTGTTGAGCGCGTTTTTATAGCAGCCTGAGGCGAACAATTCATTGCCCTGACTCCACCAAGCGTCAGCCTCGTCATCGGTCCTTCCCGACTGTTGAGACTCTAGCTTTTGCAACTTCTCTGGCTCCATTAATGCCTATCTCCCGATGTCCAACTGTAATGGGATGAATTGTCGCTCTGCTTTTCTAATTTCTTGGAACGACGCTGACTGTGTTCGTTCTTCCCTTAGCCAATTATGCAGCGCTTCCATCGGGTGTCAGGGTCATAGGCATCTGGGAGCTGCTGACCCACTGGCTTGACTCAGTGAATGACTGTGGTGGGGTGCGCCCCTTGACGCGCTCGATGCCTCTAAAGCCCATACCATTGCGATACAAAGCACTCACGCTGGGTGTCTTCGCTGTAGCCTCCGTGAAGTTCCTAGCAGTCAATGAACTATCGCCCCCAAGGGACACAGATGGAATTCTGTTTGCCTTTTTTCTGACCATTTTTACGGACGTGAGTGGACTGGCATTCTGGGCATTGCAGCGAATACAATCTCAATTCATCCCTCTATTGTGCAACGCTCAAAAATCGTGCTTTGGTTCTTGTGACCTAGGTGCTAGCAGATGGGACATTACAGCGATGCAACACAGATGAAAGCTCTTAGGCAAAAGATTGAGGGGATGTCCCAGAGATTGCCAGAGGCATGGAAGGTGCGCGATCGCACCCCACAAAAAACCTCCCGCTTGGGGAGGCAGCGGCGGCTGAAAGGCAGCGGCTTAACTGGCTACTTTGTCCTTAAAGAGTTTTCCCGCAGAGAAGGCGGGAACCTTTGTGGCTGGAATGGTCATCGCTTCCCCCGTTTTGGGGTTGCGACCTTCGCGAGCTTGGCGCTCTCTGGCTTCAAAGCTCCCGAATCCGACTAATGTGACTTTGTCACCCGCCGCCACAGTGGCTTGAATCACGTCAAACGCAGCCGTGAGCGCGGCTTCAGCTTGCTTCTTGGTCACGTTGGCTTTTTCCGCCACGGCATCTACGAGTTCACCTTTGTTCATAGAAATGACTAGAAATCTCTAGAGGGCTCGGTGTGATTATAGTTCAGGTTTCTCGGGAGCGATCGCAGCCTTCCCAGCGAATCAGCATATTGCCAGCGATCGCCATCAAGTTGAATGAGCTCGCCTTACCACCCAGATTTGCTCTTAACCTGCAATCCTTGTAGAAATTTACCTAATGCGGGTGACCCGAACGGAGTTTTAATGTCGGAGCGGGAGGGCGATCGCTAGGATCAAATTGATGGGTCACCGTTCCCCACCCTGCACTGATTTCTAAGCGATGCCTCAGCCCTGCGAACTTTGCCAGCGAGAGATGTCTGCCCTTACCGCACACCACCTGATTCCTCGTCAAAAGACGAAACGCCAGGGTCTCGACCCCAGCCCCACCATTCAAATCTGCTCCGCTTGTCACCGTCAAATCCATACGCTCTACGACAACTCCCATCTGGCACTCCACCTGAATACGCTGGAGAAGCTGAAGCAAGACCCACAGCTACAAAAATTCCTTGCCTGGGTTCACAAGCAAGACCCGAATCAGCGAGTGAAAATGGATCGCAAGCGTTGACCCCTGTCTGAAGCCGTTAAAATTAGTTCCAGATTGGCAATCTGTCGCGGGTGAACTGGAGCGGTGATTTTCACGGTTTCAGTTCACCCCACCGCTCCCGGAAAGCTGTTCGATCGCCTGGGTGGAGCGATCGAACAGAAGAAACTGATTTTCACAATTCTTCTGAACGGCCCTATGATGTTGTCCTCTACGGTGCCAGTGGCTTTGTCGGTCAGCAGACGCTATAGTACTTTGCCACTCATATGTCTCTTCCAAGGGGAAGAGATGTTAGTGGAGCGGTCACAAATTCTGGTCGTTTGTGGGTCAGCGGCAAAAAAACAGAGACGGCGAGTGGATTGGGACCCAAAAGATTGGATTGATGTGCAGGAGTCGCGATCGCGACAGGGCTGAACTAAGCAGCCAGCAGTCCTAGAATAAACTTGTGAAGGATTCCATTTGTACTTTCGTACTACCCGCAACACTCCCAACCTCGCTGCTGGGGGTTTTTTAATTCACACAAACTGCGTCAAGAGTGCGTCAGAAGTGCGTCAAAAATCAATCGTAGAAGTCGATGGAGCCGAATTAATGGCTCCTAAGCACTAGAAGTGCGTCAAGAGCGCGTCAGAAGTGCGTCAAAGTTGAGCTGCGACGAAAGTTGCCGCAATGGATATGAGGTAGATCTACTCAGTGTCGTGCTCACGCGACAGCCACGCGACAGGGATGCTGCAGTCACGCGACCGTCACGCGACGAGAGGCGTTAGGTATGGCGCAAAAACAGATTGTTGCGGTCGCGTGTGGGGGAGCGATCGCCGAGCGAGGTGTGGCAGCGGCACAATATCCACAAATTGTGTCAGGAGGTGACAGAAGGTGCCAAAGGGTGCCCGATGTGATGGATTGTGGCTCTTGGTTCCTCTTTCAGCGTGACAAGCTGTGTCAGGGCGTGACATTGGGTGTCAATGGGTGATGTCTTGTGCCAACGTGGGATCGTGCGAAAGGACGATGCACATTGCCGCTAGTCCTGCCTCAACTTTTTATTAGAGTTTCTAAACTGGTGAGTTTCTTGAGGTTTTTGAGGAAGTTCAAGGGGCGATCGCAGTGGTTTAAGCACGCTCTCTCATGCCCTCAGCCCATCTAGAGAATTGGTCCGATCTGGTCTTAGTGGACAACCAGCGTCATTGCCCGATCGGACAAACTCTCAAGGTTGCAGCGCCCTGAAGCAAGCGAAGGCGGCAGCAGGGCTAGACACTCAGAGGGGCGATCACCTGAGTTTAGTTCCTAGGACAAACTTCTAGGATCTGCTGAACGGCAGCCTAAGAGAGGGCGATCGCTCCATTACCCAGCTCTTTGGTAGACAAGGCCATCCTTATGAGGTGGATGTAATGTGAGAGTCAGGTTTTGATTAGCCTAAGAGAGGGGCGCTCGATACGGATATTATTTACAACCTGCTCCGCTACTCTGAATACTATTGAAGCGCCTGCAAGCTACGATACCTAGATATCTCCTGACTGATTTGAATGGTACATTTGTACTGTTTGTTACTAATTTAGGTCAAATATATCCGTCTAAATCCGCTCTGCTAGCCTATCAGAGTTTTTGGGAACCTTAATTTAATCTGGAGTCGTTGGTAATAAGCTGAAAAAGCTTCGAAACTCTTTTAGAGTAAATTGATGCTTTTTAGGCAAAAGGCCGGAATCTTTCCTATGGAGAGAAGGATTTCAGTGGCTATTGGCCAACCGCTCTAGTGAACTTCTAGTAGTTGAGGGATGAGATAGCGATGCAACCACTCTCCGAAGAGCAACTCCGCCATCAATATGACAAGCTGACTGATTTCGTGGAAAATGGGGCAGTCTGTCTGCATTGGGTGGGACCGGATGGGACGATTCTGTGGGCCAACAAATCGGAATTGCACTCCTTAGGCTACTCTCCCGAAGACTATGTGGGCCAACATATCGCTCAGTTCCATGCGGATGACGAGGTCATTAACGATATTCTCTGTCGCTTGACAGCTAATGAAACCCTCCATAACTACGAAGCCAGAATGGTCTGCAAGGACGGATCGATTAAGTACGTCCTGATTGATTCGAGCGTCTATCGCGATGAGAACGGTCAGTTCATTCACACCCGCTGCTTCACTAGAGATAACACCGCTCGTAAGCTGGCAGAAGAAGCGTTAAACCAAAAAACTCAACAGCTAGAACAAACGCTACAAGCTCTGCAACAAACCCAGTCGCAACTCGAACAAACCAATAAGGACTTGGAAGCCCGAGTTGAAGAGCGCACGATCGAGCTCCAACAAGCCAAAGAACTGGCCGATAGCGCCAACAAAGCGAAGAGTGAATTCCTCGCCAACATGAGCCACGAACTCCGTACCCCACTCAACGGAATTTTAGGCTACGCGCAGATTCTACTGCGCGATAAAGCGGCTAATCCGAAGCAAAAGGATGGGGTCAGTATCATTCACCAGTGTGGCTCTCATCTGCTCACCTTGATTAACGACATCTTAGACCTCTCCAAAATTGAAGCGCGCAAGCTAGAGTTTTTCTCCAAGAATTTCCACGTTGACTCCTTCCTCACTAGCATTGTGGAAATGTGCCGTATCAAAGCTGAGCAAAAGGAAATTCGTTTTACCTACGAAGTCCTGAACCGTTTACCCAAGGCTGTGTTTGCCGATGACAAGCGACTGCGCCAAGTCTTGATTAACCTGTTGGGCAACGCGATTAAATTCACGGACCAAGGGGGTGTGACGTTCAAGGTCGGGGTGGTGGCAGAGTCGCCTCAGAGCGATCGCCAGCCATCTGCCACTACCCGCCACTCATCCTCCGTCAAGATTCGCTTTCAAGTGGAAGACACAGGGGTTGGCATGACCTCAGAGCAAGTTGAGAAGATCTTCATGCCGTTTGAACAAGTCGGGGACCAAGAACGGATGGCAGAAGGCACTGGCTTGGGGCTCGCCATCAGCTTGCAAATCGTGCAAATGATGGGCAGCGAAATTAAGGTTGAAAGTATGCCGGGTCAAGGCAGCAAGTTTTGGTTTGATGTCGAACTCACTGAATCGGACGAGTGGGTAGAGTCGAACAATGGGAACACAGCGAGCTTGGTCGTAGGCTATGAGGGTGAGAAGCGTAAAGTCCTGATTGTTGATGACCGGTGGGAAAATCGCTCTCTGATTGTCAACCTACTGGAGCCTTTAGGATTTGAACTCATGGAGGCGGTAAATGGTCAAGAGGGCTATGACAAAGCTTTAGAGCGGCAACCCGACCTAGTTCTCACTGATTTGGTCATGCCGGTGCTAGGGGGACTGGAGATGACCCAAAAGCTGCGATCGCTCCCTGAGTTTCAAACCACGGCCATTATTGCCTCTTCTGCGAGTGTCTTCAACTTCGATCGCCAGCAAAGTCAGCAAGCAGGCTGCAATGATTTTCTGCCGAAACCCGTGCAATCCGATGAATTGCTCGAACAGTTCCGCCAGCATCTCGGTCTCACCTGGCTCTATGAGATTAATCATCAGCAGGCCCAACCCTTAGCCACCGCTTCCGCTGTTTGTGAACTCATTGCCCCTCCCGTTGCGGAACTTGAAGCGCTATATGCAGCGGCGCGCATCGGTGACATCGACAGTGTCGAGCAGGAAGCTCAACGACTGGCGCAACTCAACGTGCAGTATCAGCCCTTTGCCCAGCAATTGCTTCAGTTTGCACAGGCAATGGATGACGAAGCAATCTTGAAGTTTGTGAAGCAACAGGTTGAACCAGTTACGTAGGTCCCGCTATGAGCACTCATCAAACGAGTTTAATTCTGATTGTGGATGACAATCCAAACAATACCAAGGTGTTGTTTGAGTTGCTCAAAGAGTCAGGGTATCGAGTGTTAGTGGCGAAGAGTGGGGAAAGTGCCCTGGAGAGATTGAAATCGGTCTCTCCAGACCTGGTCTTGCTGGATGTGATGATGCCAGGAATCGATGGGTTTGAAACCTGCCGTCGCCTCAAAGCTGCGCCAACCACGCAAGAGATTCCGGTCATCTTTATGACGGCGCTAGCTGACACTGTAGACAAGGTCAAGGGCTTAACCCTCGGAGCCGTCGATTACATTACCAAACCTTTTCAACAGGAGGAAGTGCTGGCCCGAGTCAGCATCCACCTCAAGCTCTATCACCTCAACCAAGATTTGGAGAAGCGGGTGGCGCAAAGGACCGCTGCATTATCCAATGCCCTAACCCAATTGCAACAATCGCAGATGCTGTTGGTGCAAAGTGAAAAGATGTCTGCACTCGGTCAGCTGGTGGCAGGAATCGCCCACGAAATCAATAACCCGATTAATTTTGTGCATGGCAATGTCACTCATCTCGATCGATACATCCAAGATGTCCTGAGTTTGCTTCAGGTGTATCAGCAACACTATCCCCATCCTGTCTCAGCAGTGCAAGCAGAAGCAGAAAGCATTGACCTCGATTTTCTTTTGTCTGACCTGCCGAAAACCTTATCCTCGATGAAACTAGGAACGGGCAGAATTCTGGAGATTGTGCAAGGCTTACGGAACTTTTCTCGCTTGGACGAGGCTGAACTCAAAGTTGTAGATATTCACGCAGGGATTGAGAGTACGCTGCTGATTCTGCAACATCGCCTGAAAGCAAAGCCAGAACATGGAGGGATTCAGCTGATCAAGGAGTATGGGGTTCTACCCGAAATTGAGTGTTACCCAGGCCAATTGAACCAGGTGTTCATGAACTTAATTGCCAATGCCATGGATGCCTTGGAGGAATCGATGCTGAGTTGTTGGTTGCCCAGAGGTAATAGCCAAGCCCTCGATAGGGCTACCATTTGGATTCGCACAGAAATGTTAGATCAACATCACGTCTGTATCCGGATTGCGGACAACGGAGTGGGGATCAAGGAGGAATTCAAGACCAAGCTGTTTGAGCCTTTCTTTACGACCAAGCCCATTGGTAAAGGGACGGGTTTGGGGTTACCCATTAGCTATCAAATTGTGGTTGAAAAACATGGGGGTCAACTGGAGTGTATCTCTGAACTCGGGCAAGGCACCGAGTTTGTCATTACGATGCCAATTCGGGTAGCACTAACGTTGTAATTCAGTCTTTTAAGGTATCTGTTGTGAACTACAAGATTGCTTCAAACTGCAAGTAGCAATTTGAACTAAAAACTCCATTGAGACGCTGTTTGAAAAGCTTGAAGATTTAGCAAATTCAGTTAGGACTCTCGTAAGAATAAATTGTTTAGAGGAAAGACTAGGATGACTATCCTATAAAAAGCTCTTCCAGAAAAATTGCTCTAGTTAATTTTACACGCTGCCTTAACCCTTTAGCTTGATTCAGTTGACTCAGATCTTGCACCTCGTAATCTGAACCTCCCACCCCTGCTGCTGTAACAGCATGCGCTTTTGCTCAACTTCCTGAAGCAACAGGGCAACAACCACCTCGCCTAGGCAGGCTCCGAGCACGGTTGTCGC
>NZ_JACJPA010000112.1:0-97914 GCF_014695845.1 Trichocoleus sp. FACHB-591
GTCAGCCAAGTTCGTCATCGTGTAGTTAATCGGACTGCTTAGTAAGTACTGGCAGTAATCCAGTTTGGTGAAGCTCATGCCTCTAGTTTATGTCTGTCTCTGCGTAAGTCCTGTCAAGTTTTTTATCTCTAGCTTAAGAACCTAGCTTCAGAAGACAGGTACGAAAGCTAGATGCCTGCTCCATTGAGAAACTCTTCAATCATCAAGTCAGAGTTGGCTTTTTCACTTGGCACCCCTACTTCGCTTGAGGCAGGAAGTGAAGGAGCAGACGCTTGCAACTGCTCGATCTGTTGTTCTAAGAATTTAACTCGCTCAAACAATAGCTGAATTACTTCCGCTTCCACATCTCGTAAGCCGCTATTGCCTGGTATTCCCGCACTTGTGCGATCTTGAGGAATTACCCGCCCAGGAATACCCACGACAGTACTGTAGCTAGGAACATTTCGCAGCACCACTGAGCCTGCGCCAATCCGGGTGTGATGGCCAATTTGGATATTACCTAACACCTTGGCTCCCGCGCCCACCACAACATGGTCTCCTACCGTTGGGTGCCGCTTCCCGGTTTCCTTGCCCGTTCCACCTAAGGTAACTCCTTGATAAATCAAGGCATAGTCGCCCACTATGGCTGTTTCCCCAATCACCACTCCCATCCCGTGGTCGATAAAGACTCCTTTGCCAATCTCGGCTCCCGGATGGATTTCGATTCCAGTTAGAAAACGGCTGAGTTGAGAAATGAGTCGAGGTACCAAAGGCACTTTCAGACCATGTAACCAGTGGGCTAAGCGATGGAACTGTAGGGCTTGCAGTCCAGGGTAGCAAAATAAGATTTCCAGCCAATTCCGGGCCGCTGGATCTCGCTCGTAAATTGTCCGAAAATCCGCTAACACCATAGTTGCTCGACCTCTCAAAAGCTTAGGTATTTTTCGCTGGAGACTAGGAACCAGCTAAACTCGCATAAAATATACGGTAACTCTATCAAGTTATAGTATTTTAGATCAATGGCATCCTATCATGCCTTGCAGTTATAGAGCGAGCTGGCCTAGAAAACCAGTAATTGTAGAGAGTGATTGTGGAGAGCGATCGCCTTTACTTTTCCACCGAACAACCGTCATTCCTCAGATTTAGCTTCTGTAGAATGAAAAATTCCTGACTTTATTTAGAGCTTGTATTTAGCGATACAACATTCAGCTAGATAGAGCACTTCTATAGAAGAAATATATTGACTCAATCGTTTTGTTTATCGATACCAAGCGTTCGCAGATTGGTTTGTTAGCGGAATTGCTTGAAAGCTATACATTTGCGGTTTTCCTGTCAGTAAATTTAACTGAGTTCGCAGCTTGAACTACCTGCTTGAACTTTGGTTTTGCCTATGGCATTGTCTTAATCAATCACTAACTACAAAAAGCCTATCGATTAACCGTAGTTTAAAGGTATACTGCCTAAGATTCTACTGGAGAGGGTCCTGTTAGTGCCTACATTCATCGCTCTGGGGCAGTCGGCAATCAAGTGCAGCAGGTAAGCTCCTGTACTTATAGGGCCACTGAATCATTGCTCAAAACTTAGTTCTTGCTGTGAATTATGGACTCAATTGTTCGGAGAAGTGCTGTTTCCTGCTTAATTACAGTGTCCTTACTGTTTAGTAGTGGCTGTTCCAAAGAAGTTACTAATAGTTTGGGTGCTGATACAGGAAAAAAAGTAGTTCGTATTTCTATTGGCACTCAAGATCAAACCATCAATACAGTGACAGGCGGCTCGGTAATTCGTGAAGGAAAACTGCTAGAGAAATACTTACCTAAAACCGGAAAGTACGCCAATACAGAATACAAAATTGAGTGGTCCAGCTATACTTCTGCGCCACCTCTCACCAACAAAATGTTGGCGAACCAAATTGATATTGGGATGATGGCAGACTTCCCTTCTACCATTAACATCACTACATTTCAAAAGAAGGGAAATGGGGTCAAAACTAAATACATTGCTACCCTCGCTTACAGTCCCAACGGCGCGGGTAACGCGGTAGTGGTCCCCAAAGACAGCCCTTACAAAACGCTGCAAGATCTGAAGGGTAAGACGATTTCTGTACCATTCGGTTCTTCGGCCCACGGCATGATCCTGAAGTCACTCAAAGATGCAGGAATTGACCCACAAAAAGATGTCACGCTAGTCAGTCAGTCGCCAGAGGTGGGAGGTAGCAGCTTACAAAAAAGCCAGATTGATGCCCATGCGGACTTTGTGCCTTACGGCGAGTTGTTTCCATTTCGCGGTTTCGCCCGCAAGATTTTGGATGGTGCCCAAGCAGGCACACCCACTTTTCACGGGGTAGTGGTGCGTTCAGATTTTGCTGAAGCCAACCCAGAAATTGTGGTGGCGTATCTGAAGGCGGTGCTGGAAGCAAACAAACTCTTCCGCGAGCAGCCAGAAGTTGTAGCTAGCAACATTCAGAAATGGTCTGGGATTGAAAAAGAAGTGGTTTACATGTTTCTGGGGCCTTCTGGCATTCAGAAGCTTGATCCCAGAATTCAGTCTTACCAGTTGACAGCGCTCAAAAATAGCGTCACCACCCTCAAGCAAATTGGCAAATTAGATGCCAGCGTCAATCCAGATGATGTCGCAACTTGGGCGGATGACAGCTATCTGAAACAGGCAACTAAAGAACTGGGCGTGAGTGAGGCGGAACTTGGCACTCTTGCTGATCAGAATGTGATCGGTGGTAAAGATGCGCTGACCCAAGAGCCGATTACAGAGCCTAAGTTAGCCGCTCAAGTCTGGGTCAAAGGTGAAGATAAGGTGATTAACTTTGCTTCGATCAAAAACATGGTGACGGCATTGGACAAACTCAAAAAAGAGGGCAAAACCCCCAGCGTTATTTTTGTCCACGATCGCACCAATGGCTGGAAGTTGTTTGCCGAAAAGTCCTTCTACGTGCAGAACGGTGATGAAGTAGCGGCTTTCCTGTTAGAACCCGATGCCCAAGCCTTTGCCGAGAAAGCAGGAACTAAGGTCGCTGATTTTAACGGCCTACAGACGCTCTATGCTCAAAGTGCTCAGCCCGCCGCGATCGCTGCTAAGTAAATCGTATTTATCCTGAAACATCACACTTTGTCTATTTTGGGTATTGCCTGAGTTCCTTTCACGGAAAGATGTCGCATGTCTAGCTCCTCTTCTTCTAAGCGTTCTAGCAAAACTACCTGGCTCAGCAGCTTAAGTGGCTTTGTAAGCCAACTGCGAAGCCAATCTCAACGTAGTCAGCGGTCTGCCCGTTTGCCCTTCCCTACAGGTAAAGTACTCAGGCAATGCCTTTCTCTGGTTCTCTTTTTTGGGATTTGGCAATTGCTCTGTATGGCGAAGTTTAATTTCTTTGTCAGCTTTGAATTTTTGCCATCTCCATTAGAAGTCTTTCACGCGACTGTGGAATTCTTCACGGGCAACGCAATGGTACATATTCAGGCCAGCGCAATTCGAGTGTTAGTTGGCTTCAGTGTTGCCACTATATTAGGGGTGAGCTTAGGGATCTTGATCGGCTGGTTTCAAAAACTAGAAGATTTAATCTTTCTGCCTCTAGAAATCCTGCGGCCCATCCCAGCCGTTGCCTGGATTCCCTTAGCAATTTTGATGTTTCCTACGTCCGAAGCAGGGATGATCTACATCACCTTTTTAGGAGCCTTCTTCCCTATCCTCATTAGTACAATTCGGGGGGTGGAGGGAACCGATGTGATTTTGCTCCGAGTGGGGCAATGTCTAGGAGCTAAGCAGTGGCATATCTTTAAGGATATTGTGGTCCCTGGTGCCATGCCTTGTATTGCTAGCGGTCTGGTGATTGGCATGGGGAATTCCTGGTTTTGTTTAGTAACGGCTGAAATCTTGGCAGGCCGCTACGGTGTGGGTTATATCACTTGGGAGTCTTATGTCACTTCTAACTATCCCCCCATTGTCATGGGTATGTTGTTGATTGGTTTGATGGGATTGTTTAGTACTTACTTAGTCGATCGCTTGACTGGCTTACTCATGCCCTGGCGAATCACTCAGAAACAACGAACTTAGCTTCATAGCGCTAGGGATTGCTAATGAATTCGTGAGTGTGAAGAGATAGCAAAACTATGACAAAGTTAGTAGAAAGAACGAGCAAGCCTTCGGTCAAAGGGCTAGTAGAAGTTGAGCAGTTGTCAGTTTCCTTCAAGCGTCGGGGACATCATATTCCGGTTCTAGAATCGATCGATTTAAAGATTAATCCTGGCGAATTTGTCTGTTTACTCGGCCCCTCTGGTTGTGGCAAGTCTACAATCTTAAACTCTATTGCTGGCTTCATTCGACCTAATCGAGGCTATATCTCGGTTGATCAACGCTTAGTCGATCAACCTGGAGCCGACCGAGGCTTTGTCTTTCAGCAATATTCGCTATTACCTTGGAAGACAACCCTTCAGAATATTGAATTTGGCTTAAAGATTCGCGGTTTATCGAAGACGGAACGCGAAGCCCTGGTACATGAATATCTAAACCGAGTGGGGCTTTATAAGCATCGCCATTCTTATCCCCACCAGTTATCCGGTGGAATGCAGCAAAGAGCCAGTATTGTGCGAGCCTTAGTGAATTCTCCTTCTGTGTTGCTGATGGATGAACCATTTGCAGCACTGGATGCCCAAACTCGACATATGATGCAGGAGCTATTGCTCAGCATTTGGAGCGACTTAAAGACAACTGTTATTTTCGTAACTCATGACATTGAAGAAGCCATTTTTCTAAGCGATCGCATCTTTGTCATGGGTGTAAATCCAGGCCGTATTAAGACTACCTTGACGGTGCCATTACCTCGCCCTCGCCACACTGATGACATCTTATCTCCCGAATTTGTGCAACTCAACCGTCAGATCTTTGATCTGATTCGAGAAGAAACGTTGAAGAGTATGGATATTTAGAAGGAGGAAGGTAGTTTAGAGCTGAGCTTTGGCGGTTTGGAGGAGGTCTGATTGAACCCATTGGTTGAGATCGATCGCTTTTAGGCTCTCATTCCCTGGAATCAAGCTGAGTTGCGCGATGTGTTGAGCGATCCAATCAGGTCGAATGGTCATTTCTGAAAAGAAACGTCCTGGTTGTTGCTTCTGGAAGGTACTGCTGAGCAGTTGCACAATGATTTCGGCATTAAGTTGGGTCCAACGACTAATCAAGGGTAAAGCCGCAGAGGTGTTAGCGCACCAATATTGAGCCGCTTGCAAGGCTTTCAAGTAAGCAATCACGATCTCTGGATGTTGTTCTGCTAGAACTTCGCTCACTACGACAGCATGAAACGCCGGGAGACCGCTTAAGTCATCGTCCAATAGATAACGGAACTTACCTTGCTGGCAAGCGATCGCGTGGAAGGGAGCAAAGTGAGCATAACCATCGGCGAGTTTGGTTGGGTGTTGGAAAGGACGATTTAAGTTCGCTTGATCGAGTGCGGCAATGGTTACGTCTGATAAAAGGTTGGCCGTTTGGAGCGATCGCATCACCATGCCGTGAGCGGAGGAACTGAAGGGAACCGCAATCACTCGCCCCCGCAAATCTTCTACACTCTGCAATTTAGATTCATGCGGCACAATCACAGCATTGCAAGAGCCATCTGGATTAGCTGAGACAAAACTGACCAAGCGAGTTTTAGAGACTGGATGAGGAGAGTCTGAGGGAGGCGTGGCACTGAGCAGGGAAGGATAATCACCCAATAAGCCAACATCTAGTTGCCCTGACTGTAACCCTTGAATAATGGGGGCACCCAGAGAGAAATCTTGCCACTGAATTTGATATTGAGTAGAACTGTAGCGACCGCTCCTGGGTAAGAAATGTTCTAGCAAGCCCAAGCGCTGAATTACTAAACCTCCTGTCACTGTGGGAATCGTGGCATTCTGTATCCCAATTCGAATGGTGATCGTTTCAGGGTGGTGAGTTTGATGAGATCGCGTAATTAAACTGGGCGATCGCAGGCGCACTGAGGGTTCAGTTGCAGGAGACGCAGCCGTTAACTCAGAGGTAGAAGTTTGAGCGGGTTGAACGAGAGCCACAAACTTTTGGATCGGATTTAAGCTTGGAGATTTACGGCTAGGGCGATCGCTGGGTGGTATAACTGACTGACTTAAGCGCTGGGGTAGCAACAAAAATACATTTCCTGGTAAAGGAAATTCTTGAAGCGGAATGCTCGTCAAAATACGGGATTGCCGCTCAGATTTGAATTCTAAATCTGAAGCAAATCCCACATAGTTTCCTTGGGTTAAATAAGTCCGTACCAAGCTTAAAGTGTCAACGGTTTCCATTTGAGAAAAGTCAGCGAGCGATCGCCCCAATTCGATTAGCCGAGATTCCAAAACTAGTCGATTTGCAGAACTAGCAGGTAGTACCACCCATTTTTGCTTTTGCAACTCCTTTAAACTTAACCATTTCTGTTTGGTTAGAGGATGGTTTGTTGCCACGATCAAAGCATAGTGAATGGGGGCGATCGCTGTAGCTGAAATTTCAGCGAAATCACCCAAATCAATTTCTGAAACACCTAGATCAATTTGGTTGCTCGTTAAAGCTCGATGCAGACTTTCGGCTGAGTCAAACACAACACACTGAGTTTGAATATCAGGATACTGCTGACGATAGTGAAAGAGTACCTCTGGGAGCCAGTTTTCCGCGATTGCAGTAGTGCAGCCAACCTTTAGTTGACCTAATTTTCCTTGTTTAATTTCCTCAATCGTCTTGAGTAGATGGTTCTCTAGATCAATCAGCTTTTGGCCTTCGTTATATAGAAATTGACCCACTTCTGTAAGCTGAACCTTGCGACCTAAACGATGAAACAGTGAAGTGCCAATTTCTGACTCTAAAGATTTAATTTTGGCACTCACCGCAGGCTGAGTTAAGTTCAGAGTATCTGCCGCCTCAGTAAAACTTAAATATCGAGCAACTTCCAGAAAAACTCGAACTTGATAAACCTCCACAGCCCCACAACCCTTATTTGAAATTTTCTTGATTTTGCCAATATCAAAGTATTCTATCAGTCAATAAAAGATGTGGATAGAGAAACAGTGATTCTTGCTTCAAAATAAAAGTATGAGTTTAGTGTCTTCATTGTTCGAGATTCAGTAAGATCTAGCCTTTAAAGTTATTCTTGCTGACAAGTTTTTACTACTGAAGTAATAGATTATCGCTACTAGAGGGATAGGTTGAGTGGATACTCAATGGCTGAAGACGGATGTTCTAGTGATTGGCGGCGGTACGGCGGGAACAATGGCTGCGATCAAGGCCAAGCAAGCCAACCCCGAAGGAGATGTGTTAGTCCTGGAAAAGGCTAACATCCGTCGTAGCGGGGCGATCGCGATGGGAATGGACGGCGTCAATACCGCCGTGATTCCGGGTCACTCTACACCTGAGCAATATGTGCGAGAAGTTACGATCGCCAATGATGGCATTCTCGATCAGCGAGCGGTTTACCAAACGGGCAAACTCGGTTACGAAACAATTCAAGAACTAGAAAGCTGGGGCGTTAAGTTTCAAAAGGATGCTCAAGGCAACTACGACTTGAAGCAAGTGCATCGGGTGGGCAAATATGTGTTGCCGATGCCTGAAGGAAAAGACTTAAAGACGATTTTGGCTCGCCAAGTCAAGCGTCACAAGGCCAGAGTCACCAATCGCGTCATGGCTACGCGGATTTTAGTCAAAGACGGTCGGGCGATCGGAGCCGTTGGGTTTGATGTCCGCAATGGTGATTTTGTGGTGATTCAAGCCAAGGCTGTCATTCTCTGTACTGGAGCTTGTGGGCGCTTGGGCTTACCTGCTTCTGGTTATCTCTACGGCACTTACGAGAACCCTACCAATGCAGGAGATGGCTACTCAATGGCCTACCATGCAGGTGCCGAGCTATCTAACATCGAATGTTTTCAGATCAATCCTTTGATGAAGGATTACAACGGCCCCGCCTGCGCTTATGTAGCTAGTCCGTTTGGGGCTTATACCGCCAATGCAGAGGGACATCGCTTCATTAGCTGCGACTACTGGAGCGGCCAAATGATGTTAGAAGTTTGGAAAGAGCTGAACTCTGGCAAGGGTCCGGTGCAATTGAAGATGACTCATCTAGATGAGGATACAATTTCTGAAATTGAATCGGTTCTCTGGGCGAATGAGCGTCCTAGCCGAGGGAGATTTCACGAGGGGCGAGGTGAAAACTACCGCACCCACGGAGTCGAAATGAACATCTCCGAGATTGGTCTGTGCAGCGGCCATAGTGCTTCTGGGGTCCGGGTGAATGAAAAAGCTGAAACCACGGTACCTGGGCTTTATGCGGCGGGAGACATGGCGAGTGTGCCTCACAACTATATGATTGGAGCCTTTGTCTTTGGTCACTTGGCAGGTACCAACGCCGTGGAATACGGCCAAGATTTAGAGCATGTTGAGCCTGATCAAGAGTTTCTGGAAGCCGAGAGACAGCGCATCTACGCTCCTTTAAGCCGCCCCGACGGTATCCCGCATACGCAAGTAGAGTTTAAGCTACGCCGCTTGGTGAATGATTATCTGCAACCTCCGAAAGTAGATCACAAAATGGAGATTGGCCTCAGACATTTTGTGCGTTATCACGAAGCCCTAGACCAAATGGGAGCCCGCGATCCCCATGAACTAATGCGCTGTATGGAGGTTCATTTTATCCGCGACTGTGCGGAGATGGCGGCAAGAGCTTCTTTGTATCGTCGAGAAAGCCGCTGGGGTCTGTATCACTATCGCGTAGATTGCCCAGAGAAGAACAATGAAGAGTGGTTCTGCCATGTCATTGTGCAGCAAGATGAGACAGGGGAGATGAATCTGTTCAAGCGGCCTGTAGAACCTTATGTAGTGCAGGTGGATTTGGAACGAGAAGTTTATGATGTGGCGGTTCGTTGAAACCGATCCTCGGGGCACTCGCCCCCAAACCCCCGTTGAGGGACGGTTGCATCCCTCAAACTCCCTCCAAAAAGGGTTCGACAGCGTAGGTGAAGCATAGAAAAGGTAGGCTACTTAAGAGTTGTAGCAACAAATAGAGAAATGGAATGTAAGTTTGGAGAATATATATGGCGTTAGCGACACAACGGGTAGATGTGCCTGTGATTGTGGATGAGTCGAAGTGCTTGGAAAAGTGTACAGCTTGCATTGAGGTTTGCCCGTTGGATGTCTTGGCGAAAAACCCTGAAACAGGGAAAGCCTACATGAAATATGACGAGTGTTGGTTCTGCTTACCTTGCGAGAAGGAGTGCCCCACCAATGCGATCACTGTGAAAATTCCATTCTTGTTAAGGTAAGGAAGAGAGATGTCTGTAGAGACGAATCAAGAGCTAGAGCCGTGGTTGGAGATGTTGCGATCGCCTGAGGTAAGCGATCGCTTAGTTGCTGTCAAAACTCTGCAACATTTAGGAGATGAGGCAGCGCTCACGCCTCTCATGACCGCGTTGCAAGATGAAAGTTCTGTGGTGCAAAAGTTGGCAGTAACGGCGCTTTGGGAATTAGCTAATCCAGCTGCAGTGCCAGCATTAATCGGTTGTTTGGATTCTCCTGATGAGGAAATTCGCGAGGAAGCACAATCAGCTTTAGGTGAACTAGTCTCTCCTGATCACCTACTATTGTTGCTTGATGCTTTGCAGCAGGAGAATACTCACTTACAGTTTCATGGGCTGGTGCTGCTGCGCAAAATTCATGATGTGCAGTCTCTCCCTTATGTGTTGCCATTTTTTGCGGCTGAGCTGCCAGAATTACGGGAGGCGGCAATTACGACCTTGCGCTATCTAAACCAAGTCGATCGCTGCCAGCCTGCTTTGGCACTCCTACAAGATGCATCAGAAACGGTACGACGAGCGGCGGCTTTGACCTTAGGGCATTTAACCGATGCAGAAGTGGTGCCTCTGTTGAGTCAAGCTCTGACAACGGATGCTGATTGGCAAGTACGCCGGAATGCAGCTAAGTCTCTTGCAATTCATGCAGCACCAGCCGCCATCCCGACGCTTCAGCAAGCCCTGAGTGATGATCACTGGCAGGTACGAAAGGCTGTGGCTCAAGCACTTCAGCGGACACCTGATGAGCAGGTCATGCCTGACTTGGTCCGAGCTTTAGCCGATGAATATTCTGATGTGCGGCGAGAAGCGGCGATCGCTCTGGGCAACTTATTGCATCCTGCGGCCATCAATCCCTTGAAACAGGCACTAGATGATCCTGACAGAGATGTGTGCATCTACGCCCAACGAGCTATCCAAAAAATTCAGAACTCCCTCAACGCGACTCCTAATGTCTAGCCACTCTTCTCCTTTTCGTTCTCCTAGTCTCGCCGAAGCACCCCCTGAAGCTGCTCCTGATCCATCATTGCTAGCACGTCAATCAGAGGTAGTGGCTCGCCTCAAACAGGTAGTAGAACCTGTTTTACAGAATGACATTGTCAGCTTGGGTATGGTGCGCAATCTCCGCATTGTGGAGGATTATGTTTATCTGCGGCTGTATGTTGGGACTCATCAACAGAAACTAGAAGCCGAAGTGCGATCGCGCTTGTCTGATTTGACTTGGTGCAAAAAGCTCTATATTCAGCTTTGCACGATTCCAGGTGTTAAGACCACGTTGGCGATTTCTAGCGGCAAAGGAGGTGTGGGTAAATCAACAGTGTCGGTAAATTTGGCAGCAGCACTGGCCCAACAAGGAGCGAAGGTTGGAATTTTGGATGCTGATGTCTACGGTCCTAATATTCCGCAGATGTTGGGGCTAAACCAGACAGAAGTACAGATTGTGGAGACTCCAGCAGGGCAGCGATTTATCCCTCTAGAAGCCCACGGCATCAAAGTAATGTCAGTAGGGCTATTAGCAGAACCCGATCATCCCTTGGCTTGGCGCGGGCCTGTGCTCCACAAAATTATTACCCAATTTATCCAAGAGGTAGAGTGGGGCGAGTTAGATTATTTATTGATCGATCTCCCCCCTGGCACTGGAGATGCCCAAATCACAATTATTCAGGAGAGCCCAATTCGGGGTGTCTTGTTGGTTACGACTCCCCAGCAAGTTGCAGTTGCGGATGTCCGCCGGAGTATCCATATGTTTCGACGTGTGGGAGTTCCGGTGCTGGGCATTATCGAGAATATGAGTTATCTGGTTTGTGGTAGTTGTGGCGATCGCACTCCCATTTTTGGCAGTGGCGGCGGCCAGCAGTTAGCAACTGAGTTGCAAGCGCCTTTACTCGGAGAAATACCGATCGCGGCTCCTATCTGTCAAGGCGGAGATGCAGGCCAACCGATTGCGATCGCAGACCCCAACGCCTTGGCGAGTCAGGTATTTCAACAGATTGCAGCTGGCATTCACCAAACTTTCCAACTTCCGGGGATGGGTAACTAATGGGGAACGGTAGCTGTGGGAGTTGTGTCTACTTCTACAACTCTCCTCTTACCCCAAGACTCACAGCATGTCTCGTTGGTTCCAATTCTGGCTCTCTCTCAGCGTCCTCACGATCACCATTGCCGAAAGTCTTGCGCTCCCTAGCTACCAGGCGATCGCTCAACTGCCTCCAGTCGCAGCCTGCAATTTGGCAGCGCCACAGGACAATGAAGTTTTAACACTTCTGGATCAAGCCCGCATTGAGTTAGACAACAAAAACATAGAAGCTGCAACTCGCTACTTGCAAGCAGCCTTCCCTAATGCCCTCCAACTGAGCAATGCTCGCAAAGCGGAACTGATTCAGCAATGGCTTTTAGATCCCTACGAAGGACATTCGATTTCACGGTTACAGCGGTTGATGCAGCAAGCGGAGGGGCAAAAGTCATCTGCTTCCATACAGCCACTGCTAGACCAACTCTTGCAGCTCACCAACCGCCTCACTGCTAGCCATAGTTTTGTCAAAACCAGAGCTTTAGCCGCGATCGCCCATCATTATGTAACGCTGGGTCAACCTCAACAGGCAAAATTGGCACTCAGCCAAGCACAGCAGGCAGCCCGCTCGATTCAAGGCCCCATTTTTACAGCCCAAGCCCTTACGGATGTATCAGCAGGCTATGCGACGCTGAGTTCAGGCAGTGCTGCCAGTAAAAACCAAGCCCAAACGGCTCAGGCAGTCTTAGCTCAAGTTGAGCAAGCGATGAAGCAGATTCCACTCAACACGTCTGAGTCTTTGCAAGCCGCACTTTGGCCTCGATTAGCAGCCATCTACGCTCAGATTGGCGACTATGCGAAAGCCAATCAAGCCGTTGCTAGATTGCCTAAAAATTCTGAGTCCCAATCTTTTGCTCAGCGTGGCGTGGTAGAAGCTTACATTGCCGCTCAAAACCTCAGCACCGCCGAACAACTGACTCAAGCGATCGCCACGCCTGTACAAAAAGGATTGGCTCTGGGAAAACTCGCCGCTGGTTATAGCCAAGCGAAGCAACCTCAAAAAGCAACTCAACTGCTACGCCAAGCGGTGCAACTCGCACAATCGCCCACGGTGGCACGCGATTCGATTGCCCAGGAAGCCTTGCTAAAAGCGCTCGTAGAATCCTATTTGCAAATAGGACAGCGAGATGAAGCTTTCCAGTTAGCCAAAACTGCGCTGAAAGGGTCTCAGACTGAAGCCATCAGAGCGGTGGCGATCGCCTACGCTCAAGCTGGGCAAACCAACTCAGTGCGGCAACTGTTATCTGAGCGACTGCGTACCATTCAAGCGATGCCACCAAGTTGGGATCGGCAGTTGGTGTCACCGAGCTTGCTGCAACTGGTGATGGATACGCAACAGTTTGACTGGGTTCGTCAGGAATGGCCTCGCCTTGCCGCCCTGGATTACGGTCTACAAGATGATCGGGTAGTAAAAATGGCCACTGCTTATGCCCAGGCAGGACAGCACCGTCAAGCCCTTCAGTGGGCGAAGCAGCTCCCCATCAGCGATCGCCCTTTATTACAGGTTAAGCTAATGACCGCGATCGCCCGTGAGGCTCACCGTCAAGGTGAAACCCAATGGGCGAATGAGTTGCTCCAGCAAACTTTACAAAGTCTCGACCCATTGCTGCAAGCCTACGACGAGCGAATTAAACGCGAAGGAGGCGATCTCCTCGAACGCGAGCGCTTCAAACCCCAATCTTTAGCGCTGATTGCCCTCGTCTACGCTCAGAGCAACCAAGCAGAACCTACTCGCAGATTGCTCCAGCAAGTCAGCCAACTGGATGTCAATATGAGCGATCCAGCGATCGCACCTCCAGACCCCAATCCCTTCGCCCTCTTTATGGCAACCGAGCAATATGTCGGCGCTTTACAATTGGCTCAAGCGACTAAAAACCCAGAAATTCGGGTTGCCCGATTACAAAGCAGTGCTACTGCATTACTGAAACAGAATCGGTTTGATTTGGTGTTGCCAGTGGTAGATCAAATCATCGCTGCCGATCGCAAAACTCAAATGCTGCTGGCGATCGCCCAACGCTACGGTGAACTTCAACAAGTAGACAAAGCCTTGCCAATTCTGGCGCAAGCCTTCCGTGTAGCCCAAACCATTCCTGGAGAGGAATCTCGGGTGGATCGCTTCGGAACCGATGGCGCAACTGTCATTGAGGCATCCGATGACCGGGGCAGCCTGATAGAAGCGATCGCAGTGCAGTATGCTCGCTTCCAGCAACCCACCCAAGCCCTGAAAGTTGCTAACACACTGCAAGCCAAGCAAACTCGCGAGCAAGCGCTCCAAGCTGTAAAGTGTGCTTCTAGTCTCAAGGTTTGATCCAACTTGTAACCATCGTGCTGTATTACTTTGCCCCACCACTGCTTAGAAATCGGGTTAGAGCGATCGCGAAGCTACAAACAGCAGAGTGCGCTCAAATTCCAGTGCTGCGCCTCAGACCAGAAGTTGATATTGCCCAGACTGCCTAATCTCAGCAATCAGTCGTTAGCTGGAAAATTGATGGACTTAAGAATTGCTTAAATCTCCCTATGTATCAATACTTTCATCCGTTTAAGTGTTCACAATAAAGGTGAAGTAATGGGACGAAGGGATCTACGTGAACGGGGACGAGTTTATTGAACAGATTCACGATGTGCAGCAACGAGTAGCAGAACTCCAAGAGGATGCTACCCAACTGCCATCGCTGCAAAAAAGCCGATTGACAGAATCCCTGGAGAGGCTGACCGCAGCTTTAAGAGATTTGCAAGTTGCTGAGGAAGCCATTCGGCTGCTGCTGTCTGCTGTACAGCAATCGCGCGACTCCATCATCATTACCACGGCCCATGTCGATCCGCCAGGGCCAGAAATCGTTTACGTTAATCCAGCCTTCAGCGAGATGACTGGCTATGCCAGCGAGGAAGTGCTTGGCAAAACTCCCCGGTTACTCCAAGGCCCTGATACCGATCGCGAGCTGCTTCGAGACTTACGCCAGCATTTGATTGATGGAGAACCTTTTCACGGTGAGGCAATCAACTACCGAAAGGATGGAACCGAATATTATGTAGAGTGGAACCTCACGCCGATTCGGGATGTGCAGCAAACCATTACCCACTTTGTCGCAATTCAACGAGATATTAGCGATCGCAAACGCTTAGAGCAAGAACGAGAGCATTTATTACAGCAAGAGCAAGCTGCGCGGAATGAAGCAGAAGCAGCGAATCGGACCAAGGATGAATTTTTGGCGATGCTCTCTCATGAACTAAGAACTCCCCTGACACCCATTTTGGGTTGGGCTAAGATGTTGAGAACTAAGCAGCTGTCAGAAGCCAAGCGACAAGAGGCGTTAGATGCGATCGAGCAAAGTGCGAAACGCCAATCTCAAGTCGTAGACGACCTGCTCGATCTCTCTCGGATTGTCCAAGGTAAATTAACTCTCAATCTCACTTCAGTATCATTGGCAACCCCCATTACTGCGGCGTTAGAAACGGTGCGTTTGTCTGCGGAAGCAAAATCTATTCGCATACAGACAAAACTAGATCCAACGGTTGAGCCAGCCATTGGTGATACAGGCAGACTGCAACAAGTGTTTTGGAATCTGCTTTCAAATGCCATTAAATTCACCCCTTACAAAGGTCACATTCAGTTAGAACTGAAGCAAGTTGAGCAATATGCTCAAATCACGATTACCGATAGTGGGCAGGGAATTCATCCGGAGTTCTTACCGTTTGTATTTAATCGGTTTCGTCAGCAAGACAGCTCAATTACACGGCAATTTGGTGGCTTGGGGCTGGGCCTGTCCATCTCGCGGCAGTTGGTAGAAGCGCATGGGGGCACCATTACAGTCAACAGCGCTGGAGAAGGCAAAGGGGCAACTTTTACAGTGCGGCTTCCCCTCATACCGCACACTTCCCCAACGGAGGTTCCTAACTCATCAACCGACCGAGCGCAGAGTTTGGCAGGCACCCAGGTTTTGGTCATAGATGATGAACCTTTTACGCTAAAGTTCATCACTTTTGCTCTAGAAGAAGCAGGTGCAGCCGTTACTGCTGTCACTTCTGGGCAAGCAGCGCTGCAAGCCCTGAGCCAATCTAATTTTGATGTATTGCTGAGTGATATTGGGATGCAGGAGATGGATGGCTATGCTTTAATTCGGCAGATTCGTTCTTCTCGGCCAAATCGAGATCTGCCAGCGATCGCACTCACCGCTTATGCGACTGAAGACAACTGCCAAAAAGTATTGTCGGCTGGCTTTCAACAACATTTGGCTAAACCCGTTGAGCCAGAAGCTTTGATTGCAGCGATCGCACTAGCCTTGGAACAAACGTCAACTCTATCGCGGAATAGTTAGGACTGTCTTGAGAATATCTTTGGGGGAATCTTAAAGCGATCGCCTGAGGTAGGATACTTGGCGACTGAAGAAGTATGAGCTCCCAAGGTTAGAATTAGCAGTAGACGGTTAACACCATGAGAAGTACCTATGTTCGGCCATGACATCATTGTGATTGGTACATCGGCGGGTGGGCTGAAGGCACTAAGCAAAATTGTGGGTAACCTACCTGCTGACCTCAATGCTGTCATCTTTATTGTTCAACATATTGCCCCAGATAAGCCTAGTTTGCTGCCAAGCATCCTAGAAGATGTTTGTGATTTTCCAGTTACGCACCCTCAAGATGGGGAGAAGTTTCAAAAAGGGCAAATTTATATTGCCCCACCTGATCATCATTTGTTGGTGTATCAAGGGCAAATGCGAGTGGTGCGAGGGCCGCAAGAGAATCGATTTAGACCCGCGATCGATGCTTTGTTCCGCTCAGCGGCGCGTGCCTATGGCCCTAGAGTTGTAGGCGTGGTGCTCACAGGCTATCTGGATGATGGCACTGTAGGTCTCCAAGCAGTTAAAAAGCGGGGCGGAGTTGCTATAGTGCAAGATCCTCACGAGGCACAGTATTCTAGCATGCCTAACAGCGCCTTGAGGTATGCCTCAGTAGACCACTGCCTATGCTTGGCGGAGATTGCAGAATTATTGGTGTCTTTGACGAAGGAACCCGCAGCGGAGGAGAAAACGTACCCAGTCACTCAAGAAATAGAGTTTGAATCTAATATTGCTGAACAGCAGATGAATACGCAGCAGTTTCTAGAGAATGTTGAGAAGATTGGCCAGCGTACAACCTATAGCTGTCCTGAGTGTAACGGCAGTATTTGGCAAATTGGGGATGGGGATTTACTGCGGTTTCGCTGCCATATAGGACACGCTTTTACAGCGAATATCTTTCTGTCTGAGCAGACTAAGAATATAGAGAATACTTTATGGTCAGCTGTGCGAGCTTTGGAGGAGAAAGTGACGCTCTCACGCCAAATGGCTCAACGGATGAAAAATATCAATCTGTCTACCGTAGCAACAAAATACGAAAATAACGCACAAAAAATAGATGAAGAGGTGTCAGCGCTGCGGAACTTGATTCTTACGGGCTTTGCCACAAAACAAAATATATTCTTCAAAGATGAGGAGTTAGAGGAGGGGCTGTAACCGTGCGATCGCCCTCTATCCTTCAGGCCTCTCCCTAAATCCCTCTCCGTTTGGAAAGGGGTTATGAATTCTTATCTAACCCTCGCGCTAGAGATACTTTGTTGGTTGGAGATGTCTAATAGGAGAGCACAAAAGGAAAGTTGGCGATCGCCAGGTTAGCCGAATGGATTGAAACTCATGTTGTTAATTGGCACCAGTGGTTGGGTCTATAAACATTGGATGGGATTGTTCTACCCAGCGCAGATGCCTGGTGAGCAGCAGTTACCTTTCTATGCAGAGCAATTTCCTAGCGTAGAAGTCAATTTCTCCTTTTATCGCTTACCAGAGCGATCGGTGTTTGAGCATTGGCGGGCGCAAACTCCGGATAAGTTTCTATTTGCCGTTAAGGGTAGCCGCTATCTCACTCACATGAAGAGGCTGAAAGACCCTGAAGAGCCCTTAGAGCGACTAATGGAGCGAGCTAGCGGTCTGCAAGAAAAGCTGGGGCCGATTTTGTTCCAGTTTCCTCACACCTGGCATCTCAACCTCGATCGCCTGCAACCATTTTTAGACTTGCTCCAGAATTATCCGCAACAGCAGTACACATTAGAGTTTCGCCATACTAGTTGGCTGATTCCAGAAGTTTACCAACGATTAGAGAAGTCACGAGTAGCGCTGTGTCTCCCTGTTAGTCCCACTGTTCCCTTAGACATTTGCCTCACTGCTCCCTGGACCTACATTCGGATGCACTCTGGTCAGGAGGGTACAGGTTACAGCGATGCGGAATTGCTAACTTGGGCGGCCCAAATTCGTTCGTTCTTGGCGCAAGACATCAATGTTTATGTCTACTTCAATAACGATCCAGAAGGCCACGCCATCCGCGATGCCCAACGCCTCAAAACATTGATTGATTCCGATGCCAAACAATGAGCGATCGCCCTACGTATCTATTCCCCTTCCCTGCGGGGGAAGGGGCTAGGGGTTAGACCTAGGTTCTTTGGCAAAGATACCGATCGATCGCGTCATCTAGAGATGGCAGCAAGATTCCCCGTTCACTGCTAAGGGCGCTGTAAACGGGTCGAGAAGCAGCCCAGCCTAAATCTTTAGTAGGACGAGCTTCGATCACTGCGGTATCTAATCCAGCCAGATTCGCCACAGTCTGAGCGAGTTCGGACCAAGCGATCGCGCCTGAGTTCGCCAAGTGCCAAATACCGCATTCTCCATCAATCAGAAGATCTAGCGTGTTATTGACGAGATCAGGGACATAGGTGGGGGATACTACTGCATCTTCCGCTGCGATAAAGGGCTGACCGGAAGCTAGAGTGCGCAGGGCGATCGCGAGAAAGTTATGTTCATCCCAAGGACCGAAAAAGGCGCTAGTGCGAATCACCAAGGAACAGGGATGGTTGGCAAGTACCCGTTGTTCGGCGATCGCTTTGCTACGTCCATATACATTTAGAGGTGCCACTTCACAGCTTTCGACATAAGGTTCCGCTCGGTTGCCGTCGAACACCAAATCCGAAGAGAAGGTGACGAAGGCAGCTCCATGATTTGCACAGGTCTCCGCTAAAATTGCCGCTCCATCTGTATTAATGAACCGACATAGGTCTGGTTCTCGTTCTGCATCATCAACCCGAACATAGCCTGCTGTATTGACCACCGCCCAAGGTTTTAGCTCTGCGATGACGCGATCGACAGAATCTGGATTGGTGATGTCCATATCCTGACGAGACAGCAATTGGTAAGGAATGCCACGGACTTCACAAAGGCGGGCAAAAGCTTTTCCGAGCGTCCCAGTTGCACCCGTGATCAAAAGCGGTGGCGTTGAGGCAGCAGAAGTTTGGGCACCTCCCAACGCTTGGCTTCCAACGCCTGGCTTCCAATGCTTGGCTTCTGACTCTTGCTTATTGGCTCCAGGCTCCTGATTCTTACCTTCTAGCTGCTGGTCTCCTGGTTCTCCGGTGTAGTTCACAGGCGGATACAGTAAACGTTCTGGGCGTTGCCACCAACCGGGAACAGCGAGCAAAGGATGATGAAATTCGTTGCCTTCAGCTAGCTGACGTAGCATCTGAGCTAAGGCAGTAGGCCGAGGCTGAGGTGATCTGAGGTCAAATACACCGGGTTCGTAGTAGCCGTCCGATCGCGTCAGCAGGCTATTCCAGTCGTAGGCTCCTAGCAACGACCAAGCAGTAACAGCTCGGATATCTACACCATCGGTTCGCAGTTGTTGGGCTGCTTCCCAGATCTCCTTGAGCCAGCGCAACTGTTCTTCTCTGGTGCATCCCAAATGTACTTCTGTCACCGCGATCGGCAGCTGGTAGCGCTCCCAGACTTCTTTGAGTAGGGTCTGGGCATCGCAAATTCCTTCTACACAAACCCGGACCGCTTCTACATCGGCATACTGATGCTTGCCGTTGCCCCCGTGAGTATGAGCAGGATAACGTTCTAGCCGCTCATCTAGAAAGCGATCGCTCGTGAGATAGCGGTTGATGCCCATAATGTCCGGTGCGCAAGGATGATCAAGAAACCAAGTGAGTTCAGCTTCGCCAATCCCAACTAGCTCTCGGAGATACTCCCAAAGAGGATGCTCGCGATCGACTCGACCGCAGAGTAGATCAAGACTGAGCCAACGGCGATTGTTCTCGAATTCTGCTTGGTAAGCCAGCAAAGGAGTGCTGAAGATCTTGCCTAAATCTTCGGTCTGTACCAGTTGGGCGCTTGGATTAATTTGCCGAATCGCTTGCATCGAAAGCACAACGGCACGGCATTGATTGAGTAATGCCTGGATAAAAGCCAACCCATCCCGCTTGTGAGGATACCAGTGGCCGTAGAGAGCACTGAAGCGAGCTGTGGTCAGGGGTTCATTCACCGGAGTGTAATGAGTGATCCAGGGATAGCGAGTTGCTACCGCATGAGCAAATTCCGCTAGCTTTTCCGGAAAAGCGGGATCAAGCAAGTTGGTATCTCTAGGACCGCTACCATGATGCACAAGCCCCAGAATGGGCCGAATGCCCAAATCATCCAATCGTTCTAATCGCTGGTCTAACCAAGACCAATCTGCTTGCGCTAATCCATTGGGAGCAATTCGTTCCCAGAGGGCAGGATAGCGGATGGCTGTAATGCCTAAAGAATCGAATAGATCTAGATCTTCGATCCGATTAAGGTGACCGTTGCGCTCTAGTTGATCAAAGTATTGGTCGCCGATACGATTTACGGTGCATTCAATACCAGCCCACAATTCCAGGTTAGCAGCTGAATTTGCGCTATTGGCTACTGAGTTACTAGACGCAACATTAACTGGAGAAGACTGCTCCTCACTCCTCGTATTGGCTATCATGCTTGTTTATTCTGGGTCATGCTAAAAAGTGCATTAAAGGTCAATTAGCAGGTGGATCTTTCGTTGATGACTGATGAAAGATCCACCGCTAAAGTAGGCGTTCTAGTCTGCTTTAGTAGATAAGGATTTGCTGGAGCCATTCTTCTCTATGTTTTTAGCAGGAGATGAATTGGCAGCATGGGTGAGAGAAGTTTGATCCAAGTTGATTTCGGATCTGCGATCGCTGCTAGGAGATTTAGCCGATACGCGAGCGGCAACGCTTTCTTCGGGGTGCCAACTGGGTCGCTCTGTGATTTTGGCGTAGACGGATAGGGCTTGAGCGACTACTTGATCCATGTTGTAGTACTTGTAGGTAGCCAATCGTCCGACAAAATGTACTCCAGGTGTCGAGTCGGCTAGCGCTTTGTACTGCTTGTAAAGTTCAGCATTCTCAGGGCGAGGCACGGGGTAGTAAGGATCTCCCTCAGCCTTGGGATATTCATACACTAGGCTGGTCTTGGTATGCTCCTGACCCGTGAGATATTTGAACTCAGTAACACGGGTGTAGAGATGTTCGTTGGGATAGTTGACCACCGCTGCGGGCTGATGCACAGATTCATTTAGCGTCTCATGCTTGAAGTCGAGCGATCGGTAAGGTAGCTTCCCGTAGCGATAATCGAAGAACTCATCCACGGGGCCAGAGTAGATCATTTCCTTGAAAGGAATCATCTTTTGGATTTCCCGGTAGTCCACATTCAACATCACTTTGATGTTGGGGTGAGACAGCATGTTTTCAAACATGCGAGTGAAGCCGTGCAAGGGCATTGCTTGGTAGGTATCGGTAAAGTAGCGATCGTCTCTATTGGTGCGAGTCGGAACGCGAGCTGTGACCGACTTATCGAGTTCCGAGGGATCGATGCCCCATTGCTTGATCGTGTAGTTGCGGAAGAACTTCTCGTACAGTTCCCGTCCTACTTTGCTAACTACTACATCTTCGGAGGTGCGGATAGATTCTTTAGGTTCCGCAACTGAGGCAAAGAAATCATTCAGTTCAAAGGAAGTGAGATTTAAGCCATACAGCTTGTTAATAGTGTCCAAGTTGATGGGCATGGGCACCAATTGACCATCAACACTAGCTAGAACTCGGTGTTCGTAACGCCGCCACTCGGTGAAGTTGGACAGATACTCAAAGACATCACGCGAGTTGGTGTGAAAGATGTGAGGGCCGTACTTGTGTACTAGAATGCCCGCATCGTTGTAATGGTCGTAAGCATTGCCACCAATATGATTACGGCGATCGCAAACCAATACCTTTTTGCCTAACTGGCTTGCCAAGCGCTCCGCCAGAACGCTACCTGAGAATCCTGCACCCACAATTAGGTAGTCGAACATTGAAGTACCTCTCTTTTAGTAAATGGTTGGAGCTTTCGTTGCCATCTTTGGCATCGCTGAAAGCTCTAGTTTCGGTGTCTGAGCCATTCATCTTCACAGTGCCTGTGGGCACCTATGACTCATCACCGCAGGTTTGTAAATGTCTGTATTTGTCTTATGTCTTAAATCGCTGGTATCTAGTCATCTAAAGCTTGAAGACTAGTGACGAACTGGGTTGGCTAGACACTCGAAACAGATTCTGAGAGAACGGCTGTCGGCTTGGGCGTTGACTCGACCTGCTTACTCGCGATCGCCGACTCAATCAGTTGCAACATTGCTGCCCAAGTTTTATCCCAAGAAGTCTGGGCCAAGAAGGCATCCACTTGATGCCGCCATTCTGTGTCTTGCTCAGCCTGCTGCATCGCTGCTTCGGTTGCTGTCACGAACTCAGATGCTGTATCAGCGATATGAACTAAACCCTGCTCCCCGTAAGGCCGCACCACATCTCGAATCGAGGTAGAAACCACAGGCTTGCCAGCAGCGAGATATTCTGGAGTTTTGGTAGGGCTGATAAAGCGTGTCGATTCATTCAATGCAAAAGGCAACATAGCGACATCCCATCCTGCCAGATATTGCGGTAGCTCTGGATAGGATTTGCCACCTAGATAGTGAATGTTAGGGTAACGGGGTAGAGTCTCTGGATCGATTTTGACTACAGGACCAATAATCACCAAATGCCAATCAGGTCTGGCTTGAGCAATGCCATCTATTAGATCCAGGTTCATCCGTTCGTCTATAACACCATAGAAACCTAGACGAGGATGAGGAATAGCTGCTTGGTCGGCTGGATCTGTGGCGATCGCTCTGGCTTGGGCAAAGTGTTCTGCTTCGATGCTGCTAGGGAAGGCGTAGGCATGAGGATGCTGATGGCGTTTCGCTTCGTACAGGCTTTGGCCACCTGTAAATACCAAATCAGCTCGTTGGAATAGTTGGTCTTCAAACTCTCTGAGTTCCGGGGGGGCTCCCTTAAAGGCAGCTAGTTCATCCATACAGTCATAAACGACTGCTGCGGCCTGCAAATGACTGGTGAACGCCAAGGCCATCGGCGTGTAGTACCAGAGAATCGGGTTGGCGATCGCATACTCAGCAAACAGGTCATCTATCAAGCTCTGTTGCATGGCAGTGACCATCTCTGCTTTCAAGCCACTGGGGAGATGGGGCACAACTACTGACACGCCACATTCCCGTTTACCGACTTCCAGCCACCAATCATCTCCTGCTTCAAAGATGGGTTCCTCAACAAAAAAGACTCTACGTCCCTGAGCACAACGACTTAAAAGATGTTGCGGTCGCTGATAAACAAAATCCCACCGTAAGTGGGACAAACAAACCAAATCAGATGTACCTGGGAAGAACCATTCAACATCTGAAAGAGAAAAGCTAGCAGTCTGCGATTCTGATGTTGATGTATCTTGCAAAGATAACTTTCTTATAGGTCTCATCTTAGTACTATTACTGATTGATGCGGGGTCAGGTGGAGTCATGATTCAACCTAGTTTTATTTAGGTGGAAAGCTCTAATCTTAATTCACAATAATTCCTTATTACTTTTAAAAGCTTCTATTCAACGGTAGATGTGAAATCTATCTTCAGACAGAGATAAGTATTAAAATAACTTGTAGCTTCGAGGCTTTGTAGGGGCTAAAGTGATTTAATATCAGTGTTTTTGGCTTTTTATCTAGTTTTGTTGCAATATCTACAATTAGGGACACCCAGATTTACGTCATTAGTAGGATATGAAGCTTTTGAGAAATCTGAGTTAATTGCCAAATTGGCTGTCAAGTTAAATGTCAATTACTAGATTGATGCAAGTAATTAGATTTGGTTTTGAATTTTATATTGACTCATCTTCAATCTAAGGATTTGCATGTTATTGATTGATATAAAAATTTTATTTTAGAATTAAGACAAATTAAGTTTTTAATTCTGAAGCATTTCTTAAATAGAAATACCCAAAGAAATCCACATCCTATCTATCAAGGCACACCAATCTCATGATTTTAGTAACCGGGGGAGCAGGGTATATTGGCTCCCATGCTGTTATGGAGTTACAACGAGCAGGTTATGAGGTGATGGTTTTAGATAACCTCTCTTATGGCCATCGGGAAATTGTTGAGGAAGTCTTACGAGTAAAACTAGTCGTAGGGGATATTAGCGATCGCGTCCTACTCGATCAACTATTCTCTACCTATCCTATTACCGCAGTCATGCACTTTGCGGCCTACATTGCTGTAGGTGAGTCTGTCACAGATCCCGCTAAGTATTACCGCAACAACGTTACAGGCACTCTAACGCTCTTGGAAGCGATGACCGCAGCGTCTATAAAGCAGTTTGTGTTTTCTTCAACTTGTGCGCTGTATGGCATTCCTAAGTTTGTGCCTATCACAGAAGAGCATCCCCAAGACCCCATCAGTCCCTATGCCACCACAAAACAGACTGTGGAGCACATTCTCTCGGATTTTGATGTAGCTTATGGTCTGAAGTCAGTTCGCTTCCGCTACTTCAACGCGGCTGGGGCACATCCCAATGGTCAACTCGGTGAAGACCATGCGCCTGAAACCCACTTAATCCCTCTTGTGTTGATGGCTGCTTTGGGCAAACTACCCGCCATCCAGATTCTAGGGACCGATTACCCTACGCCCGATGGTACTTGCGTCCGTGACTACATTCACGTCAGTGACTTGGCTCAAGCCCATGTTCAAGGATTACAGTATCTGGAAAACGGTGGAGCCAGTGACGTATTTAACTTAGGAAATGGCCTAGGATTCTCAGTCCGCGAAGTGATTGAAGCCGCTCGCGAAGTCACTGGACGAGAAATTCCTGTAGTAGAGCGCGATCGCCGCCCTGGAGACCCTCCGGTTTTAGTAGGTAGCAGCGACAAAGCCAGAAATGTGTTGGGTTGGAAACCCGAATACGCTGACTTGAAACAAATTTTGACTCACGCTTGGCAATGGCACCAACAACGGCACGGTCAGCATACGCCTGTGCCACAGTAGCCACAATGTGAAGCTTATGAAGCTTTGGGAGCAAGCTCGAGTCCTAGCAAACCTCTCCCCCAACCCCTCTCTGCATCGGAGAGGGGCCTGAGTTCTATATGGCTCCCTGCCCTATCAGGGAAGGGGCTGGGGGCTACTAGGTCTCACAGTTTTTAAGATTCGGGAACAGAGGGATATCTCACAGTCAGCACTGTAGAGTCTTCCTCCGCCAGCCAACCATGAGAGAGACCGGGCAACCACAGGGCGTAATCCCCTTCTTGAGCCAGCACTACCTCGCGATCGGGGAACTGCAAGCGAAAGCGACCCTTGATCAAAATTGAAAGCGTCGTCGCTTGGTGATTGACCCCCCATTCTTGCCTACTGTCCCCAGCGGAGTGAGTCCCCCACTTAACCTCCACAGCCGACGTGGCGCGGGGATCATCGGCTGGCGTCACAAAGTACCCCATAAACCAACCGCGACGGGTTTTTCCTTCGGTGTAACTATTGCCAACAATAATTTGTGGTGAATCAGCCATTTTTTTTAAAATTTTCAATAACAATTTGGTGAATTGTAGCTTTGAGAATCGTCAAGTTTTGTGTTGATAGTTAGTAGTGATTGTCACACTATTTATTCAGATTCAATTCAAAAATGTACTATAAGTATTCTTAATTTCTTGCTAGAAGGATTTTGGTTTGGTAATCAAACATAATTTTGAACCTGATTTCAGGCTTCTATCTCAGGAATGATTGTAATTAGGTATGATTTAAATAGGTAGTTTGACTAGACCTTGATAAAAGCGGTTTATGTCAGGGAATGCAGTAATTCGCTTGGACACAAGAGTAGGGTTACTGTTGATGAATTTTCGCTGCTCTGAAGTTCCCCTAATTAAAAATTCCTTTCCGAAGAAATAAAGGCTCGAAAAATTTTTAGTTTCGAAGCTGATAAATAGATAAATCAGGGGTAGCAAAGGGCATTCTTCGTTAAGTAGCTAGGGTTCAAGTTTGATGAAATTACTCGGCAGAAGCCTCGAAATCAATGCCCCCTCTGATTCCAGCGCGATCGCGATGTTTCGCCAGCTTGAAACGGGGTATCCTCGTCCACAGTTACAGCGAGCTAACTGGCTCAACCTCAATGGAGCCTGGAAATTTGCCTTCAATAATGAAAACAACTGGGTCCAGCCCACCGATGTCGCCGAGTGGACCCACACAATTGAAGTTCCCTTCGCGCCAGAATCACAACGCAGTGGTATCGGTGATACAGGGTTTCATCCCAACTGCTGGTACGAGCGCGACTTTGAATTAAGCCCAACTCAAAGCGCTCATCCCGCTCGTGTGTTGCTACACTTTGGTGCGGTTGATTACCACGCTCGCGTTTGGGTCAACGGTCAGTTCATTGGAGAACACGAAGGGGGGCACACTTCCTTCAGTTTTGACATCACCCCAGCTTTGCGCCCTGAAGGCCCTCAGCGAGTCACCGTTTGGGCCCAAGATGACCCCCAAGACCTCGCCAAGCCCAGAGGTAAGCAAGACTGGTTGCTAGAGGCTCACAGCATTTGGTACCCCCGTACCAGTGGCATTTGGCAGACTGTCTGGATTGAGACGGTGCCAGAAACTTACTTAGAGAAAATTCGCTGGACTCCCCACTTCGAGCGCTGGGAAATTGGGTTTGAAGCGCTGATTGCTGGCAACACCTGCGATGATTTGCGCCTCAGTGTCCGGTTGACAGTAGATAGCCGCTTACTCGTGAACGATGTTTACGAAGTGATCAATGGTGAAATTCATCGGCGGATTGCCCTGTCTGACCCTGGCATTGATGATTACCGCAACGCTCTACTATGGAGCCCCGAAAAACCAACTCTGATTGATGCTCAGGTACAGCTCTGGCGTCACGGTGAGTTGTTAGATGAAGTCAAGTCCTACACGGCGATGCGGACTGTCTCAATTCAGCGCGATCGCTTTATGCTCAACGGGCACCCTTACTATCTCCGTCTGGTGCTGGATCAGGGTTACTGGACTGATACGCTCATGACACCGCCCTCCGATGAAGCACTGCGTCAAGACATTGAGCTGACCAAGCTCATGGGCTTTAACGGCGTCCGCAAGCACCAAAAAGTTGAAGATCCTCGCTTCCTCTATTGGGCCGATGCGATGGGCTTACTAGTTTGGGAAGAAATGCCTAGTGCCTATCGCTTTACGCCCAAAGCCGTAGAGCGGATCACGAAAGAGTGGACAGAGGTGATCGAGCGGGACGCTAGCCACCCTTGTATTGTGGCTTGGGTTCCATTCAACGAATCTTGGGGTGTGCCTAACCTCACTGAAACTCGGGCGCATCAGCACTATGTCCAGGCACTTTATTACTTGACCAAAACCTTAGATCCTAGTCGCCCGGTGATTGGCAATGATGGCTGGGAAAGCACTACTACTGATATTCTGGCGATTCACGATTATGACAACAACCCGCAAAGATTAGCCAAGCGCTATGGCCCAGAAATCAAGATTTCTGATTTGCTGCACAATCAGCGACCCGGAGGACGTGTCTTAACGCTGGACTGCTATCCTCATCAAGGCCAGCCGATTATGCTGACCGAGTTTGGTGGCATTGCTTATACCCGTCCCGCTGATACGGAAGCTTACAAAGCTTGGGGTTATGCCCGCTCATCAGACACCTCGGAACTGCAACAGCAATACAGCGCTTTGCTTTCAACTGTGAATCGGGTTCAGATGTTTAGTGGTTTCTGCTATACCCAGTTGACAGATACATTCCAGGAAGCCAATGGTCTTCTGTACGCCGATCGCACACCGAAGTTTCCGCTAGAGGCGATCGCATCTGCAACTCTAGGTAGGGACAATCCAGAAGTGGAGAGATCTATACTGCCACCATCAGTTACAACCCCGTGGTCTAGTGCAGAAAATGTACCTCCAGGAACTCCTCAAGCCGGATGGTCGCAAGCTCACCCTGTACAGCAGATGCCCCATTGCAGCGGGCATCCAGGCTCCCAGTCCTGGTAACGAGCCGATTCAGGCAAATCCTCATCTCCGTTGGCATCCGTTGCGGGGTGAGTGGGTGGCTTATGCCAGCCATCGCCAGGGGCGAACTTTTATGCCACCCCCTGAGTACAACCCACTCGCCCCCACAACAAACCCTGAATTTCCAACAGAACTTCCGCAAGGTCAGTACGACGTTGCGGTGTTTGAAAATCGTTTTCCATCAATGGCAGTCCAGGCCCACGATCCACCGCATCTCATTGTGGATACCCTGCCTGCCAATGGTGCTTGCGAAGTGGTGGTCTTTACCCAAGACCCCAGTAAATCGCTCTCTAATTTAGAACTGGATCACCTCGATTTGCTGCTGCAAGTCTGGGGCGATCGCACGCGAGCCTTAGGCAATCACCCGCAAATTCAATACGTGCTCCCCTTCGAGAATAAAGGGGTTGAAGTTGGTGTGACGCTGCACCACCCACACGGGCAGATCTACGCTTATCCTTTTGTGCCCCCGGTGCCCGCTCGGATGCTAGAACAGCAGCAAGCTTATTACCAGCAGCATCAGCGGGGATTACTACAAGATTTAATTCAGCAAGAGATTACCGACGATCAGCGGATTCTTTATCGAGACGAGTGGGCGATCGCCTTTGTGCCGATCTGTGCCCGCTATCCCTATGAGGTGTGGGTGGCTCCGATTCAACCTGTACCGACTTTGGGCGAGCTGACTCAGGAGCAGCGGAGGAGTTTAGCGAAGGCGCTGAAGACCGTTACCCTAAAATTCGACGGTTTGTGGAATCGACCTTTTCCTTACTTAATGGCTTGGTATCAAGCTCCCACTGACGGTCAACCCCACCCAGAATCGCACCTACACGCGGAGTTTTATCCTCCTTACCGCACTGCTGATCGACTCAAATATCTGGCGGGAACCGAACTAGCTGCTGGGATGTTTGCTAATGATGCCCTTCCAGAGGAAAAGGCTAAAGATCTCCAAGCCGTGGTGGTGAATTTGGCAGAGTCAGCCTACGCCTAGCCTGACAGCTGGGTAATTTGGCTGAGTCCTGCCAAGGGCTGATGTTGTAGATGCAAGTTGCAGCTATCTCAGTAATTAAAGAACCTCAATAACCCATCAACCATGGTCATGCAACCAGGAACGGAAATTTCTGAGAAGCTTACGAGCATTCGAGATACTTTAGAGGAAACTGGAGCGGCTGGAGTTCGCTTACGTGGCACGGATTGGTTTGCTTGGGCAACGGGAGGTGCGTCTAACACCGTGTTGTTAGCGGCTGAGTCTGGGGTGGCCGAAGTTTTGGTAACTCCCGATGGGGCTTGGGTGCTCACGGATGAAATTGAAGCCCAGCGTTTTCGAGATGAGGAGTTAACAGGCGATCGCGGTGAGTTTTATCAGTTACAGGTCAACCCTTGGGCAGAATCGACCAAGCGCGAAGCTTTTGTAGCGGAGGTGACTGGAGAGGGGAAAGTTTTGAGCGATCGACCTGTGAGTTTATTGCCTCATAGCCCTGAAATGCTTTTACCCACTGCTTTGGTACAGCAGAAACGCACTCTTCTATCTAGTGAACTCGATCGCTACCGTCAAGTAGGACGTTTAGCTAGCGAAGCGATGACAGAAGCACTCACTCAAGCCAAACCTGACTGGACCGAACACCAATTGGCAGGAGTAGGAGCCGCCGCCCTATGGAAGCGAGGGTTACATCCCGCTCTAACTTTGGCTGCTGGAGAACGCCGCCTGCCGCTCTATCGCCATCCTACTGCTAGCGCCGCACCAATTGGTCAAGTGGCAATGATGGTGTTTTGTGCTCGCGGCTTTGGACTCTATGCCAATCTGACTCGGTTTATTTGCTTCGGTTCTCTAGCGGCTGAGCAAAAGGAATTGCATCGGCAGGTTCGAGAGATTGAGGCGGCCGCTTTAGAGCAGTGCCGTAGAGGTACGCCCCTCAATCAGGTTTATACCAGCTTGCAACAGGCTTACGAACAGCAAGGGTATCCTCAAGCGATTTACGAGCATCATCAAGGGGGAACGACGGGTTATCTGGCGCGTGAGGTGGTGGCTAATCCAGATACCACTGATTGTCTCATGGCCAATATGGCGATCGCTTGGAATCCCAGTCTGCGAGGAGCCAAAATTGAAGATACTTTTGTGCTGCACCCAGATGGCAGTTTAGAGGATCTTACCTTTGACCCGAACTGGCCTAGTGTTGAGGTAGAAGGGCGATCGCGACCTGTTCCGTTAGAACTTTAAATTCTCAACTATAAGCTTTCATATGGACTTTCAACAGATCTTTAATGCTGTGCCCAAAGTTGAAGCGAGTGCGCCGGGACGAGTTAACCTGCTGGGCGAACATACCGACTACAACGATGGCTTTGTATTGCCAACCGCTATCCCGCAAAAAACCACTGTTTATCTTGGCCTGAGCCCTGACGATCAACATCACTTCTATTCGCAGGAGCTAGAACAACAGATCGATGTGAAAGCCTCAGACTCTATTCCAGAGAGCTTTGCGAGTTATATCTTTGGCTGCATTGGTGTACTGGAGAAACAGGGAATTACGGTGCCACCGCTCAATGTCTATGTCACCTCATCTGTGCCAATGGGGTCGGGACTTTCGAGCAGTGCAGCTTTAGAAGTGGCGATGTTGCGGGGCTTGCGATCGCTTCTAAACCTCGATCTTGATGATGTTCGCATTGCTCAACTAGGACAGGAAGCCGAGCGACAGTATGCAGGGGTGCAGTGCGGCATTATGGATCAGATGGCCTCTAGCCTTGCGGATACAAATCATCTCCTATTTCTGGATACTCGCACCCTCGATCGCGAACTTCTTCCTTTTCCGTCAGGGGCCGGGATTTTAGTGATCGACAGTGGTATCCCTCGCACATTGGCAGGCAGTGGCTATAACCAACGGCGGGAAGAATGCGAAGAGGCTGCGAAACAATTAGGAGTTGGGGCATTGAGGGATATCAGTGATGTCGAGGCGATCGCCCATCTCCCTGAACTCCTCAAGCGGCGATCGCGTCATGTGATTACAGAGGATAACCGAGTGCTAGAAGCTCGGAAGGGTGTATCAGCCGAGCGCTTTGGCGAACTAATGAACGATTCCCACGCGAGCTTAAGGGATGATTATGAGGTCTCCATTGCAGGGTTAGATCATCTAGTTGAAATTTTGCAGAAAACCCCTGGTGTATTTGGTGCTAGGCTGACAGGAGCAGGGTTTGGGGGAGCTTGTGTTGCCTTGACGGTGGCAGGAAAAGCCAAGGCGATCGCGCAACAAGTTTTGGAACAGTATAATCGCGCAGAACAAATAGGTCGTGTTTTAGTTCCCTAGCCTGAATGGCTCTCAATCATTACATTAAGAATGGTACAAGGGCTTTCTTTAAGGCAAGCAGTGTGATAGTGAATACAGCATCCTGTAAAAGAGATCCTATCTTTGTCTAGACGACATTTGGGGAGGAGTACAGCATACTTTATAACAACAGCATTCGTGGTGTGGGGTGTATCGCTGATGAGAGCCTATGGATGATTGCCAACCCAGACTGTTAAGATCAATCGTTTGATCAAATCTTTTAGTAAGAACTCAGAACTACAAACATAAATAAGTTGGTAAAACATTATGCAGCTCCAAATTGAACCGAATAAGTTTCCCTCCAAAAGCAGTCTTTGTCAGCTCTGCGGGCAATCGTTTGCCATGAAAGAAGCGCAAGTGATTGTCTGTAACGAACAAGGCAAGAGTCAAGGCCAGGTTTGTTCAAGTTGTATTGGCAGAGGGTTTAACTGGATTCAGCAACAATTTGAACTGCTACAGTAAGCTTCAAATACAGAACTTTAACTTTGCCAGAACAGTATCCCAACTTAACTGAATACCATGCCGTTCAGCATGATGTTTACTCGGTTGGCGAATTCATATCCTATAATTTCCCTTTAGATCCTTTCAAATTAGGATTTAAGGGGAAATTGCTATGTGGATTGACTTAAGCCATTGCCACGCTTTTCCAAAGTTTGGATACTCTGAAAATCGATGTAAGCTAGTCGGTGAAAAGAGATCAGTCGTGGAGCTGAGAAAATGGTAGAAGCAACAACCACAATCACTGGATTCCACGCTCACATCTACTACGATCCTGAAACTCGTGATGTTGCAGCGCGGGTACGCGAGGGACTGGGTGCTTTTGAGGTGCGTTTGGGACGGTGGCACGATCGCCCGATTGGCCCTCATCCTCAAGCTATGTACCAGATTGCTTTCCTACCCGATCAGTTCGTAAAGGTTGTTCCTTGGCTGATGCTACATCGCGAGGGGTTGGATGTTTTGGTGCATCCGGAGACAGGCTATGATGTCTTGGACCACACAAACCATGCTCTATGGCTAGGCAATAAATTAGAACTGAATATCGAGATTCTGCGTCAAATTAGCAGAGCCTAAGCGCAGCCTCCAACTTCTAGATTGCTCAATTGCTGTAAAAACATAATTTCTATAGAAGTAACCGCTGCCTTTGATCTACCTTTGGATAGGCGACTAAGGCTAATGAGCCAAAAACCTCAGTGTTTACATTGAATTATTAATTAAATAATCGCTTGGCGCTACACATTTAGTTAGTCAACTGTATTTAGACAGAGAATCCAATCAATTAAATTTATCAACTCAAGAACTATATATATTTGCTTCTATCGTCTTTAGAAACTAGCTTATAAATATAAACAATTCAGTATGACAAGTTGCTATGGATACACATCCTATCGCTAATGAGATTGATTGGAATCCGATTCTGCTACGCTTGCAAATGAAGGAATCACGGCCTACACCAGCTTACCCAGGAGATTTGAAGGCGGCATTACTGAATCATGCAGGTCTCTTTAATCACCCCAAGGGTGAAGCAGCATACCAAATGGCGGTAGAAATTGCTCGGCTTACGACCTGCTGCGATCCAGAAGTCGTTTATTGGTTCTCACGCATTGTATCGTTGATGGATGCTTAGGCAGTTAGCCTAACTAGTGACCCCATCTGTGTCTCATCAAGTTTAGAGATACAGATAGGGCAACGCTTACGGTGATTGATGCCTCGTCTCAGGATTGCTGATAAACGATAAGCGAGTTAATCAGGCCACAGCAGCGAATTCAGCTTTGACAGCGACGTAGGCCCAGTCAAGCCAGGGTAGGAGAGCTTCGATGTCGGAAGTTTCTACCGTGGCTCCGCCCCAGATCCGTAGTCCTGGAGGTGCGGCCCGATAGGGCGCAACATCATAAGCAACACCTTGCTTTTCTAAAGTTTTCGCCCATTTCTTGGCAAAAGTCGCTTGGTCTTCCGCACTGAGATTTGTGAACCAAGGATCAGCTACTTTTAGGCAGATCGAGGTGCAAGAGCGAGTTTCTGGTTTTTCAGCCAAGAAGTCTACCCAATCGCGTTGCTCTACCCAACGAGCGATCGTGCTGAGGTTGGCTTCACTGCGCTGAATCAAACCAGATAAGCCACCCACACTCTCGACCCAATTCAAACTGTCGATCGCGTCCTCTACACACAGCATCGAAGGTGTGTTGATGGTGTCACCTTTGAAGATGCCTTCAATCAACTTACCTTTTTGGCTGAGCCGGAAAATTTTCGGGATTGGCCAGGTGGGTTGATAGCTCTCTAGGCGCTCGACGGCACGAGGAGAAAGAACGATTACGCCATGTTGAGCTTCGCCACCCAAGACTTTCTGCCAGGAGTAAGTCAGGACATCGATTTTGTCCCAGGGGATGTCCATTGCGAATACTGCGGAGGTGGCATCGCAAATGGTCAAGCCTTGGCGATCGCTAGGAATCCAGTCACCATTGGGCACTCTCACGCCTGAAGTGGTGCCATTCCACAGGAATACTACATCGTGGCTAAAATCCACTTGGCCCAAGTCGGGCAGGCTACCGTAGGGAGCTTTGATCAGGTTGACATTTGGTAATTTCAGCTCATCTAAAACATCTTTTACCCATTCCTGACCAAAACTTTCCCACGCTAAAATATCGACGGGGCGCGGTCCTAGCAGTGACCACAGGGCCATTTCGACCGCGCCTGTGTCGGAAGCAGGCACAATGCCCAACCGATAATCTGCGGGAACACCCAAGATTTTTTTCGAGCGATCGATGACTTCTGCAAGTTTAGCTTTGCCGTCAGCAGAGCGATGGGAGCGACCCACACAAGCATTT
Source organism: Trichocoleus sp. FACHB-591 (assembly GCF_014695845.1). Taxonomy (NCBI): domain Bacteria; kingdom Bacillati; phylum Cyanobacteriota; class Cyanophyceae; order Leptolyngbyales; family Trichocoleusaceae; genus Trichocoleus; species Trichocoleus sp. FACHB-591. The sequence continues at coordinate 33,720 of NZ_JACJPA010000112.1, forward strand.
TGTAAATTAGTCACACTCCAGCCAGGGCGCTTGGCACAAGGACCAGAGGAAAAATAAGGGACGGTGGGTTTAGTGGTTGGAGGAGTAGGATGTTCTGACATGGGTGCTGAATGCAGCATTCATTAGGGTAGGTAGTCATTATATATATTTCTTTTGCACCTCCAACATCCGGTGTTGCACTGGCTTAGCGAAATCACAAAAACTTCTGACCTTCTACACTAGAAATCAGTGTTCAGTGAGGGGGATGTAGGCTCAGTCATGAAAGAAATTACGCGGCGTCAGTTTATTACGACTGCTGCCTTGGCAACTGGCTTTGCCTTAGCAGTAGAACCTATTTCGGCCAAAGTTATTCGGACAGACGGCAAGGGATTGATTGCGGGTGCCGTAAAAATTCCGGTCAAAGACGGCAACGTTCCTGCTTACAGAGCGATGCCTGCCAAAGGCCAAAATTTTCCTGTCATTTTGGTGATCCAAGAAATCTTTGGGGTGCATGAGCATATTCAAGATGTCTGCCGTCGCTTTGCTCAATTGGGATATGTAGCGATCGCTCCGGAATTATTTGTGCGGCAAGGCAATGTGCTGAAGCTAAGCAGTGTGGACGAGATCCGTAAGGTAGTGGCAAAAGTGCCAGATGCTCAAGTGCTGTCTGATCTCGATGCCACGGTGAATTGGGCAGTGAAGTCGGCTAAGGGCAATGGTAAGCGTTTGGGGATTACAGGCTTTTGCTGGGGCGGGCGCATGACTTGGCTGTATGCCGCACATAATCCGCAAGTGAAAGCAGGCGTGGCTTGGTATGGCCGCTTAGTCGGCGATCGCAGCCCTCTTACACCCAGACATGCGGTGGATATTGCGCCCCAACTGAAGACCCCAGTTTTAGGACTTTATGGTGGAGAGGATACAGGGATTTCCCTAGAGACAGTGGAGGAGATGCGCGATCGCCTGAAATTGGGGCGCAGCAAATCCCAAATCATTGTCTACCCTGATGCGCCTCATGCCTTTTTTGCCGATTATCGCCCCTCTTATCGCGAAAGAGACGCGAAGGATGGTTGGAAACGGCTTCAGGCTTGGTTTAAGCAATATGGTGTGTAATTTTCCCAAGCAATATTAGGAGACAGCATCATGATTGAGCTTTATTACTGGACGACTCCAAACGGACACAAAATCACTTTGTTTCTAGAGGAAACAAATCTGCCCTATGAGTTGGTGCCGATTAACATTGGTGCAGGCGATCAGTTCAAGCCCGAATTTCTCCAGATTGCTCCCAACAACCGGATTCCCGCGATCGTCGATCGTGAACCTGTGGGAGGTGGTGATCCGATTTCTGTGTTTGAGTCTGGAGCGATTCTGCTGTATTTAGCGGAAAAAACTGGCCAGTTCATTCCTGCCAATCTCCGAGGTCGTGTTGAAACGTTGCAGTGGCTGTTTTGGCAAATGGGTGGATTAGGGCCAATGGCAGGGCAAAATCATCACTTTAACCAATATGCGCCAGAGAAAATTCCCTATGCAATTAATCGCTATGTGAATGAAACTGCGCGTTTGTACGCGGTGTTAAACAAGCAGTTGAGCGATCGCGAATTTGTCGCAGGAGAATATTCGATCGCGGATATGGCAATTTATCCCTGGATCGTGCCCTACGAAATGCAAGGCCAAAAGCTAGAAGACTTTCCGCAGGTGCAACGCTGGTTTGAAGCGATTAAAGCGCGCCCAGCCACGATCCGAGCCTATGAAAAAGCGGCAGCTTTCAAAGACCAAGCACTCAATATTGAGCGATCGCGGGATCTATTGTTTAATCAGTCTGCCAACACAGTGCAATAGATTTTTACTCTGTGATCCCATAATCTTCATCTCCGCTCTTTAGACAGAGGGTTGCTTAGATAGCAGTCGTTACTCTGCTTATGGGGCGGTCGTTTTTTATGACTTAGATTCAAACGGTCAAGCTGGTTCAATTTACTCTTCACATCTAGGTTTAAGCGCCATGAAAAGACTCAACTACTTTAATAAAGCTACTACTCTTGTAGGAGCAGCAGCCCTCACATCGCTGCTCAGTTTTCCAGTGCTGGCGCAGATGACTCCTCGGCCTAGCACCCCAGCTAATCGACCTGCTCAAAGCACAACAAATCAACAACGGGGCGGTGCAACTGCACCCACCGCTTTAGACCGCGAATTTGTCCTGATGGCAGCTCGCGGAAATAATGCTGAGATTCAAACCTCTCAGCTAGCCTTGCAAAAGTCATCTAATCAGATGGTGAGAACCTACGCTCAGCAGATGATCCGGGAGCATACCCAAGCAAACCAACGCCTATCCCAAGTGGCAGCCCAACATCGGATCACGCTACCCACTGATCCTGGTCCCCTCAATGCAGCGATCGCCCAGCAACTGGCTCAGCTCTCTGGCGCAAACTTCGATCGCGCCTATATGGGCACCCAAGAGAATCTGCACATGCAAGCGATCGCTTTGTACCGGACAGAAATTCAGCAAGGAAAAGCGGCTGATGTGAAACAGTATGCCTCGGCCCTGCTGCCCAACATCAACAATCACTATCAAATGGCCAGTCGTGCCATGACGGCAAATAGACCAGGAAACACAGGACGACCTCTCCAGTAATCGACCCACCTACTTTTAACTGAGAGAAGTTGAGGGATGCCTTGGCTTCTCTTTTTTGTGTCACCTGATCTCGCTGTGTCATAGAGGCTTCCAACCAACTTTGCAATCCCGCAGACCCTTTCATTCCCTAGATAGAACGCGATGGTTCTAGAGCAGCCTCTTTAGCCAGAGGTCAGCAGTCTTTTCGCTACTTAGGATGAATGCAATCGTTAGCAGTTCATCTGTGGGTAGGGCTTCAGCCATGCTAGAAAAATCGATCGCCGAACTAGCTGATGTAGTACGCCAATGCGCCCATCCTCTTTCAAGTTCTCCTTCAGATTACGACCCGTTGATAGATCTAGTTGGGAATGCTCGGTTTGTCTTAATTGGCGAGGCGACACATGGCACCCATGAGTTCTATGAGCAGCGGGCTGAAATTACCAAGCGGTTGATTCAAGAAAAAGGCTTTGCAGCAGTTGCAGTAGAAGCTGACTGGCCTGATGCTTACCGAGTGAACCGCTTTGTCCAAGGCGCGAGTGAGGATGCCACCAGTAACGAAGCACTGGGTAACTTTCATCGCTTCCCGACTTGGATGTGGCGAAATACAGACGTGCTGAATTTCGTTAACTGGCTGCATCAATATAATGTAGCTTTGCCGCCAGAAAGAACTAAAGTTGGTTTCTATGGCCTCGATCTTTACAGCCTCTACAGTTCCATTGAAGCAGTGCTGAAGTATCTTGACCAAATTGATCCAGAAGCAGGGCAGCGAGCGCGTTCTCGCTATGCTTGTTTCGAGCATTTCGAGGAGGATTCTCAGAGTTACGGATATGCGACCAGCTCTGGCATGGCGGAATCCTGTGAAGGTGGAGCGGTAGATCAACTTCTAGAGTTGCAAAGACAGGCGAGTGAGTATACGCGAAGAGATGGCCCCTTAGCAGAGGATGAATTCTTCTATGCGGAGCAGAATGCTCGACTGGTCAAGAATGCTGAGGATTACTACCGCTCCATGTTCCGAGGGAGAGTGTCTTCTTGGAATTTGCGCGATCGCCATATGGCAGAAACGCTTGATCACTTATCGGCCCATCTAGAAAAACAGCAGCAACCCGCCAAGATCGTGGTTTGGGCACATAACTCTCATTTAGGTGATGCTAGAGCGACCGATATGGGAGAAGCGGGTGAGTGGAATGTGGGTCAACTGGTACGAGAGCGTTATGGTGAAGATGCGGTGTTGGTTGGCTTCAGCACGTATACTGGCACCGTCACAGCAGCGACCGATTGGGATGGCCCTGCTGAACTCAAGCAAGTCAGACCTGCACTGCCTAATAGCTACGAAGCCCTCTTTCACGAGACTGGATTACCCCGCTTTTGGTTGAATCTCCGCCAAGATAATCCGGCGATCGCTCAGCTACGAGAACCCCGCTTAGAAAGGGCGATCGGCGTGATTTACCGTCCTCACTCCGAGCGGCTAAGCCACTATTTCCACACCCAGTTACCCAGCCAGTTTGATGCCATCATTCATATTGATGACACCCGTGCGGTCGAACCGCTAGACCGCGATGAGCCTGTCGAGGATAATGAAGTACCAGATACTTACCCCTCAGCGCTCTGAACAAACCAGTAAAAATTTCAATTCAAATTCTAGCGATCGCCCTTCGACACGTTTCCAAATCTTGTGTTTGTCAAAATTCTGAATAAGCGCATAGACTGTGGGCTAGCGATATCTCTTTGTATCATGAGCTTAGTCAGCTAGCGCCTAGATTCACCGGTGCCGCATGATCAAACCGAGGTCATTAGGCAAGCTCCGCGGCGCAGTGTCGGGTGCAATCGCTAGTTAGGCGCTGTCTGGGGAACGGGCCAGCTTAACTCCGCCAAAGGTAAAGAACACGAGCGTTGGTTCGTTGGAACCGCGGTATGCATCCTGCGCATTGCCCAGCTTTGCAGCAATTGCAGTATTTGCCAGGCGTCTATTTCAGTTCCTTCCCAAACGGGCTTGGTAAGCTCAGCGATTGCATACTGCTTGCCGCATTTGCGAACTACCAACGCATAAGAGTCTGGCGCGGTGGACGAATTGTCCCATTGCCCACATCCATGTTTGGCTGCTCGTGTTGAAGGTTCCAACGATCTGTGCTGGTTAATGAGTCTCAATGCCATCCTCAAATTCGGAGATCAGCAAGCCAGCGTCCTGAGCAAAATGCCAAGCCTCCTCTGCACCGAAACGCCAGGCCCTCTGGTGCCTAGACGTCTTGCTCCCCAGTTCATTCCATCGCAACTATTTCTATTTCAACTCTTCGTAAGTCATGGTGTCTCCTGACTCAGCTATCAACTTGCGGTGAGATGCCTAATGCCCGGTATCACCCGCCCGCGCAACATACGTGAGAGGCATTGTGATACGAGTCGGGTGCATATGGTTGTTATGCCTCGCCGTAGGGGATTACCGCCCCTGGTCAACGCTCCTCCGCCTAGACTTCGCCTCGGCTCAGGGTTGAATGGTGGATGACCCAATACAGGCCGGCCACGAAGACACCGCCGAGCAGGGTGGCGAACACCCACACCATCGGTCCCACCAGAGCCGTCCCACGTCTGCGGCGCTGAAGTACACCGACATCGTGGCCAACTCCGAGTGCGAACAGGACGTTGAGTCCGACTGCGAACAGGACGTCGAGGATGACGCGCAGCAACATCACCGGTGCGGCTAGCGCCGAAAATAACTCCCAGCTTTCAGTGTCCATATTCCTCCACGAAATACAAAAAAGGCATAACTATTATTAGGTGTACTTTTTCCACCTAAGATCTCCTATGAGATGATTAGATGACCTGTCTCTCCATAATTAGCTTTTGAGGTTATTAAGCAGAAAACTTTCCGCATAATAACCCTGAACAGTACGCTTCGGTAGAAAGGCGAAGTAAATGTTTCGCCTTTTTAGCTCCTGAACTCAGCCTAAGATTCCATAACAGCTAATTAGCCTGACTCGAGGAGAAATTTGTGGAGTAATAGGATAAAAATCAAGTGATTATATTCAAGTTAAGGCATAGAGCGATCGCCCTTCCAACCACAAAACTCACCGCTCTTGACTAGCAAGCCAAGTGTTGTAGCTAACAGCAGGAGGGCTTTAGTTCTAACCTTGACTTTGCAGAGCTTGCAACTTGGCTCGAATCGTTTCAATGCGTTTGCGGTTGACGCCTAAATCCGATTTGCCCAAGCGAGAGGCCGATCGCACGTGAATCAATTGCTGAACTTCATCCAGGTAAAATTCCACATCATCCACATACCCCATCAAAGCGCTTTTAAATTCTGCGTACAAGTAGTTAGGCCTTTCCGTAACGATGGTTGTACGCTCCAGATTTTGGATCACCGTTTTGAGGTCAGCGATCGCTTGGGTTGCTGTAGAGGTGTAGGTCAAAGGGGCAATCTGACAAGTTGGGCTTGTACTTTGGCTATTGACACAGTTGGGGGTATTTGGGCAGGGTGCTAAGCTACCATTTTGAACGCCAAGATTAGTGGGCCGTTTGCCAGCAAACACAGTTCTTCCTCCAATGCATTAACCGAGACCTTTGTGAGCTTACCATCCCTAGCCCTTGCCTCTGCTAAACTTCCCAACAGGTACCCATGATTTGCTCATAATTTGATGGAGGAGATTTGGTTATGGCTGATCCATTGACCCCTAGTATTAGCGATCGCATTTGCAAACATATGAACGAAGACCATGCCGAGGCGATCGTGCTTTACGCCAAAGCCTATGCTGGAGCGACTAGTGCCACTGCGGCGGAGATGGTTTCGATTGATGCCCAAGGGATGAACTTGATGGCTCAAGTTGAGGGAGCGGCAACCCCGCTTCGGGTTGAGTTTGACCACGAACTGCAAGACTCGGAAGATGCTCACCAAACTTTGATTGCCATGGTGAGACAAGCTCGGACCCAGCCCCAGTAGCACGTTCGACAGCTGCCGCAGTCCTAGGCTGCAACACATTAAGATTGAAGAGAAGACTTTAGTACAGATGTACGTTTATGGTTCAGTATACGCTAGCGCAAAGCCCTGAAATTATTCTGACTGTCTCTGGCAAAGATTCTGCCAAAGCCCGTGAAAAGGCGATGGATCAGCTGATGGAGCTGATGGATTCAGGCAAGTTACCGACCGATTTGGCAGAAGGATTTGGCCCTCAACAATTTATTGAAGTGAAAGAACCAAGCTCAACGGTCTCTGCCGACGAAGATGCTGTCACCCAGGCAGTACAAATTCTCAGCAACTTGGCGACGCTCAAGCTGAAGGTGCAAGAATTGCGTTCTGAAGCAGTCAAAGTGCGAGAGCAGGTCGATATTCTGTTCACAGATGAGTCGGTGAGCGAGGAGGCGATCGCCAACCTCAAAGAAGGCTTCAAAACCTTGAAGACTTTTGCTCAAACCAACCTCCGTTACCGAGAAGCTAGAGCCCAAGCAGAAGAGGCGCGGACTGTACTGGACCAAGCGCTCCAATCGCCGGACTCTAAAGCTTCATCGGACCCTAAAGCAGATAAACCGAGTGACGCCAAAGCGAGTGACAAAACTACTGACACCAAGGCCGAGAAATCTGGCAAATAGTGTGCTCAGATCGTTCCCTGCGCTTTAGCCGCTCCGGGTAGTTGCCACCAAGCTAGCTGCGGATACTCATGGTGCTCCTCGTGATAGCCAAAGTGATAGCAGGTAATGAAAGACCAGAAAACTGGAAGGGGGTTACTTTGAGCCCGATGGTGATTTTTGTATCCTCCTTCTGGTTCTCGGTGCGGCAAGTAGGTGCCAAAGAAAAACAGTTGTGCCGAGCTGGAGATCGAAGGAATGACCCAAAACAGCGTCATGTTTTCTGCTGGCAAAGCCAGCGTCAAGCGAATGGTGTGAAAGAGCGCAACTAAGGCCAATATTCTGACCCAGCTCCAGTGGGATTTCATGAACTGAAAGTACCAAGCAAAAAAATTCTGGTGCTTGCCATTATGGGAGTCTGGGTCTCGTTCGCTCACTGGATGCTGATGGTGTTGCCAATGTTTTTGCTTTAGCTTCTCGAAAGAAAATAGAGCATAGCAAGCTAGAGCGATCGCTCCCATTCCATCATTAATCTTGGAGTTTTTGGGATATACCGCTCCATGCATTGCATCATGCGCGACGATAAATAGCCCTGTGTAGAGAAACATTTGCCAAACCATCAGCGGCAGTTTCCACAACAAGGGCCACGCGGAGATATCTAAGCTCAACAAGCAAGCTAAACTCGTCGCCCAAAGGCTTAACATGCCTATTGCAGTGATCAGGCTACGGTTTGCTTCTTTCGCGGGGTCAGCGATCGTTACCTCTTCTTTTAATGGGGCAGCGGGTGGGGATACTTGCTCAGAGGAAATCAAATCTTCAGCTCCAGATAACGATTGACTTAAGTAGGCAGATACAAAGCTAAGCAACCACCGCTCAGCGTGGGTAAACAATTTCTATGAAGAATATTTACTTTAATCCCGTCTGCCTCCTAAACCAAGGCTTTCTGGCAGAACTAATGCAAAAAGTGGAGTTGGATGTGTCGATTTTCCAACTTAACCATTCCAAGACTCTAGATGAATAGAACATTGGGCCATAGCAAAACCTTGTGGTCAGACTGGCAACTTAAGCTGAGTTAAGGCCACCAGTCTAACGACAAGGTTGGATGCTTATGACTTATTCAATGATTAACAGTCAGTTACTAACGAGCCAGTGACTAACGAGCGATGTACTGGGGTAAGAAGTGCAGCACGTCACGCAATACACTGTAACCGTTCAAATCCCACAACAGATATGCCAAGAAACCAATCATGGCTAGACGACCGTTCCATAGCTCGGCTTGGGGATTCCAACCAAACAAAAAGGCGTTCCGATCTTTGCCGTTATAAGCGTTAGCAACAGTGGGTAGATCAGCAGAAGGACGAGATTCCATATTTACATTCCTCAACGAACTTGTTAACAAACTTGTTATGTCCCTATAGTATCGAGTTGCCTCTAAGCCGCAGTCTGCCTAGGGTGCGAAACTATAGGCCCTCCTTCTGACCGATGTAAAGAAACTTTAAGCTAAAACGGCTCTAACTAAAGATGAGTACAGGCAAGTACAAGCCCAAACTCTACAATTCGACAGAGGCTGAGTCGGCAAGGGCAGGTGCGTTAAAATGGCTCAACTTTAAGGATTGGGGTTTAAGAATCGAGGGCTGATTTAGCCAAGATTTACTTTGCTGCACGCGATCGCTTGAGAGAGCCATGACAGAAAACACCACCGCAGAAGCTCAACGGCTAGAAGCAACTCGTCAAAGGCAAGCGCATTGGCGCAGATGGGGGCCGTATCTCAGCGATCGCCAGTGGGGAACTGTTCGGGAAGACTACAGTGCTAGTGGGGCAGCCTGGGACTATTTCACCCATGACCAAGCGCGATCGCGGGCTTACCGTTGGGGAGAAGATGGCATCGCAGGCATTTCGGACAATCATCAACGGCTTTGTTTTGCGATCGCCCTCTGGAATGGCAATGACGCAATTCTCAAAGAACGACTGTTTGGCTTGACTGGGAAAGAAGGCAATCACGGTGAGGACGTTAAAGAATACTATTTCTACCTCGACAACACGCCGACGCACTCCTACATGAAATGCCTCTATAAATATCCACACCAGACATTTCCTTACGAGCAATTGGTGGCCGAGAATGCTTGTCGGGGTCGCGATCAACTAGAGTTTGAGCTATTGGAGACAGGCATTTTTGACGAAGAACGCTATTTTGATGTCTTGGTTGAATATGCTAAAGCGGCTCCAGAAGACATTTTGATTCGCATCAAGTTCAGCAATCACGGGCCAGAAGCTCAAACCTTACATTTATTGCCAACGCTGTGGTTTCGTAACACTTGGTCTTGGAGTAAGGGGTCTGGGAGTGAGAAGCAAGCTTGTCCCTCCCTTCCCAACTCCGACAAGCCCTTACTGTCTAAAGCGAAATCTAAGGACAATTACAGCGTCATTGCCGCCTCCCATTCCAGCTTGGGTGACTACTGGTTGTATTGCGACCCACCGACAGAGCTGCTATTTACCGAAAATGAAACCAATACAGAGCGTATTTTGGGGACGCCTAACGTTTCGGCTTATCTCAAGGATGGCATCAACAACTATGTAGTTCAGGGTGAGCAAACTGCTGTCAATCCTGAATTGGTTGGCACCAAAGCCGCAGCACACTATATCTTGCAGGTACAGGCAGGCGAGACGCAAACTATTCAACTCCGATTAAATCAAGTGGCTCCAGCCCTTGTCACCGCTTCTCCCTTGGGAGCTGAGTTTGAGCGGGTTTTTAGCGATCGCCAGCGGGAAGCTGATGAATTTTACCAACGGGTTTGCTGTTTCACGCGATCGCCCGATTTGCAAAACATTCAGCGTCAAGCTTTTGCGGGCCTATTGTGGAGCAAGCAGTTTTACTACTACGTGGTGGATGAATGGTTGAAAAACGCGCCTGCTGAGCCATCCGTATCCCCGGAGCGGCTGAAAGGGAGAAATTCTGAGTGGATTCATTTATTTAATGATGACATTCTCTCGATGCCCGACAAGTGGGAGTATCCCTGGTTTGCGGCCTGGGATCTGGCCTTTCATGTGATTCCCATTGCCATGATTGATCCAGAACTGGCTAAATACCAGCTGGATCGCCTGACGCGAGAATGGTACATGCATCCCAATGGCCAACTGCCTGCTTATGAATGGGCGTTTGGGGATGTGAACCCTCCTGTTCATGCGTGGGCAGCGTGGCGAATTTACAAGATTGAACAGAAACTATACGGTCGGGCCGATAGTGTTTTTTTAGAGCGAGTATTTCAAAAGCTATTGCTCAACTTTACTTGGTGGGTGAACCGCAAAGATGCAGCGGGCAATAATGTTTTTCAAGGCGGCTTTCTAGGTCTGGATAATATCGGTGTGTTCGATCGCAGCTCCGAACTGCCGACTGGCGGTCGCATTGACCAATCCGATGGCACTAGTTGGATGGGCATGTATAGCCTGCACATGCTAGCAATCGCCTTAGAGCTATCAAAATCCAATCCTATCTACGAAGATATTGCTAGTAAGTTCTTTGAGCACTTCCTCTACATTGCGGAGGCTATGAACCGCATGGGCCGAGAAGAAGCCTCCCTCTGGGATGAGGCAGATGGCTTCTATTATGATGTGCTGCATTTTCCAGATGGACATCAAGTGCGCTTAAAAGTTCGCTCCGTTGTCGGCTTGATTCCTCTCTTTGCGGTAGAGCCGATCGAAGCAGAGCTTCTAGAACAATTTCCTGGCTTTTGGAAGCGCACAGAATGGTTCATTCGTAATCGTCCCGATCTGACTCAGAACATTGCTTGTATGAAACGCCAAGGGGTAGGCGATCGCAGGCTTTTGGCGATCGTTTATCGCGATAAACTGCGGCGGATTCTAGAGAAAATGCTAGACGAAAAGGAATTCCTCAGCCCCTATGGCATTCGGGCTCTGTCCCGTTATCACGCCGAGCATCCTTACATTTTTGAAGCGCAAGGTCAGGAACACCGCGTTGATTATGAGCCAGCGGAATCCACTAGTGCCTTGTTTGGGGGCAATTCTAACTGGCGTGGCCCGATTTGGCTTCCCATCAACTTCTTGCTAATCGAATCGCTGCAAAAGTTTCATCATTACTTAGGTGATGACTTTAAAGTGGAATGCCCGACAGGTTCTGGGCAATGGATGAACTTGTGGGAAGTCGCTAGCGAAATCTCCCAACGACTCATAAAGATTTTTACCCAAGATGCCGCCGGTCGTCGCCCCGTCTATGGAGACACAGAAAAATTTCAAACCCACCCACATTGGCAAGATTTGATTTTGTTCTACGAATACTTCCACGGCGACAATGGTGCTGGAATCGGTGCGAGTCACCAAACTGGCTGGACTGCTTTGATCGCTAAATTAATTCAGCAAGTGGAAGAGCACGAAGATTAGAGCATAGCCTTCAATCTAGAGGTGGTTCCTGCAAGTCTGCCCGATACTCAGGCTTGAGCAACAAGCTCCACTGGGCGTTGTAAGGATGCACTTTGGTCGTAGGCTGCTCGGCTTGCCAGAGCGGTCGTGCTTCGTTGGCCCACTGAAAAATGCTGCCTTCCAAGTCATAAACCTGCGTGAAGCCTGCCTGTGATAACTGAACTGCAACTTTCGCACTGCGATAGCCAATCGAGCAGTAGACAACTAGGGGCGTATCCTGATCAATCTGGTCAAGAGCGACCAAGTCAGGCGCGATCGGATCGATTTGCTGAGCAGTTGCCAAATGGCTGACAGCATACTCAGTTTTAGTTCGAGCATCTAATAGGAGCGGTTGCGATCGGATTGATTTGCTGAGCCATTGAGCGAGTTCTGCGGTCGTGATCCACCGAACCTGCGGAAATTGCATTGCAATTGAATGCCTGATTAGCTTGAAGATGAGCGATCGCCCCATGCCCATGATTCAAATTCTGGCCTCTGGCAACACCAGCATGGCATCCCCAAATGAATAGAAACGGTACTGCTCCGCGATCGCCTCTTGGTACAACGCCATCAAGCGCGGACGACTTACCAACGCGCTGACTAACATCAGCAAACTGGAGCAAGGCAAATGGAAATTGGTAATTAATCCCTCCACCACGCGCCATTGATAACCAGGGTAAATAAATAGATTCACCTTTCCTTGGTAGGGCTGCAATTCACCGAAGTGGTTGCCATTCTGCTCAGCTTGCTGCGCCACTCCTTCCAAGGTGCGGACGACGGTTGTACCCACAGCAATCACGCGTCCCCCTTGGGCTTTGGTCTGCTGAATTTTGGCGACTGTCTCGGCTGGAACTTCTACCCACTCGCTATGCATAGCATGTTGGGTAATATCCTCCGCTTCGACGGGCCGAAAGGTGCCGACTCCCACATGTAAGGTAACGAAGGCTTGGTCAATGCCTTGAGCTTGTAACTTAGCCAGCAACTCAGGGGTAAAGTGCAAGCCTGCGGTTGGGGCTGCGACAGCTCCAGGTTGCGCGGCATAAACCGTTTGGTAGCGTTCTGGCTCTGCCTCAGATTGGGTAATGTAGGGTGGCAAAGGTACTTGGCCGAGTTCTTGTAGGCGTGTTTGCAATGACTCCCCATCGGGCACCTCGAACTGCAAAATCCTCCCTCCCGTGGGCGCATCCGTCGCTATGACTGTAGCCTTTAAGCTCGGTGGCTCAGTTGGGTCTGGACCAAACTCAATTGCCGCTCCGGGTTTCAGCCGCCGACCAGGTTTGACTAGAGCCAGCCAGCAATTAGGTTGGGGTTGGGGTTCTAGGAGCAAAACTTCGATCGTGGCCCCCCCTGGCTTACGACCGTACAACCTGGCGGGAATCACACGGGTATTGTTGAGCACTAGTAAATCTCCCGATCGGAGGAGATTTGGTAAGTCCCGAAAGATGCGGTGGCTATGCTGAGTTGGGGAGTTGAGGACCAGCAACCGTGCCTGATCCCTTGGCTCTATGGGGTTTTGGGCAATCCTTTCTTCTGGTAGCTCGTAGTCATAGGCGCTCAGTAATTGGTCGGAGGTAGGCTCGGACGCGATCGCCGGAGTGACAGGCTGATCTGAGGAACTAAAATCGTGAGGTTTGGCCGTGAAGTTCATACCAGCGTAGGGCTGCAACAAGCAATGAAGTGCAAAACTTATAACAACATTGGGTGGAACCCCCCATAGGAGGTCGGGGGCTTCTCCCCTATTGGCTTCAGCAAATCCCCGTAAGAATAGAAATGTAGCATTCGCTGGGTCTGAAGAAACATGGAATATCTCTACTACCTTGGCAATGCCAGCCTCACCCTAAGAGTCGTCGAACACCTACATGGCACCACGCTAATGCCTGTTCGATTCATGACTGTAATTCATCAGATTGATGGCTGGGTCGTCAAGGTCAAGATGAATCGCTACTTGAGCCCACAAGAAGATGGAGATTTCCGAGCTTTCTTGAATGAGCTAGGCATTCCTTACGAGCCAGAAATTCGTATTCAAATGGCTTTGTGGAGCCTGGAAACGGGTCAGTCTGCCATCGATGTGATGCGGCGCTATCAAGTAGCGGTGGTTTCTCACGGTAGCCCCGATCGCGGTGAAATTGAAGAATTCCGTAAGCAGTTTGTACTAGGACTGGGCTATTGTCCTGAGACGCTAGCTTAGGCTGCAACGCTTGGCAAATTCTGGCTAGTTATCATCTCCATCACTTGTTGAAGCAGCCTGATAACGGCAAATTTAAGTGAAAGCCGCTTGGATATAATCTTTTAAGCTTAGTTGATAACCTCCGATCGCAATCGGTTGCCCTTGGGCGATCGCTGCTTGACTCTGGTTAATCACATAATTCATTGCTAACATCGCAGCCTGAACTTGATCGACACCAAGCTTTTCAGGTTGCGATCGCGCTTTTGAGGCAGGTTGCACTGCTACTAGGGCCACATCGAAGCGGCAAGGTAGTTCTGCAAGGTCTGGATAATTGGACAAAAATAATTCTGCTGTCTGCCAAAGTTTGGCTTGCTTTTGGGCCGTGATCGCTAGCAAGCCGTCCGCATCCCAATTGTTGCCGCTACGAGTTTTAACTTCCACAAATACAAGCGTGGCTGAGGGCGATCGCATCTGGTCAGGTGATATAGGTCTAGATGCTATGGATTGTTGGACCGCAGGTTGTTGGGCAATTAGGTCAATTTCGCCCCAACGACAATGCCAGCGTTGATGCAGCAGTCCCCAACCTTGAGCTTGCAACCATTCTGCAATAAAGGCTTCTCCTAGCAACCCGATTTCGCTCTTAGATTGAGACGAGCGGCGCGATCGCGAGGGTTCAGGCTTGCCAGAATTCATGCATTTTACTCAGATTTTCTCGCAGGACGAAGTAGTCAGACTTTAACCTTCGTTACGAGTCTAGTGCTTTTTCACCAAGGAGACCGACAGCTTCGGGTAGGATCAGGGATGGGACCGCTCAGGTCAGTCTAGGCTGCGCTTAGCGCTAGCCTATAGATTGATGTGGCTCCCAGACTCACTGATTCGTCACAGTCACTTAGTAAAGTACGCGAGATGGACAGAAGGTACGGTTTCCCATTGATTCAGCAGCCAATTCAGAAACCAGTGAAAACAGCCTGGTATCAACGCCTAGCCACTGCTTGTTTCAGCCTATGCTGGATGACTCTGGCGGGGTTGCTGGTTTGGGGGGCGATCGCGACTCCTGCTTTGGCTGAGGACTATAACAAAGCTTTCTTGGTGGGGGCCGACTTTTCGGGCCGTGTTTTAGTGGACTCCAGCTTTACTAAGGCCAATATGCGTGGCATCAATCTCAGCCAGAGTGATTTGCGCGGGGTGAGCTTTTTTGGGGCTAATCTAGAAGCTGCCAATTTGGCAGGGGCAAACCTCAGCAACGCCACGCTAGATACGGCTCGCCTGTCCGACGCAAATTTAACCAATGCGATTCTGGAAGGAGCCTTTGCCTTCAACGCCAAGTTTGAAGGAGCTGTAATTGACGGCACAGATTTTACCGATGTCGAGTTTCGACAAGATGCTCAAGTTTTGCTCTGTAAGGTGGCGAAGGGCACTAACCCTGTGACTGGCCGCAACACCCGCGACACGCTCTATTGCGACTAACCCAACTGCGGCACTTCTAGTAGATCGGCTGGGGTGATGCAGCGCTGGCGATCGAGTTCCTGCAGATAGCGTCTTTCGTCGTAGAACAGCTTTTGAAATCGCAAGGCTTCGGCATCGAAGGCCGCATCTAGGCTTTGTTCTAAAGAATCTAGGATTTGTACTTGGTTAGGGTCAGCTAAGATCGCTTGCGTGGCTTCTTCCCACATCTTTAGCAAGTGACGGCAACGTTTCTCGCACATGATCCGCTCTAGGCTAGCAGTGGCAGTGCGAATCGCTAGACTCGGACGGAGAATATCTAACTTTGCTGTCTCATCGAGTTGCAGAATATGTAGAACTCGCTTAATTTCCTCTGGCGACTCAGTGCAGCGGTCTTGCAGGGCCGTGAGTAAGTCAACTTCTGTGTGCTCTTCCCAACTGGCGTAAGACTGAGGCAGTTCGGCCTGAGGCTCTTGATTTTCTGTTTCTTCAATGTCTAGGATCTGCCGCCACAGAAAGCGGTGGTGAGACAAGCTAAACTCCAGCTCACGCTCTTTGAGGGCGTTGTGCACTTCTAGACGATGAGCGGGGCAATGAACGTAGATACGGAGTAGTTGGGCTTCTGCTGCTTCTCGCAAGCTGTAATCGGTGGGTTTTTCCCATTTTTGCGATCGCCCGTGCCAACGTTGCCCCCGAACTTGGGTGCGGAGGTTTTCTTCCAGTTGCAGCGCAAACCTGGCATCGCCTTGACTCAAAAACCCCGCACACTGATGAATATAGTGTGTTCGTAAAGGGGTATTGGGTAAATTGCCCAGGAGCTTGACGATCGCCTGAATCGACTGCTGAAACTGGTCAGCTTGCTTCAGGTCTTGGCCGAGGAGTGCTTGCTGAATCTGCCAATCTAACCAGAGGGGCGCTCTTTCCAGCAGGCTGAGGTAATGCTCTGAAGAATGTGTGTGCAAGAACTCATCCGGGTCTTTGCCTTCGGGAATGTTGAGGACTCGCAACTGCACCTGGCCTTGATAAGCCAAGTCAGCCACTTCCCCGATCGCCCGTTCTGCCGCTTTCACCCCCGCTGCGTCAGCGTCAAAGTTGAACACAACTTGCTTTGACTCGCTGTAGCGCAGCAGTTGTTTGACTTGGGCCACGCTCAATGCAGTACCCAAAGACGCGACGGCGTTGGTAATCCCGGCGGCATGCAGGGCAATTACGTCAAAATAACCTTCTACAACCACCGCTTGGTCTTGCTTGGCGATCGCGGCGCGGGCCTTGTCTAACCCAAACAGAGTTTTGCCTTTGTCAAATAGGTCGGTGTCGGGGGAGTTGAGGTACTTAGGTTGCTCATCGCTCAGGGTGCGGCCCCCAAACCCAATCACGCGACCTTGAATATCCAGAATCGGGATCATCAGGCGATCGCGGAAACGGTCGTAGTAACCACCCCCAGATTTGCGCGGCAAAATTAACCCAGCTTGGTCTACCAACTCCACCGGGTAGTGTTTCTGCTCTACCAAATAGCCGTACAGCGTTTCCCAACCCGCCGGAGCGTAACCGAGTTGAAACTGCTGAATCGTTTCTTGGCTCAGGTGCCGAGAGTTTTGTAGGTAATCTAAAGCGACCTTTCCTTGGGGTTGTCGCAGTGCGTGCTCGTAAAACTTGGCCGTCAGCGACAAAATCTCATACAACTGCTCCCGCACCGAAAGCTGCCGTTGCAACTCTTGGCGCTGTTCTGGAGCCAAAGTTTTGACATTTACTTGGTAGCGGCGAGCCAGATCCAACACAACATCACTGAAGGAGTTTTTGCCCAACTCCATCAGAAACTTGATCGTGTTGCCGCCTGCTCCACAGCTAAAGCAATAGTAAAACTGCTTGCTGGGACTGACGCTGAAGCTCGGAGACTTGTCATCGTGGAACGGGCAGAGCCCGACAAAGTCTTTGCCCTGTTTCCGCAGCACGACATGCTCAGAAACTATATCGACAATGTCAGCTTTTTGCTTGACTTGCTCAATAGTGTCAGGATGCAGCCGAGGAATGTCCATTGACGCTGTGCCGAAAAGTAGAACTCACTTACTATTGTCACCGCTCTCTCAGTTTCAGCCAAGCCGTTGTGCTTTGAGAAAAGCCGTGCTGTGACTTCATTTGCCTAAACCCATTGGTACAAACGGCTGAAGTTCGAGTATTATCACGTTGATCTTGCCTGGAAGCTGTATTCTGGCTTTGGGTTGGGCATAATCAATTCGTTAAGGGTAATTTCATTTATTCAGAGTCATGGGTAGAGGGCCGTTCTAGAGGTCAAGCTACAGCAGTTTTATTAAACAGACACTAAATATCAATAATTTTTAGCTCTAGAGGAAACAGCGCAGATGGGACGAATCTTTATTTCGGCAGGTCATGGTGGAAACGAGAACGGCAGAATCGATCCAGGCGCGATCGCGGGCGGCACCACAGAAGCCAGAGAATTGATTCTGCTGCGGGATTTGATCGTCGCCGAACTGCGATCGCGAGCGTTTGAAGTTTTGGCCGTACCCGATGACCTCAGCCTAGCGGGGACCATTGCCTGGATTAACAGTCGCGGGCGTGTGGGTGACGTAGCCCTAGAAATTCACGCTGATGCTTTTTCTGACCCCTCTGTGCGGGGAGCCAGTGTTTTCTATATTGCCAATAATGACGAGCGCAAAGCTCACTCAGAGCTGTTGTTGCTGGCGCTGCTGCGTCGAGTGCCCCAACTGCCGAGCCGAGGAGCTAGACCCGACACTGCTACCGGAGTGGGTAGCCTAGCTTTTTGTCGCCAAATCATTCCTGCTTCTCTGTTAATGGAAGTGGGTTTCTTAACCAATCCAGACGATCGCTTTTTAATTCAAAATCGTCGCCGCGATATTGCCTTGGGTCTGGCTGACGGCTTAGCAGCTTGGAGCCGAGCGGTAAGTGGAACAACTCCTACGCCAACCCCTACACCAACCCCTACTCCTACGCCAACCCCCACGCCCACACCTTTGCCCACGGGCACCTATACTCCCGCCAACATCAATATTAATGGCTCTATTTATGGTGAACAGGGCATTGTGGTCAATGGCAATGCTTACATTCCAATCGACTTAGCCGATCGCCTGCGGGTGGATTTGACCAAAGCCCCTAATATCCGCCGAATCAACTACCGCAACATTGTCTATATCCGAGCGGTGGATCTGCGGGAGGTTAATATTTCTGTGGGTTGGGATAGCGTCAGCCGGACAGTGATTTTGCGATCGATCCTTTCAATTTGTCCCGGTCAACTCGATCGCATCATTAGCAACGGCAACACATCGGAAGTCCAGCTAATGATGTTCCTCAAATCTAACAATGAGAATGCTTTAGCTCAGTTTCCCGACTTACCGAAGCTGTACCGAGAAGAAGCCAGCGTGGAAGGCGTAAATTATGATATTGCTTTCTGCCAAATGTGTGTGGAGACTGGCTTTCTACGCTTTGGTAGTGAAATCAAACCTTCGCAGAACAACTTTGCTGGCTTGGGAACAGTTGGTGGTGCTGAGGTAGGTGCATCTTTCCCTAGCGCTCGCATTGGAGTTCGGGCGCATGTGCAGCACCTCAAAGCCTATGCCAGCACCGAGCCTTTAGTTCAGGATGTGGTTGACCCGCGCTTCCGCTTTGTCACTCGTGGTATTGCCCCTTTGGTGGATCAACTGAGTGGCCGCTGGACTGCTGACTTACAGTACGGCACTAAAATTACCGCGACCCTGAGACGGCTCTACGAAACGGCAGGCTTACTGTAAGGCTCGTTGAATTTACTAGTTGCGATCGCGCTCAACTGTTTCTAACTCAAGATATCGAGTTTGCAACACTCGAGACTGAGCGGCCAATACCTGAGATTGAGTTCGCAGCCTTTGAAATTGTGCTTTTAGCGCCAGAGATCGGGCTTTAAGGCGGTCGTGGTCATCCTTAAATGCGATTGCTTGTTTGGATAAAGGGTAGGTGTTATCTGTGCCAGAAATACGAGGCTGCGGAGATGTCCATCTCCGCAGCCTTCCCAGAGCTCTAGGGCTACCATCTCGGCCATAAATTAGTTGAAACAACCTGGCTAAAGCCTCTCTGATAGGCTCATCCTCATTGAAAATTTTTTTCGCGATCGCTTGATTATAAGAAACTTGATCGGAGTTTAAGGCCTGACATAGTTCTTGATTGGTATGCTGCAATTCCTGATAGCAGGATTTCAACTCCTTAGCCTGGCTCCACAACTGCTGATACAGAGCCTTCTTTTGTGCTTTCAGTTGTGTTGCTTCTGCTTCTAGCTGCTTGACCTTTTCCTCAATTTGTTGAATAAAAAGGTTTAGATAGTCCTCAAAGTTGGACTCTTTACTATTTAAAGGCTCATCTTGCAGCTGCTGAATTTGGGCTTTTAGTTCCCTCACCGCCATTAAAATGTCAACTTGGATTTGGCCCTTAGTGGGTTGTGTTTGGTTATCCATACTTCTAGCGATTGCTAGATTTAAACTAGCAAAAGAATACTGATGCTCACAAATTTAGAACTCATTACAAAAACTTGATTCGCCCAAAAGGACGAATCAAGTTTTTGTGTTTATGGCTACTAGCATTTTCTACTTAGTAGCTGAACTCTTCAAACGAGTTGAAACATTTTTAGTTGATTCCACTAAAATTACACCTACTGTCCCGCTGCAAACACCTGATCCGCCATCAAGTTCAACTCCGCGCAGCTCATAGCGTCCCCCATCTTCTGGATATTGGTTGACAAACTGATCAAAGGTCAATGGCGATCGCGCAACTTGCCCAACCATAGTCAATCTTTCCCTAGGTTTATGGGACTCCTGGCAAATTGGATTTGATGAGTTGAAGTCTACTGGAGGGGTTCTGTCACCCAAGTAAATTCAGCTTCTGTATCTGATTTGCTAAGCTGAGCTAGCTTCCAACTTTTCTGGTCGGGTTGCTGTTGCAGGTAGACCTCGAACGGATTTTTTTCCTGAGTGACTTGGCGGCTAGGAAACTTTAAGGTGAGGTCGTAAGTTCCTTGGAGATGGTAAGCAGATAAGCCTTGAATCTTTAGCGAGTCTTGCTTAGCGATCGCGACTTGCTTCACTTCTACTTTGGGGGGCTTTTTGAGCCGGAGTTGTTGGGCGAGGGTTTGCTGGGTTTGGCCGACTTGTAGAGCGATCGCTTGTTGAACGACTCGGTCACTCAGCCCCGGAATGCCGTTGCCACAAGCCGTTAATAGTCCTACCAGAACTACTGCCAAAATCGCTCGGATCATAAACTCCACTCTCCTCTGAGTTCCAATTACAGCAAATCACCCTCAATATAGTAATTTTGTAGCTGCATTTTTAAGCAAAACATTCCTATGTCTAATAAAACACTGGATTTGACGAATCAACTGTATGACTATCTGTTGTCCAACTCTTTGCGTGAACCGGAGCTTTTAGCGCAACTGCGACAAAAGACCGCTGAACATCCGATGGCTCAGATGCAGATTGCTCCAGAGCAAGGGCAGTTTATGGCGCTGTTGGTGCAGCTAATGGGGGCTAAGAAAACGCTGGAAGTGGGAGTATTTACAGGTTACAGTTCCTTAGCGGTGGCGCTGGCTTTACCCACTGATGGCAAAGTCATAGCTTGCGACGTGAGCGAAGAATATACCGCGATCGCCCGTCGCTATTGGCAAGCCGCTGGCGTGGCTAACAAAATTGAGCTGCGGATTGGCCCAGCCGTAGACACCCTAGACCAGCTTTTAGCTGCTGGTGAGGCCGAAACTTTTGATTTTGCCTTTATTGATGCTGACAAGAGCAACTACTGGAACTATTACGAGCGATCGCTGCAACTCGTGCGTCCGGGTGGGTTGATCGCGATCGATAATGTGCTTTGGTCTGGACGGGTGGCAGACCCGCAAGTGCAAGACAACCGCACCGAGTCGATTCGCGTCTTCAATGCCAAGCTGCACCAAGACCAACGCATCACGCTCAGCCTGGTTCCGATCGCGGATGGCTTAACCTTAGCTCTGAAGCGGTAGCCGAACCAGCGTTAACTAAACAAGAACCAAACGCCTGCCCACGCGACCAAAACACCCAGAATGGCCTGTCTGCTAACCACTTCACCCATTGCGATCGCGATCGGCAGGATGAAAAGGGGGCTGGTGGAACTGAGGGCTTGGGCTACCCCAACTGCCGTAAATTTGAGCGAAGTTTGTTGCAGCCAGATGCCCAAGTAGGTGCTGAAAAAAGAGGTAATGGCGATCGCGCCTAGCCAAGACATTCCCTTCCGGCGATCGCGCTCTAACCCTAGGGTCTGCATCACCAACCCTGCTTGCCGTCGCACTAGTAGCCACATCAGCATCACCAACACCCCGGCGGCTAAGCGGACTAGGGTGCTCCACAAGGGGCTGATAGTGCTCTGAGTTAAAGCGGCACGAGATAGCACCGCCCCTCCTGCTTGGCCCAAGGCTGCTAGTAAACCGTAACCAACTCCTAGTAAAGAATGAGCTGATTTATTTGTCACTGAGTTGGTTGTTCCAGTCGGCGATCGCTCACTCACTACCCAAGTCACGCCGACAATGGTAAGAAAAATCCCCAACCAATTGCTCAGCTTTAGAGTTTCTTGCAAAAACAGCAAGGCGAGAAAAGCGGAGAGCGGGGGTGCTAAAGCCTCCAGTAGCAGAGTTCGCCTTGGCCCCAATAAATTTAGTGCGGCAAAATAATAGGTGTCACCAAAGCCAATCCCCACCACTCCACTCAGGATCAACAGTCCCAAAGCTGTGCCGTTAATGTCAGGTAGGCCGCTGCCTTGGAGCCAGAGGGTAATGGCGAGAAAGGCGATCGCGATCACGCCTTTCAACGAGTTCAAAACCAAGGGAGGCACCCGCTGCCCAATGCGAGTGTAGATGACAGACGCGATCGCCCATAAAAATGCCGCATTTAACGCGGCTATTTCTCCCTTAAATTGGGTGAGCCAAATTAGCATTTAACCGGGATAGATTAAGCCGTTCACTATACACCACTGTAATGGGGAATTAGGCTCCTATCTTTTGTGCCTGATTA
Organism: Trichocoleus sp. FACHB-591; assembly: GCF_014695845.1. Classification (NCBI taxonomy): domain Bacteria; kingdom Bacillati; phylum Cyanobacteriota; class Cyanophyceae; order Leptolyngbyales; family Trichocoleusaceae; genus Trichocoleus; species Trichocoleus sp. FACHB-591. Next base: position 55,906 of record NZ_JACJPA010000112.1, read on the forward strand.
CTAACATTGCTAGCTTTAAGACACAGATCGCGATCGCGCTTTCACGGAAGTAATGGGAAGTAGACGCGATTGCCATTCATTCTCTACCATCCGAGGCGATCGCCTTGAAGTTGTAGGGAGTTGATACAGCACGAAAGGTTTTCTGCTGGTCTGCCGTTGTTAAGCTTTTGCACTCCGCTCCAGCAATCTTTCGTTTCCCCTCATCAAACACAACCCATAGATGGTCATTGTCGATCGTGATTCCTTCGGGGACAACTCCTTCTGCCAAAATTTGAGAAATAGATTTGTAGCTAGTGAGATCTTGAATTTCTGTGGGCTGAGAAATTGCGTTACCATCCCACGTCCAAATTTTGAAGGTATCACCTGCGCCAGGCGGACCGCTGAGAATTATAATCTGGCGATGCGTTCCATCGTAGTCCAGATCTCGGATGCCAGCACCGTTGAACTGCCATAGGTGTACGTTACCTAAGGTGACATTGTTGCTTGTAACCGATAGGAGAGGGTTTACTAACTCGACCGCGATCGCCTGCCTGGGAGCTTCTGAGTTCATACTTGGATTGGTTGGGCTGCGTAATCCAATCAAAAGATTGCCATTCGGCATGGCAGAAATTCCTTCAATGCTAAGTCCGCCGTCACCATCATCTTGCTTCGGATCTTTTGCCCGATCAATCTCAGAAATACCAACACCCTCAGTGCTTTTAAGTTTGGCTTGAAGCGCAGGAACTAAGTTCTGTAAGGAAGCGAGCACCTCAATTGGATTTTCGACCTCTGACTTCCAGCGGAAGGCAACCAGATTCTTGCGGCTATCCCGGGGTTTGAAGTTTTTGTTCCGACTATGGGAGGCTAGGGCAAAGTAAACGTCACCCACCTGAGCCAACCCTTCAAAATCTATTTCTGGGTTTTTAGAGTCGATTTGCAACTTCTCTCGTGGTAGGACAGGAGCGGAGATGGGTTTGCCACCTTTGCTGAAATCGAAGAGGCGAAAGAAAGTTGTTTCCTGGTCTTCGTCGTTGAGGACTAAAAACTGTGAGTTGATTTTTAGAATTGCCGAAGCATCACACATACCTTGCAAAACCACTGGTGCTGAAGTAGGAATGGGATTTGCAAAGGCGCGACTGATTCCCACAATAAATACCAGAACAATGCTTAGAATCAACGTTTTCAATAGAGTTTTCATAAATAACCCTAGGAAGCATAATTTTTGTTGAAATCTAGCAGCAGACTGAAGCAATTTTTTACTTTTGAGGCTGCAGCGTAGATCAAGGTAGAGATTGATATGCTTTGGAGCAGCTTTGGATTGGATACAACAAGTTACAACAATCAGAATTTGGGTGAGTGCTAACAGAAGGGTACAAGAGCTGATTGTGCCTAGTCCAAGGTTCAGATGAAGCCTCAGTCAAAAATAGGGTGTCCATCAAAGCTGAGAACTACTTGTGGTCAAGTATTTATTGTTGCAATACTCTTTTGTTTTCATTACTGATTCAATTTCAACTTCTACTTTCTTTGAAGAAGTGCTTTTAATAACGAACTCACTCGCTCCAATAGGAGGCTTGTTAGGAGGATTACCCCAATCGTAGGTATATCCTAAACCTGTCCAAGGATAGCCTTCAGCATCTTGTTTAATAGCTACTAGATCAGCACGATCCCCAGGAATAGACGAAGGTATGATGGCACAGCTAGAATCGTTAATTTCTTCATCTATACATGGGCGCATTAGATCTTCTTCCTTTACCCATATTTCAATAAAGTGTGTCTTGACGCTTTCTAACTTTAAGCCTAAATATTGTTGTAGTCTTAAATTTAGTAGTATGTTGCCAGGAGCAACTAAACCCGAACCTTTGCAAGTGTGGCAAAACTCTTTAACTTGAGGAGCTGGCGTCACCCAAACATAGTTATCATATAAGTGTTTTTGTTTTACTTTATTTTTCCACTCCAACTCTCTACCACTCTCTATCGTCATCCAAGTAGACATTAAAAACTCTGTTTTGCCGTCAAGTACTCTAAATTTTATTTTTTGCTTTTTATTATTCTTTGATAATGCCCATAGATTATTTGTTGTTTCACTTAACTCTACTTCTTGAGTATCATCAACCGCTCTTTCGAAGCTCTTCTTAAGAGTATTAAAAGTCTTAGGCTTATTTTTGAGAAGATATGATTCAACATTTACTTCCGATGAGGGCTTTGAAGAGCTGTTTGAAGCAGCCTGAGCTTTTACAAAATGTCCTTCACTAGCTAACAAGCTTGCGACAAAGCTGACAAAAATCATCCTAAAAAACCTTGAAGGTAATAAAATCATTAGCTTTTTCATAGTGATATCTTCATGGCTATATTTGCCAAAAACCTCAAAAATCTTTTGGATATATACTGTTCAGAAATTGGATCAGGAATATACTTTAAATAAGGCTCATTCCTGAAATAATTTTTTGATTAACTTATTTCGAGTTTGTGAAGGGCTTTTAATATTTCCATGGTTTTTGCATTATCGATTAAAAATGCGGTAAATGTGCTACTTTCTTTACTCTTGATAAACGAAAACGGCTTCTGCTCGGAAATACCGATAAACACATCAATCTAATTATCCTTAATAGCTCCCCCCACATCGGCTGCAAAGAAATATCCATCATGTTTTACTACTTCGCCAGTCGGTAAAGTTATTTGTTGCCCTCGTGCATCTGAAATATAAATCACAGAGCCTATGGGAATCTTTGTTCTGTCAACTGCAATACTTCGAAAGGGAACTAAAAGAAATCCGTTTGTTCCTTCTCCAAAGGTTCCTTTAGAAACTGCGAAACAAACTCGGTTAGTTCCCTGAATTTCATTTAAATTCAAACTACGAAATAGCGAGGAACAATCAACTTGTGCTTCTGAACTCCTCCCAGCGAAATTAAATGTTCTTGGTTTTCCGTTCGCGTCTAAGACCTGCACGGTTCCTTGAAGAGCTGCATGGCACCAGTCATGCTTAGAGAGCTTTGGGCCTAGGTTATTACCTGCCATATCGAGCAGGGGATAGCCATCAGGTATATCTTGTGCTCTGTGTACTTTATAGAAAGTTGCCCATAAAATCAGGGTTTTACTACGAATGCTATCTGATGGTTCTGGTAAGTCGAAAGCTGCTAGATGGAACGTGCGGAGATCCTGTAGAACAATCTTGAGGTCAGACCTAACAATTTGATTACCACTGGCATCAATGCCTTGAGCAGTAACTTTACGCTCGCCGCTTGTATTAAATTTACAAGAAACGGCCCATTTGCCGTCTGTTACCCTCGCTTCACCAAGAGGCCATTTATCTTCTGCTAGCAGCTTAATACTAACAATACTTTTTTCTGCAGTTCCCTTAAATTCAATCATCTCTCCTGTCTGAAACCTTGAACCTTTTTCTGGACTGATAATTTTTACAAGCATTTCAATCCTCCTCGCGCCTATTAAGAATAGGGGAGACGCAAATAAATTGTTAAGAGACGATATGGGCTTAAGGTTTTTTGCAAATCTGAGGTGAGCAAACGATCTCAACCGAGCGAATTACAGCAGATTCGTGAAACTCTTTTGTTGTATTAAACTCTTTTGAAGGAGACGAATAAATTCCTGCAAAATTTCGCTCTGGTGCTCTAACCTGAAAACGAACATTTTGCACTGGTTGGTTAGCAAATTTTACGTACTCTCTGGATTCATTTGAAGTGTTGTAGGAGAGAGTTGCGTCTCCATAAACTGTTTCTGCTTGTCTCAGTTTTATTCCGGCTCCAATTCCTTTGGCAGTACGATAGTTAGAATTGTCAGTCAACAAAGCTTCTATCGAATCCGAGTCAGTTAGTGTTGTCCCAACTGGGTAGAGGATATAGTATTGAACTTTTCCAGCCTGGCTAACGACGATGGCATTGAAATCTACAATGAAGGGCGCTTTTATCGTAAATTGAGCTTTTGTTTGCAATATCTGCTTCAGTTGCCCCAATGGCATTCCTAATTTCGCAGGTCCAATTCCATCTAGTGAAATCCTTTGGCTTGGAACTGGCGAGGTCTGCTTTGCAATCAGTAGTTTAGTAGCTGGAGATTGGTCGCCAGCTACATGTTGCACTGAATTAGAAGGTGATATCTCTGAAGATGAGGGAAGCGTTGGTGAACTACAGCTCATAAGCAGTGCCATACTGCACGAGAGCAATGGAGGCTTCATAAAGTAGACTCTTGTTGGGTTTAGTTACATTAATTTGAAGCTGGTGTTGCTCAGTTCTAACTAAGCCCCAAAGCTGTTCGGGTTTTAGGACCGACTGACCCATCAGCTACAAGCTTTGCAGATTTTTGAAAAGCAATCACTGCTGCTTGAGTATTTTCACCAAAAAAGCCATCTGCAGCTCCAGGTTTAAATCCTTTTTCTCTTAAATGCTGCTGAAGTTTTGTGACATCTAGGCCAGTTGAGCCAAGTTTAAGGACTTCATCAGAAGTGTCATTTTCAAGTTCTTTTGGATCAGTTTGTAATTCTAACCTGCTAGCAACTTCTTTGCGCAAACGAGGTAGCTGGCTGAATAACCAATCGCCTGGACAAATTGTCTGACTGAACTCCCTATGACCTCTAATATTTTTGGGGCTAATCTTGCAAGATTTACAAAGAGAAGCACACAATTCTACCAGGCTATCCCACTGCTTCTGCCCCATGTGGAATTCCATAAAGTTGCCTTCATTTTCGATCCCAGGAGAACTATTGCCACCAGCTAATTTACCGGGATCTTGAGCTGTATGAGCGGACTGAACACAAAGCCCTCGTTTCACAGCATCTAGGGAACCGTGTCTCCCTTCAAGAATGAGACCTCCAGTTGTATTTAAAAAGTTGTGTCCCGAATCCGAGAAGCCTCTCTCTGGTGACATCATGTCTCTTTGAGTATCGAGCGCAAATTGCTTTGCGCCTTGTAGGGTGCCATGGGAGCGAGCGTTAGGGGGATTCGGAGTCACAGTATGGTGAATGACGATGAATCGTGGAGTTGTAATCGAAAATGGAGAATCTTTAGGCTTATCTGCACCCCATTCTGCTGTTGAAATAACTTTGGCGGTAAAAGGCATTGTCTTTTCCTCTAATGTGTGTGAGTTGCTGATTACTTTTGGTAAAGCGCTTTTGGAGTGATGAGTTCACCAGATTTATTTCAGTAGTGCTTGAAGCTGTAACTAGAGAAGAACCATTACAAGCTTTATCACTCAATAACATCTAAGTTTTGATAAAAATTGCAGATGCACCATCCTTCGATCAACTGTCTGTGACTATAGCCCAAGCGCTTTGAGAGTCATTGGTCCAACTATTCCATCCACCCCTAGGCGCTTTGTTGCCTCCTGGAACTGCTTTAAGGCCTTTTCGGTAGCCATGTCAAAGGTTCCAGTAACTTGAATGTCAACTTTGATGATTTTCGCTTTCAGCAATGCCTTTTGCAGTTCGGCAACATCATCGCCGTGCATCCGAGGATCTTCCAACCGTAGTAATCTTCTGGCGCTGGGTCCGAAACCTGTTACAGGAGAGTCTGCTAGCCGTGCTTCGGTCTGTGGGCCAAAGTCGCCATCCTCTGTTAAGCGATCATTGGGATTATTCTGGTTCCAAAGCCGTTGGAAAGCTTTTACGCCGATGCTGCCCAAATCCTCGCGAGTAGCAGCGTGAAAGATAAAGTCGAAATGAGGAAAATCAAAATGTCGTCCCAGTCTAAACCAATTATGTTGTTCAAAGAAAGGTTCCCAACCATCAGGATCTTGAACATCTAAGGCAAGTCCGCCTTCATGGTTGCTCGTACCTGGGAAAGCCGCTGCAGTAATACCACATAAACCTCTTTGAAATTGCTGATGCAGAAGGTACTGTTGGACAACTGTACGGTAAGCCGAGTTCACATGTAGCTTCTTGCCACGTTTCTTGATGGCAAATCTTAGCGATTCTTTAGCAGCAGGCTGCAAGAAAGGATTAAGTTGATCGCCCTCTACATCTACATTGAGATCATCAAAGTTAACTAAAACGTTAGGGACTAGAGAGTTCATCACAGCAATAATCTGTAGGCTTAAGCCTCTCGCTAGCCCAGTATTACAAGCACCAATCAGATCTTTAACGGTCTCCATAGACTATTCCTTTAGGTTGCAAATAGGTCAAAATTCGAAACTTTTCAGACGAACCAGGTCAAAACAAGCAGTATCTTAGATGCCAGAATCAGTTGGATTGGAATTGATACTAGTTTGCTGTTCAGACGCAGTACGGTTCCCTTACAGTGTTCTGGAGTAGATATTAAAACCATGGCCAGGGCAAAGCACAGGAGAATGCAATAAACTCACTTATTTATCTAATTAGAAACATGTTGGAAAGACTGAAAAAAACTTTGAGAAACTAGAACCCTAGACTAAAGCGGACTGAAGAGCTACTGTAGCCTGTCCCAGAAGGGTGATTTGTTTTTTCCGTAGCAGTAGATTTTGGAGCTGCACCTATGTCTTTAGTTGTATTTCAAAGAGTGGACTAGTGTAGTGATCAAAAGTGATCTAAAAGTGATCTAAACGGATTAAATTCTATTAAGAAATTAAATTGAAAACTTTTAAGAGTTCTGAGCTTCATAAAGATTATTTTTCGTTCTTTATGTCAACGAATGTTACAAATAATACTCTTTGGGGACGGATCGCTAGTTCTCTGGGCAGATGAATGTCTCAAAGATTACCCCGTATCCTAAGCTAGGAAATGTGAGGAGCATTGGTTGCATAAATGTCTGTTGAAGAAGTTCTAAACCTTCTCAATGAAGTTCTTGGCAGTGAATACCTAAATACCACTCAAGAGCTAGTATTTAAGCAATCTTGGGCAGGAAAATCATACTTAGAAATTGCTGCTAGTACTGGTTACAACGCAGAGTACATCAAGTACGTTGGTTGCCAACTTTGGGCAAAGCTGAGCCATGCACTTGATGTGAAAGTGACCAAGAAGAATGTGCATTCAGTTTTAGAGAAGCGTAAGGTTCAGCAGGCTCAAGGGCCTATTACATCAAGTAACCGATCGCCTTGGCAAGGAACGATCGCTTCCTGGGATGAAGCCACTGATGTTTCAACGTTTTATGGGCGCAACAGTGAGCTTGCGACACTCAAACACTGGATTTTGCATAACTCCCCTCAGACCGAGACTGCTTCCCAACGCTGTCGGCTAATTGCCCTAGTAGGAATGGGTGGCATTGGTAAAACCACCTTAGCTGTCAAGCTGGCAGAGCAGATTCAAGCTGAGTTCGAGTTTGTGATTTGGCGATCGCTTCGTCAGATTCCATTACTTAAAGACCTGTTAACCGATATCCTGCCGATTCTGTCCCAGGAACCAGAGGCTGATCTATCAGCGACACCCGTTCAGCAGATTACCCAATTCACAGAGTTTCTCTACCAGTATCGCTGTTTGATAGTCCTCGATAATTTAGAGTCTATTTTGCCAATGAGTGAGCAAACTGAACATTATCGGCAAGGTTACGAAGACTACGGACATCTCCTGAGACGGATCGCAGATGAGCACCATCAAAGCTGTGTCATCCTAACGAGTCGAGAGAAACCTAAGGGATTGACGGCTCGCGAAGGCCAAGGATTGCCTGTGCGATCGCTGCAACTAAGCGGATTGCAGCTCCAAGAAGCCCAACTCCTCCTTGCAAATAAGGGATTGCTAGAGTTAGCAGGAGACTCTCAAGTGCTAGTTGAGCGCTATTCAGGCAATCCCCTGGCATTAAAAATTGCCGCAACGACAATTCAAGGGCTGTTTGATAGCAATGTGACTGAATTTCTCCACGGCACGATTGTCTTCGGAGACATCTGGAACTTAGTGGATCAGCAGTTTAAGCGACTCTCTCCCCTAGAGCAGCAAGTCATGTACTCACTTGCTACTAATCGTAACGGGATGACATTAGCAGACTTGCGAGTTGATATCACTCCAGTTGTTTCCCATCGGCAGGTGCTAGAGGCATTAGAGTCCTTGCAGCGGCGATCGCTGATTGAACAACACTCAGCCCGGTTCACGCAACCATCGATCGTGATGGAATATATGACGGAGCGCTTAGTCAATCACTCTTATGAAGAGCTAACGTCACTAATCAAATCAGCATAATTGTCAGAGCCTTCCCACCTTAAGGTCTTGGAGAATTTCGTTGGCGGCTTGAATGCCAGAGAGAGCGGCTCCTTCCATGAAACCCTGCCATTCGTAGAAAGAGTTGGCATGTTCTCCGGCGAAATGGAGATTACCGACGGGTTTGCCTTCGTTGCCCGCAATGCTGGTAAATTGTCCGGGCGTGTAGCAGGTGTAGCTGCCTTTGGTCAATGGGTTAGAGGGCCAAGGCTCTAGGTGAACGCGGTATTGACCATTGATTTTAGTAGCGACTGCTTTTGACCCCGGATAAACTCGATTGAGATCCGTAAGGAAGCGATCGGCCTCGGTTTGCACATTACTAACTTTGAGACGCAGAGCGCGATCGCCACTGGAGTAGTCGGTGAGAATTGCCTGAGTACTAGTGGCTTTAGCAGGGTTGGTTTCCCAGGTGGATTGGTGGTTGGGCAGGTCGGAGTAAGAGCTGCCATTGCTGCCAGGGAGCCAAGGCCGCCCGTTAAAGCCGAGCATCATCTTGGCATTGTTACCATAACCGAGCTGTTGGATGGCTTGAACCTTCCAGGTAGGCAGACCCAGGCTTGGATCTAACTCGACTTGACGTAGTGTCGTGAAGGGAATGGCCAAAACTACCGCATTATAAGTAGCGGTTGTGGTGCGGGAGCCACTCTGGAAGGTGAGTTCAATCTGATTGGTGCCCGTTTTCCGCACCCGCAGCAGTTTCATGCCCAGTTTGACTGGACTTTGTAGGCGATCGCGTAACCCCTGCGTGATTTTGTCGTTACCCTCGACTACGTGATAGCGTTCATCACTAAAGACACCAAAAGGCGTGAATTTAGAACGGCGATCGGCATGGATAAACAGGAGGAAGTTTAAGCAGCTTTGTTGAGCGATCGATAGGCCATATTCCGCTTCATAGGCGGCTTTGATCGCTGACTTCACCACATTACCCGCTTGGCGGCTGTCCAGATAGGCTTGTAAGCTGGTGCGATCGAGTCTCACATCTACCTCGGTGTGGCTATCAGCGCTAGGCTCACCGGAGAGCGTCCGTAAGTCTGCTTGCATAGCCGACACCAAAGCTCGAAACTCATCCACTACGACTGATTCTGGGTAACGCTGGCCGTTGAAGTAGTAGAAAACTTCTCCTGGTTGTTTGGTGACATCTTCCAGCGTTAAACCGAATTCGCGCGCATAACCGATCAGGGTTTTGTGCAAGTTATCAATAAACTCACCTCCCCGCTCCGCCACCTGACCGGGAAAGAAGTTGTTACTCAAAGAATAGCAACGGCCCCCGACGCGATCGCTGGCTTCATGGAGGGTGGCAAGAATGCCATTACGTTGGAGTTCGTAGGCACAAGTTAAGCCCGCAAATCCTGCCCCTACAATTCCCACAGTGGCACTTGATTTTGGTTTGGGTGCGGCACTGACCTGACCCATGTGACCCACGATCGCGCCTGCGATTCCCAAACCACCTAACGCTAACAACTCCCGACGACGCAACCGTTGGCGATCGGCAGCTTCCTCAATCGCGGCGAGCCACTCTAAACCTTGGCTAGTCGAAATCTGCTGCCGATCGCAAAATAAAGCAACCTGGATAGCCCGCGCCAAATTGTCGAAGAGAGGGGAGTGACTCATAAGCTTCCTTAACAGCAGTTTTCTTAATAGCGAGTGAGGGAAATAGTCCCTAACTGAAGTTTGTTAGATCTGCTACACGTTAGCCAAAAACTGAAGCGACTGTCATCCTGAAGGAGCCATAATTCTCCTGCTAAGAACCCCATAAAGTTATTTCTGCTCGTATGGCTTAGCGCCTTTTTGCTTTAATAAAGCAGCAATTTCTGGCTGGTTTGTGGCGATCGCGTGATCCAGAACGGAGTAATAGCCATATCTCAACCGATCAGGTTCCACAAAAGTTTCGCGACTCGCTGCATCAACTCTTGCCCCCTGCGCTAGTAGAAGTTTCACGATTGGTAATGAGCCTCGCCGCACTGCAAACATCAGCGGAGTCCGCCCCAAATGATGGATAGGATTGACATTGACTTTTTCAGACAGCAGTCGTTGCACGATCGCAGGATTACCCCGCCAAGCGGCATAGTGCAGTGCATTCTCTCCATAGGCATTAGCTGCTTTTGCATTCGCACCTTGTTGCAGTAACAGTTCCACCAGTTTTTCATTGCCGTGTCCTGCGGCGACCATCAGCACTGTTGTCCCATTGGCGCGATCGCGATCATTCGGATTGGCCCCTCCTTTGAGGATGAATCGGATTGTTTCCATACCCTGATCGCTGACTTGAGGAAACCGATCTATGTGGCTAGTCCAATCTAGAAAGCTAATGTATGAGTTGCTGAATAAGGCTTCTTGCAAAATAGAATCTGTATTACCATCTTGCTGATTTGGGTCTGCACCGTGCTTTAACAACAATTGCACCAGCGGATCATTTCCTGTACGTACAGCTTGGCGCAGAGGTGAAACACCGTCATTAGCATTAGGGTCTGCGCCCCGCTTAATCATGAGTTGAATCAGCTCTGGCTGATTGGTCTGAACAGCTCTCAGCATTAATTCAGAGCGCTCAATGTCTTGAGCCGGTACAGACTTTAATAACCGTTTGGCTTGGGCAAAATCTTTGTTAAAGAAAGCAGCCTCTAACGCTTCTATTGGGGTCAGAGTAGGCTGTTGCTTCAATTGTGAAGTAGCTTTCGGTTGACTAGGTGGAGTAAATGAAACTCGATAGCCACAAGCTGCGAGTAGAGTAGCCAGAGCGATCGCTACACTATTCTTACTAAGACATCGATTTATCTTTTTTCTGGGAATTCTATCTGGCATAAACATCGTTCTCAGGCTGCATGAAAATTAGCCAGTCGCCTCAAGAGCTGATCATTTATCATCGACAACCAGGGAGATGGATGATCGCGATCGCTTGTTTGGCAGTTGGTGTAGCAGCAGCGCTTAAAACCAGCATTATTTCAGAGATCTCCTGTCAACGAACTGCAACACTATCAAACTGTACTCTTACCTATCGCTCATTGAACGGGCTTACTTCAGAAAGCGGTATCCAAGTCGAATCCGTTTATAAATCGCCTATCTGTGTACCTCCTCAGATTGGCTGGACAGACTGCTTTGGTGAAGTAAATGTATTAGAAACTCAGCGGGGTAAAGTTTATGTTTTGGGAATGGAAGCCGATCTCCTAGCTGATGTTGTGAATCAATTTATCAGCCAGTCTAATTCGTCTTCGTTACAGCTTGAGATTTATGGTTGGTCGTTGAACCATCCTCCTTATAATCTTGTATTTTTTATTCTGCCCTTTGTCATGTTTATTCTGCTGTCCGATTGTTTAAGGCAGGAAAAAATTTACAGGTGCCAGTTTAATAAATCGAGCGGTTGGGTGACGATTTCCTGCACACAGTTTTACGGCACAAAGGTAGTCATCACAGAGCTTCCCATCGCAGACATTCAAACAGTTGATCTACGTTGGTTTATCACCAATTGCCTACTTCTAAAACTAAAGTCAGGCAAACAGGTGCGAGTTGCGGAATTTCTTTGGATACCCTTTCAGACAAAGCGATCGCTCGAAAAAGGCCGCCAGGTAATCACGGAGTTCCTTCAGTGAGAATTTTGAAACAAACTTATCAAGAACTTGTGCTCTGCCATCGGCAAACAGGTCGCTGGTTGGCCGCAGGTAGCTGGCTGTTACTCTGCGTAGGAGCGATCGTCGGGTTTAGTTTTAAGCCAGAAATTGTTTGTCCAGGTGGCACCCAAACTCCAAGCTGTAGATTAACGTACCGCTCATTTACAGGTTTAGCACTAGAACGAGACATTCAATTAAAAGCGGCTCGCTCCGAAAGCATCTGTGGGTTTAGCCGCACGCAAAAATCTAGTTGTAATGGCTCTACCGTGATCTTAACGACCGATGTGGGAGACATCTCTTTTCCAGATGACTATCTCCGCTTTCAAAAGAAAAGAGCGAATCAATTTATTCAAAATCCCAGCAAGATCTCATTTCAGATTCAGTCAGGAGTTTTGCCCGTCATAGATCGGCCATTTCTCTTTGTGCTTGGGTGCATGGTTATTGCTGTAATATTGCGGGCGGTAGATACGTCGCTGGCAAAAGAAGAAATTTATACTGTGAGATTTAATAAGACGAAAGATTGGTCTACGGTGACGCGCAGACAGCGCTCTGGTAAACCCCCAATTGCAGTGACTGAGTTTCCAATCTCGGCGATCGCATCTGTGAATGTAGGTCGAGATTATCTTGCTCTAACGCTAAAATCTGGGCGGGAAGTTCGGCTTGCTGCTGCAATTTGGGGCAAAAAAACTATGATAGAGCCTATCGGTGAATCTCCGGTAGAAGTGAATCAAGCTTTTAACGAAACTCAGAAGGAGATCTCCGCCTTTCTGCAAATTTGAGCAGAAGTAACCGATCGCCCGAATTGTGCTCAGACCTCCAAAGCCACTCAAAGATAACGGGCAACTTGGACTGTGATTTCATTTAGAGGCTTCTGAGGTAATCGATTCGCCTTCAAAACACGGCTGAAGTTGACTGATGCTCCAGCTTGTAATGCCCCAGGAATTTCCAGCGGCAAAATTCCTTTGTAGAGAACCTCCTGGCTTTGCTGATCTACCAGTTTGTATTCCACTAAAACCAGAGGGATAGGCTGATTATTGCGATTCGTCACGCTACCTGACACGGCAATCAAGCCATTGCCTGTAGGCTCAACCCGCAAATTGGAGAACATCAGTGGTGTCAGTCCAGATGCGGCAGGCGATCGCGGGCAAACTGAGCCATTTAAGTCAACCACTGCTCCTGCGGAATTCAGCATCCAGCAGCCCTCATACTCTTGAGCGATCGCTGGTTGGCCAAAGCAGCCGATTTCTACTAACAGCAAAGCTAAAACAAGTAACAAACGTAAAAAAGTCAGCATGGCAGGATTTCAATAGTCGCGATCGCAGCCCACTACTACAGTGGCAACTTTAATCTAACCTGGGTCGCAACTGAGCTTGCGGATGGAAAGATTCTGCGCTGCTAAACGGAAGGCGGTATAGGATTCAAGAGCATATTCGAGTAAATGAAAGAAAAGTAGCATTTCTGGGTATTTTAGTAGCAGTAAGTTGCCCCCTTCGACAGGTTCGCTAGTTTAAGACCCATAGGGAGACACTTCCAGCTATGCCAGAGACAGATTCATCAATTGTTGATTTGACTGACGTTCAAGGAATTGTTGCTCAAGCCAGTGAGCTATTTAACCTCATTGACTCTGACAACGCCTTTGGTAGCATTACCTTTCCATCTATCCTGGACCGTGCCAGCAGCATTTCTCAGTTCGTACGCTCTCTAGCAGCAGGTCAAAAAGATACAACAGGTGCATCATTTGAGGAGCAGCTTGAATCTGCTGAAACCATTCTGACAGCACTTCAGTCTAGTCTAGGTGGCCTAGTTGACCTTAACAAACTTGCTGATTTGCTCAAAGACATAGACAGTGCTAACTCGAAGATCAACATTCCCATCGAGAACGCTGGCTTTGAAGACCCAGCTCAGGAAGACTTTACCTTTACCGTTGAGCCACCGCCTGGTTGGGACGTTTACGACCCCAATGACATTATTCCTGATGTAACAACTGACGACTCTTCGGCAACGGGTGTCTTTAACCCCTCCCTCAACAATTACCCTGGTGGCGTTCCAGAGGGAGATAATGTTGGCTATAGCTTCTTAGTTGATCCTGTGGGGAGTGGAGAGGCAGGGTTAAGCCAAACTCTCGATACGCTGCTTGCTCCCAACACTCGTTATACTCTTTCGGTTGCGGTTGGTAATCCCACTGGTGATGATCCAGTTCCAGGAATTTCCTTCCCAGGCTTCTCAGGCTACCGCGTTGAGTTGCTAGCAGGTGGGCAAGTTTTGGCAGTGGATGACAATTCTCTGCATATTCCAGAAGGAGAATTCAAAACTTCCAAGATTACTTACACCTCTTCTGCCACTGATACGGTGATCGGTCAATCCTTAGAAATTCGCCTGATCAACTTGTTGCAGGGACCAGGGATTGAGGTTGATTTTGACGATGTGCGATTGACGGCCAAAGCGCTTCCTGTAGGCAGTAAAAGCTCCCACAACTTGAGCGAGGAACATGGCAGCCTCCTCAATCCGCTGCATCCGTCCTCTAACTTGACCCTCCCTTTAGGAGCCGTTGATAGTTCTAGTTTGCTTGGCTAATTCTGCTTGAGATGAGCGATCGCATCTCTCTCATCTCTTTTTGCCAGAGAATTAGAGATACCTGTAGGGGCGAACGGTGGTTCGCCCTCATAACTCCTAGAGCCGTAGTTGATCCAGCAATGTCTTGACTTGGTGGGGGAAGACGAGAGTATTGGCACATAAAATCCCGGAAGCGGCAACTGCGGGGACACCAATTCCTGGACTCGTGCTGTCTCCTACTCGATACAAGCCTGCGATCGGAGTTTGGGGTCCAGGAAACATGCCTTGTCCAGCGGCGATCGCAGGGCCATAAGTGCCTTGGTAGCGGCGCAAGTAATGGGCATGGGTGAGAGGAGTACCAATTAGTTCAACCACAATGTGATCGCGCAGATCTGGAATGACCCGTTCTAGGGCACGAAAGAGAGTTTGAGCTTTCTCTCTTTTGCGAGTTTCGTACTCTCCATCTCGTTGCCAGCCTGCAAAAGGTTCTAATGTGTAGGCATGAACCACATGATGACCCGCCGGAGCCAAGTTAGCATCCCACACGGATGGAATGGAGATCATGCAGGTGTTGCCCGGAACGGTGATATCTTGCTCAGAGCTATGCACCACCACATGATGTCCGGTGAGAGCTTCTAGACCATCGGCTCGGATACCGAGGTGTAAGTGCATGAAGCTTTCTACTGCTGGTGTGGCGATCGCTTCCTCACGATAGGCCGTAGGCAAATCCTCTAGCTTGAGTAGCTTGGTGTAGGTATCCCAAAGCGTGGCGTTAGAAACCACAACCGGAGCTTTGACGCTTTCACCGTTACGCAGTTGCACTCCTACGGCTTTGCCGTTCTCAACCAAAATTTGCTCCACGTGAGTTTTGAGCCGCAGTTTGCCGCCCCAACGCTCTAAGCCTCGAATTAGCGCTTGGACGATCGCCCCGCTGCCACCCACAGGGTAATCAATCACCGATCGCGATCGCTCTCCCAGCATAAATGCCACCTCTGGGGCGATCGTGCCTGCTGCTTTCAGTCCTGACAGCAAAAAACACTCCAAATCAATTAACCGCCGCACCCAAGGATCTCGCACCGTTTGATCCATAATTTTGCCGACTGAACTTTGAATCATGCCTAGCTGCGGCAATAACTTGATCAAAGCGGGAAGGTAACGGGTAGCTAGGATGGGTCCAATTTGCCAATCAGCTCGCAGGGCGATCGCTGGAATGCCCCGCAAGGCTTCGTAGAGAGCTAACAATCTGCGTTCAAATTGGGCAAGTTCTTGAGCGCCTTGAGGAGTAATGTGGGCCACGGCGGCTCGATAGCGTTCAGGATTGCAATACGCCGGAAATGTGCCTTCAGGGAGGTGGTAGTGACCCAGCGGATCATAAGCGATCGCCTCTACCCTCTCTTCCAAGACATCCAAAACTTGGCGTAGCGGGTTCAAACTGTTGGGGTCGCTCAAGCCTGCATAAAATGATGGGCCTGCATCAAAGTGAAAGCCTTGATAGGTAAAGCTCTGAGCTGCTCCCCCTGGCAGATTATGGCTTTCGCAAACCAGCACTCGCTTGCCATAGCGTGCCAAAAGAGCCGCAGCAGTCAGGCCACCAATCCCGCTGCCAATCACAATCACATCAAAATCTTGAGCTTCAGAACCTTGCATGTAATTTTCTTGAGAGAACAGACATCAACCAGTAGAGAGACGAGCTAAGCGCGATCGCTAGGCTAAGGTTAGTCACCGCAGCACTCTGACAGAGATTTGATGATTGGGGAATCGGGAAATTTTGCGACCACCCATCAAGGCTTCTGTGAACAATTACTAGCAAGAGAACGCATATAGGACCCAACTTGCTATGAACATATTATCGACTGAAGAATTAAAAACCTTAGTAGAACAAACCCAAGGTGTGTGTGTTTCGCTATACATGCCGATGGTTCGCCTCGGCTCTGAAACTCAGCAAAACCCCATTCGCTTTAAAAACTTGATTCGGCAAGCAGAGGAACAACTAGCTAACCAGGGTATGCGCTCTACCGAAGCTGTAGATCTGCTCAAACCGGCTCATGACCTTGATCATGAGGACTTCTGGCAGCACCAAAGCGACGGATTAGCTATTTTTATCGCCAATGGTGTGTTTCGGTACTATCGTCTACCGACTAGCTTTAATGAGTTGGTAGTCGTCACCGATCGCTTCCACATCAAACCCCTACTGCCCTTCTTGACGGGCGATGGAAAATTCTATCTGTTGACCCTGAGCCAAGAAGATGAAGTGAAATTCTTTGAGGGCAGCCGCTTCAGTCTTCAAGAACTTGAGGTAGAAAATATGCCCAAAACCTTGAATGAGGCGCTGCATTATGATGGGCCAGATCAGGGAGTTGAGCAGCGAATTGCAACTTCTCGGGGTGGCACCAACAATTCATTCCAGCAACCGGGGACTTTCCACGGTCAGGGCAACGATGGGGCAAAGCAAAATGATATTCTGCAATTTTTCCATCGCTTAGATGAAAGCTTGCATGACACGTTGCGGAATCAAAAAGCGCCCTTGATTTTAGCAGGGGTGGAATATTTCCTGCCGCTCTATCGCGAAGCCAATACCTACCCTCACTTGCTGGAAGAAGGGATTAATGGCAACCAAAAAATCTCTCACTCCGAAGAACTCCATGCCGCTGCTTGGCAGATTGTAGAACCTCTCTTTCAGCAAGCCCAACAGCAAGCAGTGGAGCGCTACCGGGAGCTGAACGGCACTGGCAAGAATTCTCACGATCTGAAAGAGGCAGTTTCTGCGGTTTACTACGGGCGGGTGGAACAACTGTTTGTCGCGGTGGGTGTGCAACAGTGGGGCACCTTTGATCCTGATGCCAACCAGATCCAAGTTCACACCGATGCCCAACCTGGAGATGAAGATTTGCTAGATTCGGCGGCAATTCAGACTCTCCTAAATGGTGGGACAGTCTACGCCGTTGAACCAGATCAAGTCCCTGAAGAAGCACCTTTAGCCGCTGTCTTCCGCTATTAATTAGCAGGAACTCACGAGCTTTAGAAGGAACTACAATCTGCTTCTAGAATTTGTCAGTCTCCCAGGGAAGCCTCAACATTAGGCTCCTTGGGAGACACATGATAAAACCGCAGATGATCGTTACAGCTATCGTCATAAACAAATCAACCATAGGCACCTGTGGGCAAAAATCCTAAGAGTCGCTTTAGGCGTGGATCTGCTTCTTTATAACAATGACTAGGCATCTGGTAATTCATGAATGACCCATACTTGTGTCCGATTAAGCGCTTGGCATAAGTCACTTGTGTAATGTAGCGATTCACCGCCGAAGAGTTCCGCGAGCCACGGTGCCAAACCTGATTATTGAAGCACACCGCCGATCCCATCGCTCCTAAGCAATGCTGGATAGAACCTTCGTAGCCCGTAATATCACCATTACAAAACCTATCAAATAGATGAGAACCGGGAATGACTTGAGTAGGTCCGTTTTCTGGAGAAAGCACATCTGTCAGGTAATAATTGACGGTGAATGCCAAAACATTCAAACGGAGGTTAGTCAAGGGTTTGCCATCTAGAGAGAGCATATGTGGCGTATCATCTTGATGCCACACATTGTTTCCTAAACCATCTGTTCCAGCAGGGATTTTGAACGAGTTGTTGTGAATGACATGGACAGTATTGGCATTGGGAATACCATCACTGATTGCATAACCTAGCCCATTTGCCCCACCGATGAGATGTTCGGCAAAAGTTGCGATTGGTTCCAGAGCAAATAGATCGAGGTTAGCTTTGGATTGCTCAAACATCCGCATCATAATCGTTCTAGAGCAGTGATAGTTGTCTCCCTCAGCTTGTTTCAGAGCCGTATCCAAATCATTCCTCAGTAACCTACATTGCTCTGGCGATAGGACATTGGGAATGACTAGAAAGCCATTGGTATGAAAATAGTCAATCCACTGCTCTAGCTGCGCTGCGGTGGGCTGTCCCATCGTTAAATATTCTGCCATTGCCTTAAACCTTCCCACAAAGTCTGATTTTGCTCATTGGTGCCGATTGTGATCCGCAGCTTATCCTTTAGGCCAGATTGATGGAAATAACGTATCCAAATGTCTTGTTCCTTTAGCGCCAGAAAAATCTGCTCAGCGTTTTTCTCAGGCGGCTCTACTAATAAGAAATTAGTTTGAGAATTCCACACCCGGAAACCCAAGTGCCGCAAATCCTGAGCAAGCTTGGTTCGAGATGCTTTGACTTTAGCGACACAAGACTCTTTATGGGCTTGGTCTCGCATCGCTGCCGCACCCACTAGTGCAGCGATCGCGTCAATGTTGTAGCTATCTTTCACCTTCAATAATCCCTGCAACAGTTGAGGCTGAGCAATGCCAAAGCCAAGCCGCAGCCCTGCTAAAGAGTATCCCTTAGAAAGGGTACGGAGGATAATCACGTTCTCAAACTCTTGTACCAGGGGCAATGCTGCCTCTTCAGCAAAGTCTACGTAGGCTTCGTCAATCACCAATACTCCGGTTAGTCTAGCGGCTAACTCCCGCAACTCAGCGATCGCCACTCCATACCCAAAGGGGCTATTGGGTGCAGTAATGAAGGTTACGGCTCCATTAGCTGCGACCAAGGACTCAATTGGCAAATGCCCATCTGCTGGATCAGCAACTTCAATGCGAGCGGCGGGTTGGATCTCCGTTAACAAGGGATACAGCATGTATGTGGGGGTAGGGTAAACCACTTGGCGTCTGCCTTCAGCACAAGCTCGCACGACTACATGCAGCAGTTCGTCACAGCCGTTACCCACAATGATCCATTCAAGGGGAATCTGGAGTACTGCTGCGATCGCTTGCCGCAACTCATTGGCATTAGCATCCGGATAACGCCGCAAGTACTCCAAATCTAGGTTTTGCAGAACGGCACGAATGGTGGGTGAAGGGGGATAAGGATTTTCGTTGCTATTGAGTTTAATGCTGGGGCTGCCAGGTTTAAGGTAGTGGCTAGGGGTATGGCCTGTCATGGCCTCAACATTCGGGCGGAAATAACTAGACATGGCTGTACAGCATTTAGACTGGTCGCAAATAGAACACCCTCAAGTTTAGATGTTCCAGTTGCCCAACTGTCTGCCAATGAATCCGCCAATGAAAAACCCCTGGGCGTCTTTCCGTGTTTCGACTCCAGGGGTTCTTCAGTTCTGACTTTGCTCCTCACACATTTATATCATCGTGCTAAATCGGTAGAAACGGTATCTGCCTTATGACAGATTTCCAACTGGCTCACTACACAGTTCGTTCTAAAGTCATCCTATCAATCGCTCAGCTCGCCTGGAGCAGGACAAACAAAGCTGACAAGCTGCTGGGTTTGAGGATGGGTAAAGGCTAGTTGATAAGCATGAAGATGATAGCCACAATCTCCAGGTACGGGTAATTTCTCGGTCTCTGTTGCGGGTGGGCATTGTGGGACACCTCCCACATCGTAAAGCGGATCGCCTACCAGCGGATAGCCGACAGACGCAAGGTGAATCCGGATTTGGTGAGGTCGTCCAGTCTGAATAGTTACTTCCAGCAGCGTGCTAGCGGCGTTGCGTTTAATCACTCGACAGTCACTATGAGCGAATAATCCATCTGGCGTGGCCCCATAGATGTACCCTAAAACCGGATGCGGAATTTTGCCGATGGGTTGGGTAATGGTGAAGTGAGGCTCCAGATTTGGAGCAGGGCCAATCAAAGCTCGATAAACTTTATGAATTTGGCGATCGCGCATTTGCTGGCTCAAACTAGCTCTAGCTAAAGGCGATCGCGCAATCAGCATTAAACCTGAGGTGCCTCGGCCCAAGCGATGAATGGGAACGGGTTCTGTTTGGGGATAGCGTTGTTGTAGTTGCCACAGCAAGGTATGTTCCAAAAAGCCGCCGCCCGGTAACACGGGCAGACCAGAAGGCTTTGCGACAATCAGCAAATCTGAATCTTCGTGCAGCACCTCAAAATTCAGCGGCACCTCAGGTTCTTCCCAAGGGGGGCGGTGATAGGTCAAAGATTGTCCGGGTCGTAACTGGGTATTAGCTTCAACCTGTTTGCCGTCTAGCAAAACTTGCCCAGCGGTAATCCGTTCCTGCCATTCTGCTTGACTAGAGTGGCGATAGTGTTGGGTGTAATACTGCAAAACGCTCAAGCCAGCTTTGGCGCGAGTCACTTGTTCTCGATAAACCCAACCCCGATTCATAACCGTTTGGCCTGAGGCTTCCATAAACCAGTCCACCTTAGACTGTACGTCTGACTGTAACAGGCATCAATCATTAGGCATTGTTAGGTAGTAGTCATTAGTAGGCATTGAAGCGATCGCAAATGAAATCAACCGATTTGCAGCGAACCGTTCTCCCACAGACAGTAGACTGCTGACAAGATAGACAGGTAACGTTGGACTCAGCAGTCTAGTCAAGGCAGGGTAGAGCAATGGTGCGATTACAGTTGTGGCAGTGGGTCGTATTAGCACTTCCGATCGTCAGCATTGTTGGTTTTCTGCTCATCGCCGCAGGCGTGCAAATCCATGAATGGCATCTGAACTGGATTTGGGCTGTATTTACTCTCGGTTTGGTCGCTTGGCGGTGGCTGCTGGTGCAGTGGACTCGACCTGCGATCGCCCAGCTAGAAGCAGTGATGGCAGAAATGAGTGCGGAACTAGAATCTTCCTCAGATGTAGCTACTCAGTTGCCTGGAGGTAAAGAAACTGCCAGTACAGCAGAATCAGCTTTCCAAGAAGTTCTGCAAGCTGCCCAAAGCGATCGCCCCATTTGGGAAGATTGGCAAACTTTTTGGAACCGATGTCAAGATTTGGTGGCCGCGATCGCTCACATCTACTACCCAGATGTAAAATATCCCCTACTCAACATCTACGTGCCCCAAGCCTACAGCTTAATTCGGGGTACGGTGGATGACCTCGATCAGTGGATGCAGAAGCTCTCACCAGCCTTGAATCAGGTAACGGTGGGGCAGGCTTACCAGGCTTACGAGGTGTATCGAAAACTGGAACCTTCGGCTCGGAAGCTATGGCAAGTTTTAGGCTGGGCCCAATGGTTTTTGAATCCTGCTGCTGCTTTGGCGAAACAGGCCAGCCAACGCTCTAATAACCAAGCTACCCAGGAACTCCTGGTGAATTTGAGTCAGATGCTCCGGGAAGCAGCGCTGCGAAACTTATGTCGGCAGGCGATCGCGCTTTACAGTGGCGACACCTTACCCACTGCAACCTTCTCTACCGCTACCCCAACTCTCCCGCAAGCCAAAACCCAAACTCTCCGTGATATCCTCTCCCAAACTGAATCGTCGGAAGTGGTGGCACAAAAACCCGTCAATATGTTGTTGGTCGGGCGCACCGGAGCGGGCAAAAGTAGCTTGATCAATACGCTATTTCAAGCTGAGCTAGCCGAAGTAGATGTTTTGCCTAGCACCGACCAAATTCAGAACTACCATTGGCAAGCCCAAACAGGTGAAACTCTAACGCTGTGGGATACACCAGGATATGAGCAGATTAATCGGGCTGAGTTACGCGAGCAAGTACTGGACTATGCCACGACAGCGGATCTACTCCTGCTGATTACGCCTGCTCTCGATCCAGCTTTGCAAATGGATGTGGACTTCCTGAAGGAGATCAAAACAGAGATCGCAGACTTACCTGTGATTGTGATTGTCTCCCAAGTCGATCGCCTACGTCCAATGCGTGAGTGGACACCACCCTACGACTGGCAATGGGGAGAACGCCCTAAGGAAAAGGCGATCCGAGAAGCCACGCAGTATCGCTCTGAGCTACTAGGAGAGTTTTGCGATCGGGTGCTTCCGGTTGTAACTAAAGATAGCAAAACCAACAGAAATCCTTGGAACGTTGATGCGCTCTCAATGGGGTTGGTAGAAGCGATCGCCCCTGCGAAGCAACTGCGTTTGGCCCGTTTTCTGCGCGATCGCGAAGCTCGTACAGTGGCAGCAGCCAAAATTATTGACCAGTACACCTTCCAAATGGCAACGACTCAAGGACTCACCGCGTTACTCAAAAGTCCAGTCCTCCAGTTTGTCTCCACCATGACCACCGGATCTCCTGCCCTAGCCCAGTTGCTCATGCAAAAGATTCCAGTTGAGCAGTTGCCTGTAGTAGTCGGTAAGTTACAGATGGCTTATGATTTATTCTCGCTATTGGGTACAGAAGACACCAAAACTCGCAATTTTGATTTGCTCACCCTCTGGCCTTTGTTACTAGACAATTCTGCCTCTCCAGAGCGAAATGCTTGGGCTTTTGGTCACGCCTTAGTGGAGTACTGGGCCCAGCATCTCACTGTAGAACAGCTCCGAGAGCGCCTTGAATTCTATCTGCAACAGATTTGAACTGGCTGCATCAACGATTAAGAGGGGGGTGAAGCGAAGCGCAACGCACCCCTCTACAATCCTACTTCTGGAGGGGGTCTGGGGGACGCAGCCGTCCCTCAGCGGGGGTTTGGGGGCAGGTGCCCCCAAAGGTTCGGCATCTAACTCAAAAAAGGATTACCAGAGACCCGGAACACCAGCGCTACCGTCATCAGTTGTCGCACCTGTAGTAGGGCTAGACTGCTCAGCATCTTGAGTGACACCAGGAGAAGTTTGGCTTGGCTGAGTAGTAGTAGAGCGCTGAATTTGAGTTTCGCTCTCGGTAGTACGCCGAATCGTGGTGCCAGACTCGCCTGTGGTCTCTGCACCGGAACCACTAGGAGATTGCATTCGCTCCATTGTGGAGCCACCTGTAGGCTCATCGGTGGGAGTTGCTTCCTGGGTATTCACCGAACCGCCACTTGAGTTATTAGATTCACCTGTGGTCTCTGTACTAGAACCACCAGGAGATTGCATTTGCTCCATTGTGGAGCCACCTGTAGGCTCATCAGTGGGAGTTGCTTCCTGGGTATTCACCGAGCCGCCAGTTGAACCACCAGTAGATTGACCTACAGAAGGAGCGCTGCGATTGTAGGGAGCCTCGTTAAAAATACTAGGGCTAGGGTTAACTTGGGCAGCAGCAGGGAAACCCACTAAAGCAGTCGCACCAACCACACCTGTCAGAATTGCCAGAGTTTTGCTCAAATACTTGTGTCCGTTCATCTGTATCTCCTCTACCTTTGTACTAAAAAGTGAATTAGGACTTAATTGCTTTTGAATGGATGTTTTGGTTTTCTGGTGCCAATGCAGCTCATGGCGACCCCAATATTTACGAAGTGTAAATAGCTTGTGACGACTGTTTGTCTCCCTTCAGACTGATGTTGCTCTATCTCAAGGTTGAGCTTGTTGACAAGAGGCTGAAAACCCGTTAGGTTCTAGCAGAAAATCACGAAAACTTGACTTAAGCTTCCTACCGCTTTAGGGCGTAACTTTGACAGGGGTACCTAAGCTTACTTTTTGGAAAATTTCTTCGACATCTTGGTTGTACATGCGTACACAACCATGCGAAGCTGCCTGACCGACTGATTTTGGATTAGGGGTGCCGTGGAAACCAATCCAATTCTTGCCATTTGTCCAAAAGCCAATCCAGTGCCGACCTAAAGGGTTTTCCGGATCTCCTCCCTTCACTGCTTCACCCGTAAAGGGATGAATCCAAATCGGATTCCGCAGTTTTTGCCGCACCCGCCAAGTTCCAAGGGGAGTTTCCCAACCAGGCTTTCCGACCGCGATCGCATAGCTTTTAACGGCAACATCTCCTTGGTAGAGTGTCACTCGTCGTTTACTGCGGCTGATTTCCAAACGGATGGGCTGCTCAACCGAGGGATTGGCTGGAATAGGGCTTGGGGTTAAGGCTGGTGTTGATGGTGAGGTTGGAGTTAAAACAGGTGTTGGCGTTGGCGTTGATGTTTTTGGTGTTGGTGCTGATTCTAGGCTTGAGGCTGGTAGGGGGGAAGTTATGACATCAGCAGCTTGAGATATTTGAGGGATAGAGACAGGGGCGAGTAAGCTCAACAGCAAAGACAAGCTAGCTGGGCGAGTTAAGTACTTCAACATTGTGCAAAACAAAAGTGGCAGAGAGTTTCCAGCAATTTTTCTGTAATATTTTTCTATAAGTAATGAGATCAGCGATCGCCACCTTTCTGACTGCATCTCTGAGGTACGGTTAAGGACTGCTGTAGATAGAAGCAGGTTGGAAAGTAAATCCGCATCCCTCACAAGCAAGAAATCCCCAGCCTTGCCTCCTGCTTGACTGAGAATTTCTTTTGATTTAAACGAGTTAGAAATTAGCCGCGCGATCGCTCTATCCTAATCACTGAAGTCTCTTTTCTTTCTTTTTTATGCCTAGGATGGCAGCACAATTTTTGGTGATTATTCAGGATTGAGCGATACTTCCAACAGGTGAAAGGGAGGATGGTCAGGATTGGCTTTTTTCAAGAGAGGGAGAGAGACGTTGTAGACCGGAATATTGCTACTGGTGTGCCCCTGCAAATGACCGTTGTGAGCGTGACCATGAAAAGCCGCTGTGACTGAGTAACGAGTTAGAGGCTCCTCCAAACGACTAGAACCTAAGAAGGGAAAGATTTCCGGTGGTTCTCCCTCGACAGTCTCTTGAATTGGGGCGTAGTGCAGAATAGCGACTCGGTGGGGTGTTTCTAAGCGAGCTAAGGCAGCTTCCAGCTTCAGTGCTTCATCCACTGCTTCATGCACAAACCGCTTGATACTTGCTTCTCCCCAAGCTCCTAAGGCTTTAGAGCCAAAGCCACCACCAAACCCTTTTACCCCAGCAAAACCAACTCCTTCAATCTCGCAGGCTTCCCCATCTAGGACTTTAACGCCAGCCTGTTCCAAGATCTCCCTGACTTCATCTTGCTGGCCTGACTCATAGTCATGATTGCCAAATACGGCGATCGCGGGGATTCTAGCTCCGGTCAATTCCTTCACCAAAACATGAGCTTCCTCAGGCAGGCCGTAATCCGTCAAGTCACCACATAACAATAGGATGTCTGCCTGCTCACTAGCTTGGGCAAACAGTGGGTACAACTCTCCCTGAGAGGTTTTGGTGCAGTGAATATCTCCTACGGCGGCTATCCGCACAGTCTGTTTTGCGACAGTATTTTCTGCGATCGCCATCCGTTCCTCTCACTTCAAATCTCTACAACTTCTGCCCCCGATTATGTCGTGGGTAAGGCAGAGTTACCTGTTTCTTCAGGCGCATTTTTTGAGTTGCCAGGAGTGATGATCACGGGATTCAGGATGAGATCATTTCGCTCTCTGGATTGAGGTCATTATTTCGTACTTACGTCAGGGTAGAAAATACTACTGAAATCGCCTAAAGTTTTACCTTATTTATGTTTAGGTATGTAGGTGGTAGTTATTTATAATTTCTATATTCTAGAGAACCACAATGCCGTCCCACGCCTTGCACCTAGCTGATCTCGATCCGCATGTTCGCGACTTTTACTGTCGTTCGCTCCGAGTCTTGCAACAAGCTCAAGTGCCTTTCTTAATTGGCGGCGCTTATGCTTTTGAGCGCTATACAGGGATCGCGCGACCAACAAAAGATTTAGATTTGTTTGTGCACCCGCGAGATGTACAGCGAACTTTTGAGGTGTTTGGGGCGGCGGGATACGAAACAGAACTGTCAGTACGTCATTGGTTAGGCAAAGCTTTCTGTGGTGATAACTTCGTGGACCTGATCTTCAGCTCCGCCAATGGCTGTGCGCCAGTCGATGACGCTTGGTTTGAGCATGCCATCACCGAAGAAGTGTTGGGAATGACGGTACAAATTTGTCCGATTGAGGAAACAATCTGGTCTAAGGCTTATGTCATGGCCCGCGATCGCTTTGATGATGCGGATATTGCCCATCTATTGCTAGCTTGTGGCGATGAAATTAACTGGTCACGCCTGTTGTCTCGGTTTGGTGACCATTGGCGAGTGTTGTTTAGTCACTTAGTTCTATTCGGGTTTATTTATCCCGGAGAGCGATCGCGAGTGCCAGAGGGAGTGATGAATCAGCTCACCCAGCAGTTGCAGCAAGAAACGAACGCCGCACCAATCTCGACTAAGCTATGTCAGGGAACACTATTAGCCCCGTTGCAATATCGACCTGATGTTGAAGAATGGGGTTATAAAGATGCTCGGCTTCATCCTCCCAGCAATCTCTCTCAAGCTGATGTTGAGCAGTGGACAGAGCATTTAATTCAAGAGAAAGAAGCTTAGTTGGCCCAATGCAGCCTAATGCAGCAGTTGTGCCTGGATCTGGGCGACAGCAGCCTCAGTCAAATTAATACATTCCTGATCCCGACTGTGAGCTTCAGACCGGAAAAAGACCAGGACAACTTGCAACTGCTCGATGAGCACAGGCAAACCTAAGCCTGCCTTGGCACCGAAAGCTTTGGCGATCTGATGCCGCAAAAAGTAGGATTCCGACTCGGCAGAAACATCTACCATCCACTCTGGAGTTTGCGAAGCCCAAACTCGTCCGGGTAAGCCTTCCGCAGAATGCAAGACAAACTTTTGGCTACAGGCATGAAAAGACTCCCAATCCAGTTTGCGATCGCGGCTCAACCGAGTCTGAGTTTGCCATGTTGAACTAATCTGGAGCACTTTGTCATCGATCGCTACCCAAGCCTCGCCATACTCCCAATTCATCGTTTCACAAACCGTTTCGAGCATTGCCGCCAGAACAGAATCAAACTTTGATGAATCGGTCCTTGGGGAAGTAGCCAATGAGGGTGGACAAGCTTCGAGAACTGGTTTTGGCTCGGTCATGGATTAAGGTTTCGCCTCAAGGGTTGAATCAGGACTGCCGCCCTAGGGAATGAATTCTAGTGGGACATTTGTGCTGCCTTATTGTCAGAAATTGACTCAAGATTTTCGGTAGCGAGGCCGACTGTTTGAGAGCAGGTTAGATTAGCGATAGTATTGCTTGCGTGGCTGCGATGCTTAGATCTAGGGTGTTGAAGTCAGGATGGCCTGGTAATCTCTAGGACACTGGGCCTGATTTTGATTAACCTTGAGAAAATAAGCGATCGCCCACCCCGACTCACAGACAAGGACGAGACCAATGAAGCGCCAAAATCAAGACATTTTTGCCCTGGTACCGCGTGGCGGTATTGCCCTCTCTATCCTCCTACTGTCTGTTGGTGTCGCCAATGCTCAACCCACGCGCTCCAAAACATTACTCCCCCTGGACTCCAGCGTAATTGCTCAGCAGTTCGGCACCCGACAGTCGGGCGAACTCATGGCGCAGGTGCCGTCCAACGAAGTCGTCGCAGAGCAGGTGCAGGCGGAAGTCAACCGCACTTTGGGACGTGCCCTGACCTTATTTAATGTCTTGTTGACTGTTCTGATTGTGCTGCTAGGAACCGCGATCGCCACACTCTGGTTTCTGCGCCGCGCTGTGATTAACGAAATTGCTATCCGTGCCAAGGAGCAGATCGAAGAACTGGGCACGCTAGAAGTCCAAGTCACCAAGGCCACGGAAGATGCCAGAGATGTCTTAGATGCGGCAGAAGCGATCGCTGAGCGAGTGGAGCATGAAACTAAGAATCTGCAAAAACGCATGGCCCAAGAGAAAGGGAATCTTGCCGATCTCGCCACCGATTTGACCGAAACTAAATCGCAACTACTAAACGAGCTACAAGCTCAACTGCAAACCGCGAAGCAACGATTAGCTGAATTTGAGTCAGACTTTACGACGCATATTGCCGAGCTGCAATCGGGCAGTCAAGAACGCCAAGCTCGCACTCTAGAGACTTTTGCCACCGCAGAACGCGATTTTGCGGGCCAACTCACCCAACTGCAAGCGATCGCCCAACAGCACAAAGACGCGATCGTGGCTGATTTAGAAGCTGTCAAAGCCGAATTTACGCCCCAAGTCACCGAGCTGCATACGGTAGCCCAGCACCAGCAAGCAGAAGTGCTAGAAAAACTGCACCAATCGGAGCAGCACTTTGTCGGACAGCAAGCAGAAGTGCTAGAAAAATTGCACCAGTCCGAGCAGCAGTTCAGTGGGCAATTGGCACAGTTTGTCGCCACCGCTCAACAACGCCGAGATCTGACGCTGCAAGACCTGGAAACAGTCAAAACCGAACTTACCCCGCAACTCACCGAGCTACACGCCATTGCTCAGCGGCAACAAGAACAAGTTTTGCAAGACTTGCAGCGATCGGCCCAAGGCTTTACGGCTCAACTTACCGACTTGAAAAACACAGTCCACCAGCAAAAAGAGCAGGGTTTAGGCAATCTGGAAACCGTTCGAGCTGACTTTGCCTCCCACTTGGCGCAATTGCAGACGGCGGCACAGCAACAGCAAGAGCAAGTGCTACAAAAACTCCAACAGTGGCAGCAAGACTTTGCCATGCAGCTCACCGATTTACAGGTCAGCTTGCAGCAGCAGCGTGACCAAGGCGTAGGCGACTTAGAAACCGTCCGGGCTGACTTTGCGGCGCAATTGGCACAGTTGCAAACTGGAGCCCAACAACACAAAGACACGATTCTGCAAGATCTGGAGCAGCTCAAATCTGGATTTGGACCTCACTTGGCCGAACTGGAAGCTGCCACCCGCCACGAGCAGGAACAAGTGTTGCAACAATTGCAGCGATCGCAACAGGGCTTTGCCGAGCAATTGGCAGCACTCCAAGCCGCAGTGCAACAACAAAAAGATCAAGGCTTGGGTGACTTAGACCGCGTTCGCTCGGACTTTGCGGCTGATTTAGCCCAACTGCAAGCCAGTGCCCAGCAGCACAAAGAAACGGTCTTCCAAAGTCTGGAGCAACAGAAAACCGATTTTGCGCCTCGTCTGGAACTGCTCTATACCAATGCCCAACGGCAGCAAGAGCAACTGCTACAACAACTTCAAAAGTCGCAGCAGGACTTTGCCAATCAACTGGCAGGACTGCAAACTGCGGTACAACAACAGAAAGATCAAGGCTTAGGCAATCTAGAGCAAGTGCGGGCTGACTTTGCCGCACGATTGGCTCAGTTGCAGCAAGATGCTCAGACCCAAGCGCAACAAAAGAGCGTCCAAATTTTGGGCAACTTGGACCGAGCCGAAACCGAATTTGCCACCCAGTTGGCACGGCTCCAGACTGATACAGGCAGTCATAAAGAGGCCACTGTCCAGAATCTAGAGCAGTTAAAGTCAGAATTTGCCGTCCGCCTGACCGAATTGCAAACTGGGGCGCAGGCTCAGAAAAACCAAATCTTGCAGCAACTCGCAGAGATCTCGCCGCAGCAGATCGCAGAAGGTTTCATGGCAGATATGCAGCAAAAATTGCAAAGCCTGAGCGAACAGATCGCCACCGTGACAGCCGCGCAATCGCAGCTCCAAGCCCTCCGCGACCAAATTACTGCTTTAGAATCTGCGACTCAGCCGCAATTACAGGCTTTCGCCGAGCAAATTACAACCCAAATTACGACGGTACAATCCGAAATTCAACCCCAGTTGCAAACTCTAGCTGAGCAACTCATTACCCTCCAGACCAACCGCCCAGAGCTATTCTTGCGGCCTGATGAATTTGTGGAGCAGGGCAATCGCGCCTTTGAAGCAGAGCGGTATGAAGAAGCGATCGCCGCCTTTGATAAAGTCCTAGAACTCAACCCCAATCATACGGGTGCGATTTACCAACGCGGCTTGGCCTTGAAGGAATTGCAGCAGTACGATGCCGCCTTTGCCGCTTTTGAGAAAGTGGTGCAAACGGAACCCAACAACTACAAGGCGTGGTTGAGCCGTGGCCTAACCCTGGGCCGCTTGAAGCGTTACGAAAACGCGATCGCCTCCTTTGACCATGCCTTGGAGCTAAAGCCCGACTATCACGAAGCTTGGGTCAACCGAGGGGTGGCGCTCGGCACCTTGCAGCAACCCAAAGAAGCGTTCAAGTCATTCGACAAAGCGGTGCAGTACCAACCGGATGACGCTGTAGCTTGGATGAACCGCGGCTTGGCGCTGCTGGAAGTGCAACAGTACGAAGAAGCGATCGCCTCGTTCGATAAGGTGATTGAGCTGAAACCAGAGTCCCCCAAAGCTTGGGATAAGCGCGGTTATGCCCTAGTGCAGCTCGGTCGTGACCCCGAAGCTCTAGAGAGCCTAGACAAAGCTCTGAACCTGCAACCCGACTATGCCAGTGCGGTCTACAACAAAGCCAACTGCTACGCGCTGCAAGGGGAGGTAGACCCAGCCCTCAAACACTTGCAACGCGCGATCGAGCTTGACTCGAAGTACCGGGAAGAAGCCAAAACTGATATTGCCTTCGATCGCCTCTGGGAAGATGAATGGTTCCGCCAGTTGATTGAGGCTTAGATATGACTCAGCAATTACAAACCCTCAACACAACTGCCACCACAGAAATTGGCGGCACTGTGCAGCAGTACCTGTGGTCTTATCAAGGTCAAGAATTTGCGATCGCCTACGAAACCTTAGGACAAGGCGCTCCTGTTTTACTACTGCCTGCATTCAGCACCGTTTCCACGCGAGCAGAAATGGCGGGATTAGCCAAACGCTTAGCTTTCGAGTTTCAAGTTACGGCGATCGATTGGCTGGGGTTTGGAGAGTCGGCTCGTCCGCCAATCAACTACGAACCTACTGTCTATCACCAGTTGCTCCAAGATTTCGTTGGGGCCGTATTTCAGCAACCTATTGCAGTCGTAGCCGCAGGACATGCCGCAGGCTACGCGATGAAGCTGGCCCAGCAGCCTGGAGTTTTGTCTCGCGTGGCTTTGGTCGCCCCCACGTGGCGTGGTCCCTTACCGACAATGGGCGTGCAGCCCAAAGGCGCAGGTGTGGTGAGAGGAACAGTGCGATCGCCTCTTCTGGGTCAAGCATTGTACAAGCTCAACACCACCCCGTCTTTTTTGGCGTTGATGTATCGCCGTCACGTCTATGCTGACCCCGCCAACGTCACCCCAGATTTGGTCGATCGCCGTTGGCACAGCACTCAGCAACCCGGAGCCCGTTTCGCCCCTGCCGCCTTTGTCACCGGAGCCTTAGACCCCGTCCGCGATCGCGCTGATTTCCTAGCTTGGTGCCAACCTCTGCCCACACCGCTGATGGTTGTGATTGGGGAGCAAGCGCCGCCTAAATCCAAGGCAGAAATGGAAGCGATCGCCGCCCTCTCTGGAGTCCAAACCCAAAAACTAACAGGCTCGCTGGGTTTACATGAGGAATATCCTGCTCCACTCGCCGAAGCAATTTTGCCGTTTTTGCGATCGCCAAGTTGACGCCAAAAGCGATCGTTTTTGGGCGGAAAACCTCCAGCAATGGATGGGCTTGGCGACTATAATCAGATTTTGTTCTTGACCTGTTGAGCTAGCTGTGGCGAACAGGTGCACCTAACCCATCGTTAGCTTGGCCGTTACTGATTAACCTATGTCTTCTGAGCAGTCCCGACCCGAAAATCAAGCCAATTCTACCCTAGAAGAAATTCGTGCCAACCGCCTGCAAAAGGTGGAGCAGCTGAAACAAGCGGGACTGACTCCCTATGCCTACCGTTGGGAAGTTACCCATCATGCTGCCGACCTCCAAGCCAAATTCGCTAACTTGCCTGATGGCGCGGAAGATCCTATAGAAGTCGCGATCGCCGGACGAATTTTGGCGCGGCGGGTGTTTGGCAAGCTAGCCTTCTTTGCCTTGCAAGACGAAACTGGCACCATCCAGCTTTATTTAGACAAAAAGAAAATTCAGTCAGGCATGCCAGAAACGCCGGATGCCTTCAACTTGCTGAAGCAACTCACCGATGTAGGCGACATCATTGGCGTGCGCGGCAACATCAAGCGGACCGAAAAAGGTGAGCTGTCTATCTACGTGAGCGAATACGCCATTCTCACCAAGTCACTCTTACCGTTGCCTGACAAGTGGCACGGTTTGACTGATATTGCTAAACGCTATCGCCAGCGCTACGTAGACTTGATCGTTAACCCAGAGGTACGCGAAACCTTTCGGCGACGGGCGTTGATTACCGCAGCCATGCGGCGCTATTTGGATCAACAAGGCTTCATTGAAATAGAAACTCCGGTGCTGCAGAGTGAGGCGGGCGGTGCAGAGGCGCGGCCTTTTGTCACCTACCACAACACCTTGGAGATGGACCTGTACCTGCGGATCGCCACTGAGTTGCACCTGAAGCGGCTGATCGTGGGTGGCTTTGAGAAAGTGTTTGAGTTGGGTCGCGTGTTCCGTAATGAAGGGATTTCCACACGGCACAACCCCGAATTCACTACGATCGAGATTTACCAAGCCTACGTTGACTACAACGACATGATGGCCCTGACCGAGGCGTTAATTACCTATGCGGCTCAGTCGGCCTTAGGCACGCTCCAGATTACCTACCAAGGTGAGGCGATCGATCTGACTCCACCTTGGCGACGGGCCACGATGCACGAGCTAGTGCAAGAGAAAACAGGCATTGACTTCAGCCAATTTCAAACCTTAGACGAAGCTAAAGCAGCAGCACGTCAAGCCAAGATTGGCGGAGTTGATGAGTGTGAATCCATTGGGCACATCCTCAACGAAGCTTTTGAGCAAAAAGTGGAAGCGACGTTGATTCAACCAACGTTTGTGCTCGACTACCCCGTAGAGATTTCACCGCTCGCCAAGCCGCATCGCTCCAAGCCCGGATTAGTTGAGCGCTTTGAGTTGTTTATTGTGGGTCGAGAAACAGGCAATAGCTTCTCGGAGTTAACTGACCCGATCGATCAACGGCAAAGGCTGGAAGCGCAGGCGGCCCGCAAAGCAGCAGGCGATCTGGAAGCCAATGATGTGGATGAAGACTTCCTGACGGCGCTGGAGTATGGCATGCCCCCCACGGGTGGTTTAGGAATCGGTATCGATCGCCTGGTGATGCTGCTGACCGATAGCCCTAGCATTCGAGACGCGATCGCTTTTCCGCTCCTAAAGCCCGAAAGCAGCTTGATTGAAGGGCACAAGTACGATGCTAAAACTCAAACGCTAGAGATCGTTCTGCGTGGCCTTGCTTACAAGTACCAGGATGTACCCGAAGTAGTGTATCAAGGCTTGGAAACCGCCACCTCCAAGGGGCAATACTTTAACGAGCACATCAAGCCCAAGTACACCTGCGAAAAAGTGAGTTAGTCGAAGAGACCTGACCCCCAGCCCCTTCCCTAATAGGGAAGGGGAGCTAAAGTTAAAGTCCCGCTCCGGTGGGGAGAGGGGTTAATTCGAGACTTCTGCCAGCTCGATCACGCGGCCTTCCCAGTCCTTGACTAAGAAGTTCAGGGGTTTTTCGCGGCGAATTTTGTGCTTAATGCCTCGCGTTTGCACCCGCATCAGCACTTGTTCTAAGCAGTCGCGATCGAAGCAGACATGGCGTTGGCGTTCTTTCTGGCCCAGGCTGGCTCCAGAGATCACATGCACCTGGGTGTTTTTCTTGAGTTGGTACCAGAGGCCATCGGTGCCATTGAAGTTGCGAGTCGCAGTCGCTGGTCCCCCTAAACCTGGAGACATATAGAGTGGGTCAACGCTGGTTGCGCCCAGACTTTGCTCATAGTTGTAGTAGTAGTGCAATGGCACCTCAGCAGCAGCCAAGCCCAACACTCCTTCATAGAACTGACGACCGGACTCCAAGTCGGACACCATAATGGTGTGCACTTTTGGGGCACTGGTAAGAAACATCCACATCGCTCCGGCATAAGCTGCCAAGAGCAAAACCATAATTCCTTGCGTTGACAAGAGGCTGTCTAACGGCAGGGCGGGGAAAAAAGCTCCCAAAGTTAGAGGCTGAGACAGGAAGGGCATCACACTCAATGCTAGAACCATGAATTAAGTGAGGGACTTAAGCCAGTTGAACAGAATTCTAGAGATGGTGGCTGACACACATCGCTAGTGATCTTAGTCTATCAAGGCTAAACCTACCTCATCCAAACTTCAAAAAAGGCTCACTTGTGGCGGATTGGGAATTGAACACCAACTGTTCCTTAATCGCCACGGGCTCGTTTTCAGAAAAAGAGTTTTAATTGGGGAAAAGCGTAGATTATAGTAAGAGTCAATTCCGATTAGAGACTCAGCCAGTCAGTGACTGAAAATCGTGCAAATTCCTACGTTTCCTGAAAGCAATCATCCGATTGTCCAATCGCTCTTTCATCATAGCGATCAGGAGTTGTTGACGCTGTTTCAGCGCCATCCTGATTCGGGGCGATATTTTACGGCTATTTTTTGTCGCTACAGCCCAATTGTTTACACTTTAATTCGGCACTCAGCGCGATCACCCGTGCAGGCTGACTACCTCTTTGCCATTACCTGGCGGCACGTCTTTCATGAGCTAGGTGGGTTAGATTTGCGATCGAGCCAGCTCTCGAATATTGAAAACCTGACGTTGCAAAATTGGCTGATTAATATGACAGCCTTTTGCATCAACCAAGCCGAATTACCCCCGGTCGAGTCGGTGCATTACTCTTTGCAAGGCGCTTCACCGCCGCTGTGGTGCTACGTGGAGCAGGCGTTAGACCAGTTGCCTCCAGTGCTGCGGCTGATGATTTTGATGGCTCAAACCTTTCACTGGAGCGAAACTCGGATTTCGGCTTACTTGCAGGCGGAGGGGGAAGCAATTTCGCCCGCAGAAGTTAAGGTGCGGTTGCAAGAAGGCTACAAACTCCTAGAAGAGGCTCTTCCAGAAGATATTTGTGAAATTTATTTAGGTGGGAATACTAGGGATCGGACCGATGGGTTCGACTTTAGTTCGATCACGTTGGAACCTAGTGTTGAATAAAAACCGTTCGTCGAATTTAGCTGAATCGAGTCAGCTTTACGGCGCTGGGTGCCTGTGATTCCATCAAGCTTGGTTGTGAGGAAATTGTCATGAGTCGCCGTTTACTAGCAGTCGTTCTTGCGTCCGCATCACTGTTGACAGCCACAGGTACAGTTTGCCTGTTCAACTTGAGCGGGGCTAACGCTGCCAGCTTAAATGAACAGCTAAATATTCCTGTCAATAACGGCACTCAAGGTGAGCTGAGAGATGAAGCCGATCGCTTGGTTCGCCTAGGCGGACAGTACGAACAACAAGGCTCACTCGAAAAAGCGATCGCCTCTTGGCAACAAGCGGTGAAGCTCTACCAACGCATTGGCGATGTCTCGGCCACTGGCCTGACCTACGACTTTATTGGCCTGACCTATGCTCAACTCGGCAGAATCCGGGAAGCAGAAGATGCCCTGCGCCGACGTTTAGCGATCGCCCGTGACAACCGCGACTTTAGAGGCCAAATTTACGGCCTGAATAATGTCGGGACCGTTTTGTTGCGTCGTGGAGCCCCCCAAGCCGCTGCCAGTGTCTTTAACGAAGCCCTAACGATCGCACAGAATATCAATAGCCTGGAAGGTCAGGGCTTGTCTTTGAGCAACCTGGGCTTGGCAGCCGTAGCGACCGGAAACTATAACCAAGGAATTAAACAACTAGAATCAGCCCTGACCTACCGACGACAGGCAGGCGATCCTAGTGGCGAGGCCAGCACTTATAACAATTTGGGCGATGCTTACCGAGGAGCGCAACGGTATCAAGATGCAGCCAATGCTTATGGTGTGGCCCTACGGTTGGCTCGCACTAGTCGCGATCGCCCCAATCACCTTCGGGCCATTGATGGCTTAGTTGCGTCCTATCGCCCCTTGGGTAACTACACTCGTGCCTTAGAGGTACTCGATCAGCGCTTAGCGTTAACCCAAGAGCAGAGCAATCTGCGCCAACAGCTCACGACATTGCGATCGCTAGCCGAAATCTATCAAGCCTCAGGCAACCGGGAAACGGCCCGCAATTTCTATCAAAGAGCGATTGTAGTAGCACGGGCGCTAGAAGATACCAGAAGCGAATCTTTGCTCCTCGATCAACTCCGCCGTCTTTAGCGCTCCCCCAAGTTCCTAGTGGGCAATTCTCCTTAAGGGATGCTTCGCGATCGCCTGCTGAGGAGAAACCTCGGTGATTCAACAGTGCATGGCCTTGTTAGCTTATGTCTTCCGTAATGAAGTACTAGCGGTTTTATAATTACGAGATGCAAAAGCTTACGATAACCCGACCTGACGACTGGCATCTGCATCTCCGCGACGGTGCCGCGCTGAAAGCGGTTCTGCCCCATACAGTGCGTCAGTTTGCCCGTGCGATCATTATGCCGAACCTAAAGCCTCCAGTACGCTCCGTGGCTGCTGCTGCTGCCTATCGCGATCGCATTCTTGCCGCTATTCCGACTGGTAAACAGTTTGAGCCGCTGATGACACTCTATCTCACTGACAACACCAGCCCTGAAGAAATTATCGCGGCCAAAGCATCCCAGTTTGTCAAAGCGGTCAAGTACTACCCAGCGGGCGCAACGACCAATTCAGACTTCGGTGTGACGGACATTGGTAAGTGCGATCGCGTTTTTGCAGCGATGCAGCAGGTAGACCTGCCTTTGCTCCTGCACGGGGAAGTGACCGATCAAGATGTTGATATGTTCGATCGCGAGAAAGTATTTATCGAGCGACATCTGATCCCCCTCAAGCAGCGATTTCCTAACTTGCGCGTGGTGCTTGAGCACGTTACCACCTCAGATGCTGTGCAGTATGTCCTGTCTGCCAACAATGTCGCTGCAACGATCACGCCACAACATTTGTTATTTAACCGCAATATCCTATTTCAAGGTGGTATTCGCCCCCATTTCTATTGCCTACCAGTTTTGAAACGTGAGGAGCATCGCTTAGCACTTTTGCAAGCGGCAACCTCTGGCAATCCCAAGTTTTTTCTTGGCACCGATAGCGCTCCCCATCCCCGCGATAGCAAAGAAAGTTCCTGTGGCTGCGCGGGTTGCTATTCGGCTCTGCACGCGATGGAGTTGTATGCAGAAGCGTTTGAGAGTGCTGATGCGCTGGATAAGCTTGAAGCGTTTGCTAGCTTCTATGGACCAGATTTTTATCAACTCCCGCGCAATAGCGAACAGATTACTTTGACCAGAACGACTTGGCGCGTTCCCGACGAGGTTCCATTTACTGAATCCGGGCTTGTGCCTTTACGGGCAGGCCAAGAGATGACGTGGCAAATGACGTGACAGAAGCCTGATCCCTACTTCTCGACCAACTCTCCGCCGTCTTTAGACCTTTTCCCAAGCTCCTAGAAGTGAGCGATTTAAGGGATACTTCGCGATCGCCTGCTGGTTGAGAAACTAAGTTACCGCTTCCATTCCCCGCAACGAAACAACTTGGTCGTGGTCAAAGCTCCTTCTAGGCTAGAGGCCCAAAACCCGCATGATGACTTAATTAAACGTGTGGTTGGTCTACTAGGATATGTGGTGCAAATTCGTGATGGACAAACCCTTATTAATGGCAAGGTCATTGCAGAACCTTATGTGTAGGAAGAAGCGACCTATAACTACGGGCTTGTAACGGTTCCTCAGCGTCAACGTTCTGGCTGAGCGGCTGCAAGTAGCTTTTGCAACATCACCAGGATCTCCCAGCAGTCCAC
This sequence comes from Trichocoleus sp. FACHB-591, assembly GCF_014695845.1. Taxonomy (NCBI): domain Bacteria; kingdom Bacillati; phylum Cyanobacteriota; class Cyanophyceae; order Leptolyngbyales; family Trichocoleusaceae; genus Trichocoleus; species Trichocoleus sp. FACHB-591. Next base: position 93,496 of record NZ_JACJPA010000112.1, read on the forward strand.
TGTAGTCGGGTTGTTATGTGGCTGTATTTGCCCGTCAGCTAAGCTGGTAGTCACTTATCTAACCCTAAAACTATGGATCTCTTCACACCTGTCGTATCTGAAGAACTTCAACATCCTCACTTTCGCCTTATTGCACAACCAGGACTATACGATCCGGAAAGTAAAGTCTTGAAAAATTGGGCGGATGGTTTTGCAGATCGAGACAATAAATTTGTAAAAGAATTCCAAACAACATTTAACTCTTCGTTTTGGGAATTATATCTCTTTGCCTGTTTCAAAGAGCTTAATTGCTCAGTTGACTTCTCCCATCCAGCACCAGACTTTATATTAACTTCTCCTTATGGTGAATTTATTGCTGAAGCGACTACAGCAAACCACCCTCAAGGCTTTCGTCCTGAGTGGGATAAAGAGCCGCGTATGCTTGAAGAATCTAAAATGGAGGATATTCTAAGACTCTCTACAATCCGACTATTACAAGCAGTCACTGATAAACACAAGAAATACATTTCATCTTATTCAAAGCTTGCTCACGTTCAGAACAAGCCATTTGTAATATGCGTTACCCCATTTGATCAACCCTTCTTTTTCCTTCAAGATAGCTTAGCCCTTGTTCGTGTTCTTTACGCTTATGAGCAACCTTTGATTATTCCGGGCACTCACGAAGGAGAATTACTCATTGTAGGGGAGTCTAGAAAATATCAAGTACAGAAAAAACCTGGTGTGGAAATTCCTCTAGGCTTATTTACTAATCCTGCAATGGCTGATGTAAGTGCCATCTTTTTTAACAACCGGGCAACTCTTTGTAAGGTTCGTGCCCTTGCTGGAGAGGGAAAATATCCAGTTATCTTTTATGGCTCTAGAGCTATTGAATCGGAAACTGAAACAGGAGTCCAGCGTTTTGTTGCTGAAAGACCAAATCATCAAGAAACTTTGCTTGATGGTTGTCATATTCTCCTCAATCCATTTGCGAAGCATCCTCTAGATCCACAGCTTTTTGAGGGTAGAAAAATTGCAATTCATGATTATGATCCCCAAACAGACAGCTACAAATTGAAAATTCCAAATGGATTTCTTTATCAAAGAGTATGTATGGCTCTTATTCCTGAAACTGAAGAAGCTCTCAAAAAGTATAAGGCTTCTACTCCTAGCACAACAACTTATCAAGAATTGTCTTCAGAAGTCTGGGTAGAAGATCAATTAATGTACATTGGGGGGCAAAATGGACCATTTTGTGAAAACCACATGGCGCATTATCGTGGCTGGACTATTCTGGTTTCTCTTGACTCGATCGATCAAGATTGGAGTGGTTTAGCAGTAAATGTTCTTTGTTACAGCCATCCCAAATTTATGCAAGCTAATGGTGATGACGATATAGCTTCATTAGGACTAGCGGAATGGCTATCAACTAAGGAAGAGGCGTACACCGCTATTAAACGTAAAATTGACGCAATTTCTGAACAATCCTGAATTAACGGTACTGTTTTACGTTTTGCTTAGCGGGAACTGGAACATTACCAACAAACAGCCTTCAAGCTACTGCCCTACAGATAGCTGAAAGCCGCATGACTATTAATTAGACAGAATTGATTCGGCATATTTACCTTATAGAGGGGATTAGGAAGAGCCGAATCGGCTCTTCCTAATCCCCCAAGTCAGACATTAGCCCGAACAATTTTCCGTATGATACCCCTTATTTCAGGAACTAGCCCAAATTCTTCAACGTTTCTTCGCTCTATTTTCGCCTTTTATTTTGCCTAAGATCCCAGAAACGGAATTAGACGGAATTTAGGGTGCTGATATGGAACTACGACCTCGAAAATTGTTAGACCAAGTCCGCGATGTCATTCGCATGAAGCAATACTCCTACTGCACTGAGGAGAGCTATGTGGCATAGATTTGACCTGCATACTCCCCTTCCCCCAGCGGGGAAGCAAGCTAGGTAGAGCTGGGACTGGGGTTAGGTGCCAAAAGAATTAGTTCACCAACACTTGGCCGTTGTTTTGAATTCGGATTGCTTCCTGGGCATTATTCAGTCTGGCTGATCCATCGAGAGCAAAGCCGATCGAGCCTGCTTGAGCCCCAGCGATCGGTGCGATTTGTACTAAGCCTCGGTCAGGACGGAGGGTGGTGATTGTCACGGGAACAGGTAAGTCTTGCAGCATAACTTCAGCGCCACCTGCAAGCGATCGCGGCTGGGTATGACCAATCACTTCATAGGTGATGGCAGTACCAGTATTGTTTCTCAGCATCACATCGACTCTGCCGTTGAGCGGAATCACTGTGGCGATCGCATTTCCGAGGCTTGCGGGGAGAGGGGGTTGAGCAGGAGCTGTTGTGCCGACTCTCTCAGATGACGTTCCAGGTAAAGTGGTGGATGGGTTAATTCGATATAGCTGGTTATTAGTGTTGCCTATAGCGTTACCAGTGGCGTTAGTAATATTGCCTGTCGTGCTGCCAGTGGCATTGGCACTTTGGGTAAAAGCATTAGCTTGACAACCGGAGGGAACCAGCCGAGTGCTGTTGTAGGGTTCTTCGTAATAGATGCGAGGGCAAGGATTCACCGATGAGCGGGTTTGAGCCGTGACTTGATTGATTAGTGGCAAACCTACTAATAAGCCTCCCACAACCACCCCCACGGCTCCTAGGGAGAGTTTTTTGACGGGATTAAATTGAATCATGGTTTTCTCCTACAAGCCATCGAGCTAAAGATTGAATTTAAAGCTGTTTAAGTCAGCAATTGATGATCCAATTTCTTTGATCATGGAAGGCATATTGTCGATTGATCAGCTATCTATTGGCTGATCAATCGACTTCAAAGTAGGTAAAAAAAAGATCGCCCTCCCTAAATTGAGAGCGATCGCAGACAAAATATTAACTCTGAAAAATCAGTCTGAAGTTTGCTTAAGCGTGATCCCACATTTGGCGAATTTTGCCAGGCAAGAACTCGGCGATCTCTTTGATCCGATCTTCCGAAAGTTCATCTTTGGCTGCGGAAAAGACTGCTTTAAGAACGGTGTCTACATCAGTCTCCTGGGGAATGCCTGCTTCTTGGCGAATCCGGAACAGGAAGGTATCTTCTTTGATGATCAGTGGAGGACGAACTCGACTGAGGAAGCGCACCAAAGGATTTGTGTCGATCCACAAGTCAGCTACTTCATTTTGCAGTGCTTTCTCGTCTGTTGGCTCCATCGGTTCATGCAGTTCTTCAGCCACGCGATCGACCGCTTCATTGGTCATCATGTCGCGCATGGTGCGGAACACGACTTCAGTAATGTCTCTGGCGTCGTATAGGTCAGTCAAATTGGCCTTGACCATGACCCGCTCTAGGAAAGGCGAGTCTTTGTCAGCGATCGGAACTGCTGGACCACTCTCCAGTGCTTTCGGTGGGTCTGCGTTCATTTCGTCCAACATTTGCCGACCCTTTTCGGTCAACTCTGCTTTCTTGAAGGAAATGAGATGAGGTAGAGGACCGTCAGCGGCCCCGAAGCTGTTAGCGATTCTGAAATCGAACTCTTTAGGAGCAACTGCATCAGGAACATCTTCCTGGTTGCCGTAGGCATTGCCTGTAAACTCAGCGTTAATGTACTGCCGTTGGTTTAAATAATCTAAGTGACCGAGCACATCTTTAGGGGTGATTTTCAAACCCGCAAAGTCCGTCTCGGAGAAATTTACTTCGTCGGGACCAGGACCGCGATCGCACTCATCAATTTTTTTCAACATGATGTAAACTACATCATCTCGGATGTCAATTGGCATAAAATTCTTCCATACTTCAATAGGGTTCAACGGCTGAAGCATTGATCTCTATTGATTTAGGCTTGTTAAACCCAGTTTTTATCAAAGCAGACTCAGAAAAAGCTCTGAACGACCCTGCCAAGAATTTCATCAGATTGAATTGCTACAGCCATCGCTATTGAAATTAGTAGGAGAAGGACAACTCTTTCATCTGCCACAGGAAACATTCACTAGGAGGAAATCTGCTAACCTGACGCAGAGCCGCTCCTAAAGCAATTAATGTTAATTGATGTCTCTAATTCGTTTCCTTCTCAAGAGAGAGGAAGATCCTCCAAAAAGAGGAAGCTTTGGAGTTAAAGGTTATGTAGGACTATCGTTTAAGTCATGAATAGCTTATTGCAGGGGTTGCAGTAAGATTCAGTTCAGGTTAGTCCTTTGTGATTTTGACTTGTGCAACATGTTACTGAAGGGCAGCCTAAGCTCTAAATTATCGGGTCACTCTTTGAGCCTAGCGAAATTATTCTAACGATATTATTGCGATCGCCACGCATAAGCCGTAGTAGTCTACGCTAAACCTTATCGGAAATAGAAAGGGATGTTGATTAAGTCACTCCTTGCCCTCTGGATCTGCAACTAAACCGCTTGGAGCTTCTGCTTCGCTTTTTGAGAGCGGTAGGTGAGTCG